>JARRPZ010000028.1:0-22563 GCA_037382365.1 Gammaproteobacteria bacterium
GTCCGTGTACGCCACGGTCAGCGGCCACGGCGAAGTCTATTTCGATTCGGCGACCATGTTCATTTTCTTCCTGTCACTGGGCCGGTTTCTCGAGATGACCGCGCGTCACCGTGCCACGGAGCGATCGGCGGCGATCGGACAACTCCTGCCCGATACCGTCCGACGCCTGATCGGCGACGAGGAGGAAATCGTGGCCGTGGTGCGTCTGCGCAGCGGCGACCGGTTCCGCCTGCGACCCGGCGAGCGCGTACCCGCCGATGCCCGCATCGTCAGCGGGCGCGCCGCGGTCGACGAATCCCTGATCACCGGTGAATCCCGCCCGGTGGCGAAGGAGCCCGGCGATACGGTCACGGCCGGCAGTATCAACCTGGATGGCGCACTGACCCTCACCGCCGAGCGGGTCGGACAGGACACCCTGCTCGCCGCCATCGGCCGCCTGCTGGAGCGCGCCCAGGCCGAGAGACCGGCCATCGCCGTGCTCGCCGACCGGGTAGCCAGTTGGTTCGTCGTGGGCGTGCTCGCCATCGCCGCCGCCGTCGCGCTGGCCTGGTGGTGGATCGAACCCGACGCCGCCTTTCCCACGGCCCTCGCCGTGCTGGTCGTCACCTGCCCGTGTGCGCTCTCGCTGGCCACGCCGGCAGCGCTGGCCGCCGCCAATACCGCGCTCGCCGATCGTGGCATCCTGGTGGTGCGCTCCCGGGCGCTCGAGGGACTGGCCCGCTTCGACCGGGTGGTTTTCGACAAGACCGGCACGCTCACCCGGGGTCGCCCGGAGGTGACGCGCATCCACGTCCTGTCAGACGCGGGCGCAGCCGACGCGGAGGCGTGTCTCGCCATCGCCGCAAGGCTCGAGAGCGGTTCGGAACACGCCGCCGCCCGCGCCTTCCCGCGGCGCAGCGATCCGGCGGAGGACCTGCGCCCGGTGCCCGGCAAAGGCATCGAAGGCTCGATCGCCGGGACGCGTTACCGGGTCGGATCGGCGGAGTTCGTCGGCGCCGAGGCGCTCGCCGCGCTGCCGGCCCTGGATGCCGGCCGGGCGGCCACCCTCGTCTTTCTGGGCACCGACGACGGCCGCGTCCTCGCCGCTTTCGAATTGCGCGATCAGCCGCGCGCGGATGCGGCCCGGGTCGTCGCCGCGCTGCACGATGCGGGCATCACCAGCGCTATCGCCAGTGGTGACCGCACGGAGACGGTGCGCGACATCGCCGCCGCGCTCGGCATCGACGATGCTCGCGGCGCGCTCGGCCCGGAGGACAAACTCGACTGGGTCCGCGCGATGCAGTCCGCGGGAGAGACGGTGGCGCTGGTCGGCGACGGCATCAACGATGCACCGGTGCTGGCCGGCGCGGACGTGTCCATCGCGATGGGCGCCGGCACGACTCTCGCCCAGTCGAGCGCAGACGCGGTGCTGCTCGGGGAGTCGCTGACGCCGCTGCTGACCGCCGTGGACGTCGCCCGGCGCACCCGGCGCATCATACGCCAGAACATCGGCTGGGCGATCGGCTACAACCTCCTGGCGGTGCCCCTGGCAGCCTCCGGGACCCTCGCTCCCTGGATGGCAGCCATCGGCATGTCGGCGAGTTCGCTGCTGGTCGTCCTGAACGCCCTCCGGTTGCGGCGGGTCACGGGCACGCGCAGGGGAGTGGATGCAGGAATGCACGGGGACGAGACTGCGACTCGCACGGACATACTGGAGGCCTCCCCGTGAGCACGCTCTACGTGTTGATACCCCTCGGCCTGATATTGCTGCTGGTGGCGGTCGCGGCCTTCTTCTGGGCGGTGGGCAGCGGTCAGTTCGACGACATGGACACGCCGGCCTGGCGGGTCGTGATGGATGACGACCGGGCTCCGCCTTCCCGCGAGGACGAGGACGAAGTGGATGAACGCTGACGGCGGCCTGGTCGCCGCCTTCCTCGCCGGACTGTTCGGCTCCACCCATTGCCTCGCGATGTGCGGCGGTATCGCCGGGTGGCTGGGTCTCAACACGGCCGTGAAAGGTGCCGCGGGCCGTTCGGGCTTCGCCATTGCCTACAACGGCGGCCGGGTGACAGGCTACCTGGCGTTGGGAGCGATAGCCGGGTTCGCCGGCGCGACCAGCGGGGGCCTGCTCGGGATCCGGCAATGGGGCCCCCTGCTGCGCCTGGTCTTCGGCCTCGTCATCGTACTCATCGGTCTGCAGCTCGCCTTCGGCTGGAATCCACTGAGACGTTTCGAGGCCTGGGGCGCACGCGGATGGCGGCGTCTGGCACCGCTGACCGGGCGATTATTGCCCGCGACGACCCCGCTGCATGCATTCGCACTCGGCGTGATCTGGGGCTGGATCCCCTGCGGACTGGTCTATTCCGTCCTGCTGGCCGCCGCCGTCTCCGGCGGCGCGTCGCAGGGAGCCGTCGTGATGGCCGCTTTCGGGCTCGGTACGCTGCCCTCCATGCTGCTCGCGACGGGCGGCGCCGCCCGACTCGCGGGCCTGACGCGTCGAACCGGCGTGCGGCGCCTCGCCGGCGCCCTGGTGATCCTGGCCGGCCTGTGGACCATGGCCCTGCCGGTCATGCACCTGGCAGACCTGTCCGGCCACGGCGGGCACGGCCCGAGCAGCATGCCGGCGGAACATGCCGGTCACTGAGCTTCGTTTACGAGCTCGGACTGCTCCTCCAGCACCTGCTCAACGAGCTCTTCCTCATAGGCATGGGAAGCCGTGCCGGCGGCCGCCAGTGCATCCGAGAACCGGATCTGCTCCTCGTCCGGCACCGCTGCGGCCCGCCGTATACGCGTCAGTGCGAAGACGGTGAGGGGGAGATACATGGCCGCGATGAAGAGATACAGGGCGGGCGCGTCGAGCATCCCCATCAGCAGCGAGGCCGCGATCGGCCCGATCGTCGCGCCGATGCCGTAGGCGAGCAACAGGCCCGCGGAAACGCTGACGAAGTCGTCGGGGTCGGCGTGGTCGTTCGAATGGGCCACCGAGATCGGATAGATCGTGAATGACCCGGCACCCCACAGGAAGCTCAGCGCGAACAGGAACAGATTGTCGATGGCCGGCGCCAGCCACCAGATGGCGAAGGCGACACAGGCCGCGAGGCCCGCGACACCCGCAATGACGTAACGGCGGTCCACGCGATCGGACAGACGTCCGAACGGCCACTGGGCCGCGGCGCCGCCGATGATGGCAGCGCTCATGAACGTGGCCGTCCGCGTGACGTCCATGGCTCCGCCCGCCGCGACGAGTGGTGCCAGCGCCCAGAAGGCGCCATTGCCGAGACCGGACACCAGGGTCCCGGATATGCCGGTCGGCGAAACCCGCCAGAGTCCACGCAGATTCACGGCCGTCGCCGCCGGCAGGCGTGGCGTGGGCGAGCGTGTCAGGGCCACGGGGATCGCCGCCAGCGACACCAGGGTTGCCACGACCGCGAACAGTTCGACGCCCGTCGGATCGTAGACCCGCAGCATCTCCTGGCCCAGTGCCATCGCGCCGAAGCTCACGAAGATATAGGTGGAGACGACCGTGCCGCGATTCTCGTTGGTCGACTGCTCGTTCAGCCAGCTCTCGATGACGATATAGAGGACGGCGAAGCAGAAGCCCATGATCGCGCGAAAGAAAAACCATGCGACGGGGTCGATCCAGAGCCCCTGGATGATCGGCACCGCCGAGGCGAGGGCGGTCATGGCGGCGAATACGCGCACGTGGCCGACGCCGCGTATCAGCGACCCGCCCTGCAGACATCCGACGGTGAAGCCGAAGAAATAGCCGGCACCGATCAGTCCGATCGTAACGCTGGAGAACGCCTCCACACCGGCGCGGAACGGGACGAGTACGCCCTGCAGGCCGTTACCGGCGAGGAGGATGGCGACACCGAGCAGCAGGGCCGCGACGGGCCCCAGGGCGTTTCTCATTTCGCGGCAGCTCTGCGGGATCCGTGGGTCAGGAATTCACGGCAGGCGTCCGCGATGAGGGGATCGACGTCGATAGCGTTGGTCTCATGCCCGATGGTATTGCAGGAGACGACGCGACCGGCACCTGCCGCACGCAAGTCCTGGACCGCGCCCTCGGCGAACACCGGGTGTATGGCGATACAGACCGGCGCCGCCGAACCGCCGCCGTTCACTCGATGGACGGCCTCGGCCATCGTCCGGCCGCTCGAGATGATGTCGTCCAGCAGTACCGGCTGGCGGCCCCTGTAGGGTTCGAGATCCGGGACGCTCACCGAGACATCCCGGTCTCCGCGGCGGATCTTCTCCAGCACGATCGACGGTGCCCCCGCTACCCCGGCCACCGCCTCCACCCACTGGCGGCTCTCACTGTCCGGTCCGATCAGCAACGGGTGGCGGACGTGATCGCGTATCCAGTCCCCGATCGCCGGAGCCGCCCGGACGCAGGTCGCCGGTACCGCATACACCTCGGCGAGGCTCGCATACCGGTGCAGATGCGGATCTACGGTAATCAGGCCGTCGTAATGGGAGGAGATGAGGGCTGCGTAGTAACGGGAGGTCACCCCTTCCCCTTGCCGGAATCGGCTGTCCTGTCGCATATAGGGCAGGTAAGGCGCTACCAGCAGCAATCGGGCAGCGCCGAGATCGCGCAGCGTCGCCGCGATCATTAGCGCGGCCAGGGTGCGCTCGTCGGGTGGATGCAGCGGCGCACAGACGATCACCTCGGCCCCGGCGCACGGCGTCCCAACGCGCAGGTAGACCTCGCCGTCCGGGAACCGGCGCGTGTCCAGTTCGCAGGCGCGGGCGCCCGTGGCCGACCGGATAGCGGCGACCAGCGTGTCCGGGGCATCGAGATTCAGGATGAGCGGGTTCATGAGTCAGCCGCAAGCGTAATCACATCCGGGTGCGCGCGGAAGTAGTCCAGTGCATATTCCAGCTCCCCGGGGCTGTCCGCGTGCAGGGTCATGAGCAGGTCTCCCCTTGCCACCGTGTCTCCCCGGCGCACCGCGAGGTCGAGCCCGGCGGCCTTGTCCGCCGGCGCGCCCGCCAGCTTCGCGAGGCGGGCAGCCTTGCGATTGTCGATCGTTTTCACGCGTCCCGGACACCCGGCCCGCAGTTCGTGGTGGCAGGTTGCACGGGGCGGTTCGCGGAAGCCGCCCTGGGCTTCGCAGATGCGCCGGAAGCGCTCCCATGCCCGTCCGGAGTCCAGGATCGAGGTCGCCCGTGCCATGGCCTCGCCCGGGGCCGTCGTTCCCGCGAGATTCAGGACGCCGGCAGCGAGTTGCAGCGCTCGCTGCCGCAGGGCGGGAGGCGCCGACTTTTCGCCGCGGAGCACGGCGAGCACGTCCCTCGCCTCGAGTGCCGGGCCAATCCCGCGGCCGATCGGCTCGCTGCCGTCGCCCACGTCGATGTGCAGCGCAAGGCCCAGTGCATCGCCGACCGCCCCGAGGTATCCGGACAGGCGTTCTGCAGCCGCCAGACTCCGCACCTTGGCGGTGGGACCGACCGGCATATCGATGACCACCCGCGTGGACCCGGCTGCCACTTTCTTGGAGAGTACCGAGGCCACCAGCTGCCCCTCGCTGTCCAGATCGAGCGCACGCTCGACCCGGATCAGGATGTCGTCCGCCGGACTGAGCGTCGCGGCGCCTCCCCAGGCGAGGCATCCGCCTTCCCGCTCGACCACCCGCCGCATCTCCGTCAGACCGAGATCCACTCGTGTCATGGTCTCCATCGTGTCCGCCGTGCCTGCCGGCGACGTGATGGCACGCGACGATGTCTTCGGCATGGTCAGTCCGTCCGCCACGGCGATGGCGACGACGATGGGCGTCGTACGGTTGCCCGGCAGCCCGCCGACGCTGTGCTTGTCCATGACCGGCTCCACGTCCCAGCTGAGCCTCTCCCCGCTCGCCACCATCGCAGTGGTGAGGTGGACGATCTCCTGCCGGCTCAGTCGGCCGCCGGAGCAGGCCGCCACGAAGGCGGCCAGATGCACATCCATGTAACGGCCGGCCACGATGTCCCGGATCACGTCGTTGAATTGTGCGGCGTTCAATTGCGCGCCGTAGACCTTCGCTCGCATGTCCGCCAGCGAATCCACGGGCGGCGGATGGTGCAGGATCACGGTATCGCCGTCCTCCACCCGCAATCGGCGCCACGCCGCGTCCGACAGCCCGGCCTGTCCTTCGGAGAGCAATTCCGTCTCGAGGATCATCAGGGTCGCGATGATCGAACGGGAGTCCGTGGCGACCTGTACCTGCGACATCGCGTCGAACCCCTCCGAACGCGCGACCTCCGAGTCCCGCCGCAGGAAGAGGACCGGCTCGTGGCGGGTGTCGATGCCGACCCGGACCGCTCGCAGTCGCAACCTGTGATTCGCGTCGTTCACGAGGCGGGTATTTTCATTTTCTGGCCACGTTGCACCGCCGTGACGGTCGCTCCGTAGCGATCAGCGAGCACGCGCGCCAACGCATCCATCGCGCCGGGCTCGCCGTGCACCAGTGCGACGGGCGGGCGGTCGCGGAATGCGCCGTACCACTCGCCGAGGCCGCGCTGGTCGGCGTGAGCGGAGAGCCCGCCGACGGTGTGCACCGAGGCGCCGACGCGGACCGTCTCGCCGAGGACCCTGACCCGTTGCGCGCCGTCGACCAGGCGGCGGCCCAGCGTGCCCGCCGCCTGGAAGCCGGTGATGATCACGTGACACTCCTCCCTCCAGAGATGGTGGAGCAGGTGGTGGCGGATACGGCCGCCGGTGCACATGCCGCTGCCGGCGATGATGATGGCGCCGGAGCGCAGAGAGTTGAGTGCCCGGGACTGATCGGCGGTACGAGAGAAAGTGAGATTCGGCAGGATGCCGCGGCTGCCCCGGCCGCGCCAGAATTCGGCGGCTTCCTCGTCGTAGAGTCCGGGATAGCGCCCGTACACGTCGGTCGTGCGGATGGCCAGCGGGCTGTCCAGAAAGACCTTCCAGCGATCCAGGCCGGCCTCGTCGAAATGCCGGGCGAGCCAGTACAGGATGAGCTGGCTGCGACCGACGGCGAAAGCCGGCACGAGAATGTTGCCCGAGCTCGCCTCGGCGCTGGCGATGATCCCCAGGAGTTCCCGCCGGGTTTCGTCCCAGCTGCGGTGGCGGCGATCGCCATAGGTGGACTCGAGGATGACCAGGTCGGCTTCGTCGAGTCGGACCGGGTCCCGCAGTATCGGAGCGTCGCGATGACCGAGGTCGCCGCTGAAGGCGATGCGGGCGCGCCTGTCCCCTTCCTCGAGGTCGAGCACCACGATCGCGGAGCCGAGTATGTGACCCGCGTCGCGCAGGGTCAGGCGGACACCGGGGCAGATCTCCGTGGGGCTGTCGTAATCGACCGTGGTAAAGCGCTTCGTCACCTCGTCGGCGTCTTCCCGCGTGTAGAGCGGTTCGCGGGGCGCGAGTCCCTTGCGCTCCCGCTTGCGGTTCTCCCAGGCGGTGTCCTTCTCTTCGATGAAGGCGGCATCCCTCAGCATGATCCGACACAGATCCCGCGTCGCGCGGTGGGTATGGATGCGTCCCGCATAGCCGAGGCGGCGCAGGAGCGGGAGGCGCCCGGAGTGGTCGATATGGGCGTGGCTCAGGACGACGGCATCGATACCGGCCGGATCGAAGGGGAAGGGTTCCCGGTTCCGCTCTTCGCCGCGACGAGAGCCCTGGATCAGGCCGCAGTCCAACAGCACGCGTCGCCCACCGACGTGCAGCAGATGGCACGATCCGGTCACTTCCCGCGCCGCGCCCCAGAACTCGATATGCATGGGCAACCCTCGCGTCCGGCGGGATCGTCGCCGTCCCGACCTCTATTACAGGGCATCGGACGGAGCCGCCGCATCGGGGATTGCCGCAGCACCGGGCGGTAGCCCCAGCCGTAGCCGGTTTCCACGATTTACCGCTGGTGATTTCGGTATTTCAATAGCTTGCGGTACATCGATTTCGCATTATGTGACCCAGGAAGCGACACCGCGGGCGGCCGCAATGTATGATGATTGCTTAATGAGACGGACTACGGGATAGAACTATGGCAGCGAGTCGCAGACTGCTCGAGCGCGCCATGAACGAGGCGAACAGCTACGCCGACTGGCGCGAAGCGGCGATGAGCCACGACCGACTGACCGGCATGGACGAATGGCGGAAGGTCGAGAAGACCAGCCTCTACGACTATCACTCGATCCGCCAGCGCCTCGATACCCTCCGCGAACTGCGGGCCACCAAGGACGATCACGGGCTGCTCTTCACGCTGAACGAGGGCCTCCACGGCAATATGGCCGGGATGGGCAAGACGGCGCTGTACAAGCGCGCCAGGTTCGGCACCAAGCACCTGATCGAGGAGTACGTCGACGAGATCGTCGATGCACTCCACTATCTGGCGAAACTCCGGTCCAACAAGGTCAGCTTCGAGGAACGGCTCGATTTCTTCCGGCGGGCGGACCACTGCTTCGGGCGCTCGGCGCTGATGCTCTCCGGCGGTGCGGTACTCGGTCACTTCCACGTCGGTGTGGTCAAGGCGATGCTGGAGGAGGGCGTGCTGCCACACGTCATCTCGGGCTCCAGCGCCGGCTCGCTCATCGCGGGCGTGCTCGGCACCCACTCCTCGCCGGAACTGCACGAGATGTTCGACCCCCGCAATCTGCTGATGGAGGCACGCCAGGAGGTGAGCTGGCTCGGACGGCTGATGTCCCCGAGTACGCCGAGCATGGACGTCCATGATGTCGAGGACACCGTGGATCGTCTCATCCCGGACCTTACTTTCCAGGAGGCCTATGAACTCACCGGCCGTAAGATCAACATTTCGGTGGCGCCGTCGGAAGTCCACCAGACGTCCCGTTTGCTGAATGCGATCACGTCGCCGAACGTCTACGTGCGCAAGGCGGTGATGGCGTCCTGCGCCGTGCCGGGTATCTATCCGCCGGTCATGCTGGAGGCGAAGAACAAGAACGGTCGCCGCCAGGCGTACCTGCCCCAGCGCCGCTGGGTCGACGGGTCCGTCAGCGAGGATCTGCCGGCCAAGCGTCTGGCGCGTCTCTACGGCGTGAATCATTACGTCGCGAGCCAGACCAACCCGGTCGTTCTCTGGTTCATCCAGGATCCGAAGGAGGAGCCGACGCTGGTATCCACCGGCCTGCACCTGGGATTCCGCACCTACCAGGAATGGCTGCGGTCCACGCACTGGATCACCCAGCGCCTCACGAAACCGATCCCGCGACTGCAGATCCTCTCCAACATGTTCTACTCGGTGGCCACCCAGACCTACACCGGGGACATCAACATCATGCCCCGCTATCGCACCTTCAATCCCACGAAGCTGCTCACGCCACCGACCGAGAAGGAATTGATGTTCTACATCAAGGAGGGCGAGCGGGCGACCTTCCCGAAGATCGAGAGGCTCCGTGTCGCTTCCAAGATCAGTCGAGCCCTCGACCAGATCCTCAGGCGCTACGAACGCCGCGCCCTGAGAGAGTCGCACAAGGGGCAGGGGAGCTCCGGTTCCTCGCCGTTCGGCGAACGCCGCATCACGGCCGCCTGACTCAGGCGAAGCCGATGGATCAGGTCAGATAGAGCCAGACGCAGTAGGACACGTAGGTCGTCAGCAGCAAGATGCCCTCGAGCCGGTTCAGACGTGATCCGGTGAACATGAACAGCAGGGCGAGCAGCGACACGGCGAGCATGATCGCCAGATCGACGAGACCGACGCCACCGCGCCCCAGCGGTGTGATCATCGCCGCCACCCCCGGGATCGCCAGCGCGTTGAACACGTTGGACCCGATGAGGTTACCCGTCGCCATGGCGCCGTGGCCCCTTGCCGCGCCGACCACCGACGTCGCGAGTTCCGGCATACTCGTCCCGGCGGCCATGACGGTGAGACCGACGACGGCGGGCGCGACACCCAGACCGATCGCGAGCGCGGCACCGCCCTTCACGAACAGGGAACCACCGGCGACCAGCAGAGCGAGGCCCGCGCCGAACAGAAAAATCGCCAGCGGCAGGGATTTCACGGCGGCCGGTGTTTCGGCGGCCAGCTGCTCGGAGGATTGGCGTGACCGGAACAGGAACAGGGTGTAGACGACGATACCGGCAGCGAGCATCGCGCCGTCCAGCCGCGACAGACGCCCGTTCAGCAGCAGGACGATGAGCATCAGCGTCGCGCCGATCATCACCGGGCCGCCGCTGCGGATCAGCGCGGCGTCCACCGTCGCCGGCCGGACGATGGCCACCATCCCGAGTATCAGTGCCAGGTTGCAGATATTCGATCCGACGACGTTACCGATGGCGATGCCGCCGTAACCGGCGCTCGCGGCATTCACCGAAACGACGAGCTCGGGCGCACTGGTGCCGAAGGCGACCATCGTCAGGCCCACGACGAGCGGCGAGAGACCGAGTCTCGTGCCCAGGGACACCGCACCTTTGATCAGCGCTTCCGCGCCGACGAACAGCAGTGCGAGCCCGCCGAAGAGCTGGACGGCGATCAGCACGGAAGAAGCTCCAGAGGATTCCGAAACGCCGCAAGATAACGCATACGGGGTCTCGCGTCCCAGCGGGTTTGCAGCCGGTCGCGCAGCCGTTAAGCTGGGTGGTCGAATGTCGAGTCCAGAGGACGGGGGAGAATGCGATGAGCAGGGATGCGCCGGAGATGCTGAGCCGAAGCAAGCTGTTCGGCGGCTATACCCATACCTTCAGCCACGACTCGACGGCCTGCGGCTGCCCGATGCGGTTCACGCTCTATCTGCCGCCGCAGGCGGAGGACGGACCGGTGCCCGTCCTCTACTGGTTGTCGGGGCTCACGTGCACCGAAGAGAATTTCACGATCAAGTCCGGGGCGCAGCGCTACGCGGCGGAACACGGCATCGCCCTCGTCGCGCCCGATACGAGTCCGCGTGGTCTCGGGCTGCCGGGAGAAGACGACGACTGGGACCTCGGTACCGGCGCCGGTTTCTACGTCAATGCGACGCGCGAACCCTGGGCCGGTCACTACAACATGTACGACTACGTCGCCTGCGAGCTGCCGAGTCTCGTGGAATCCCGGTTCCCGGTCCGCGGCGACCGGCGCTCTATCAGCGGCCATTCGATGGGCGGCCATGGCGCACTCGTCGTCGCACTCAGGAACCCGGGCATGTTCCATTCGGTCTCCGCCTTCGCCCCGATCTGCGCACCCATGGACTGCCCCTGGGGACAGAAGGCGTTCCGCAACTACCTGGGCGAGGACCGCGGTGAATGGGAAGCCTGGGACGCGACGCGCCTCGTCGCGGCGGGCGGCAACGACATTCCGCTGATGGTCGACCAGGGAGACGCGGACGAATTTCTGGAGGAGCAACTGAAGCCCGATGCACTGCGCCAGGCGTGCGAGCGGGCCGACCACCCCCTGACCCTGCGCCTGCTGCCCGGCTACGACCATGGTTACTTCTTCATCTCCACGTTCATCGGCGAGCACCTCGAGTATCACGCCCGCGCGCTGAGGCGGGACTGACGCGACGATCTCACGCGCCGGCGGCGCGCTCCGTTGCCGGCGGCGGGTCCGTCGTCCCGGGGAATTCGTCGGCGCAGTCTCCGAACTCGATCTCGATCGTGGAGTGATCGATGCCGTAATCCTGCTTCAGCAGGCGCTTCACTTCCCGGATCACGATGGTGGGATCGGTCTCGCCGTCCTCGATCGTCACGTGCATCGTGAGCATCAGCCGGGCCGGGGTGAGGCTCCATACATGCACGTGGTGTATGTCGCAGACTTCGCGCACGGCGGCGGTGAGTTCGCGGCGCATCGCGGCAACGTCCAGCCACTCCGGCGTACCCTCCAGCAGGATGTGTGCAGAACGTTTCACGAGACTCCAGGCACTGCGGAGAATCAGTCCCGCGACGACGAGGGAAAGCAAGGGGTCGATCGGCATCCACCCCGTCCCGAGTATGACCAGTCCCGCGACGATCGCCGCTACCGATCCGAGCAGGTCACCGACCACGTGCAGCAGCGCACCGTGCAGGTTCAGATTGTCCCGGCTGCCGCCGTGGAGGACGACGAAGACGACGATATTCACGGCGAGTCCCAAACCGGCGATCAGCAGCATGAGGTCGGCCGTGATGTCGACCGGCGCCATCAAACGTTCCACGGCCTCCACGACGATCCAGGCGACGATGGCGATCAGGGTCAGGCCGTTCACCAGCGCAGCGACGATCTGGAACCGGTGATAACCGTAGCTGCGCCTGGCATCGGCCGGCCGCGCGGCCATTCTCGCCGCTACCCAGGCCAGGGCGAGTGCCATGGCATCGGTGATCATGTGTCCGGCGTCGGCGATCAGTGCGAGCGAGCCCGCGATGAGGCCGCCGATGAGCTCGACGAGGGCAAATGCCGCGGTCAGGGCCAGTGCGGCGGCGAGCCGGCGGGAATCCGTGCTCTCCTGTCCGTGTGCGGCGTCCCGATCGTCGTGCGCGTGGCTGTGGGCGTTCATGTCGTCCTGCGAGGCTCTGCAGCGGCAGCAGCTTCGCACACTCCGCCGTGCAACGGGGAGGACGTTATAGTATCCGGGCCGGCGCCGCCCAGCCGGCACTGGAGCCGGGTGCGGGGTATTCGATGCGTATGTGCCCGGCTTTTTCGAGCGCCGCGGATTCGTCCTGCAGGGCCTGGAAGAGCGACTCGCCGTCACCCTGCCAGCGCAGACCGTGCACCCCTACCCAGGCATTGCGGATCTGCTTGGCCCGGTACATGGCGATGTCGGCTATGCCGAGGACCTGCTCCCAGCTCAGTAGATCAGGCTGGCCCTCCAGGAAAGGGTAGCTCGCGAAGCCGACCGAACAGGTCGTACGGGCCGATTCGCCGTTGCCGAGTTCGAAGGGGTGCTCCTCCACCCGCTGCCTTATGCGTTCGGCCAACGTACCCACTTCTGTCCCCGTAGCCTCGCGGCCGACCACCAGGAACTCGTCCCCGCCCCAGCGGATGACGACGTCCGATGAACGGCAGGCGGAGAGCAGCACGTCGCGCACCTGCAGAAGCATGCGATCACCTGCCACGTGGCCATGACTGTCATTGACCGGCTTGAAGTGATCGAGGTCGACCATCATGAAGACGATGTCCCGGTTCCGATCCGGTCCCCCACCGCGACTGCTGCCGTCGTGATGCCGCTGCACGCGGTCGATATCCATGGAGATTTGCTCGAACAGGTAGCGCCGATTCCGGAGACCGGTCAGCGCATCCGTGTGGCTCGCTTCGTGCAGCTTCGCGTTGGCGAGTTGCAGCTCGGCATTGCGGTCGGCCAGGTCCCGGGTGCGCTCCCGCACCTGGGCCTCCAGATGCCGACTGTATTCCGTCTCCTGCCTGAGCTCACCCTGGTGCAGCCGGTGGGCGAGTACCATGCCGGCTACGACGAGCAGCAGCCAGGGGAGCTTCAGCCACCAGTCGAACCAGGGAGCACCGGCCAGCACGATCGGCAGGGCGGACCCGACCGCCAGCACTGCCATTGCCGCCGAGTGGCGCATCCGCTCAGCCGGTATTGCGCAGCGTGAAGCGGCGGCGGATCGTCGCGAGGTCTATCGTCCTGCCGTCGGCCGTGATGCCGAGATGCACCTCCAGGAATGCGGGCACCTCGTCCGCCGTGAGTGGCTCGGAGAAGAAGAAGCCTTGCAGGGCGTCGCAGCCCCGATCGCGCAGGAACTCTATCTGATCCAGCGTCTCCACACCTTCGGCGATCACCGTCAGGCCGAGTTCCCGGGCCACGGCGATTGCGGCCGAACAGACGGAACGCTCCGCTGTGTCGTCCTGGCACCGCTCTACGAACGAGCGGTCGATCTTCATCGCCTTCAGCGGATAATGTGTCAGCCGCCCCAGCGATGAGTGGCCGACGCCGAAATCGTCGATGACGAGGCCGACGCCCAGGGCCGACAGCTTCTGCAATGTGATTTCCGCATGCCGCTCGCGCATCAGTACGGCTTCGGTGACCTCCAGCTCCAGCTGCTCGGCCGGGAGGCAGGCTCTCTCCAGTGCGCCCCGCACGACGCCGGTAAGATCCTCGCGGGAGAATTCCTGCTCTGAGAGGTTCACCGAGATCGGCGGCATGCTTTCCCAGGTCTGGGACCAGTAGGCCGCGTGAGCGCAGGCGGTATAGAGAACCCACTTGCCGATTGGCCGCATCAGGCCCGTCGCCTCCGCGAGCGGGATCAGCTGATCGAGAGACACGAGTCCGCGCGCCGGATGTTGCCACCGCAGCAGCGCCTCCAGACCGCCGATGCGTCCGGTGCCGAGGTCGATGCGCGGCAGATAGCGGAGCTCGAGCTGGTTCTGCTCGATGGCGGTGCGCAGCTCGTCCTTCAGGTCCAGACGTTTCAGCGCCCGGTGACGCACCGTATCGGAATAGAATTCGGGCCTGTCACTGCCGCGGAACCGTGCCTCATCCAGCGCCGCGCGCACGTTGGCCAGCAACTCTTCCGCGTTGCCCCCGTCCTCCGGGAACAGGGCGATGCCGGTGCTCGTCGACACCTCGATCTGGTGGCCCTGATAGCTCACCGGATCGGCAAAGGCATCGCGAACCCGGTTGGCGACCTGTCGGACGTCGTCACGCTCCTCGATGTCCCGCAGCACGATGACGAACTCGTCGCCGCCGAGGCGGGCCAGCTCGGTGGCGCCATGGCGATCGGTGCGCTGGACGGCATCTGCATCCCGAAGACAACGCTCGAGCCGGCTGCCGACGACCCGCAGGATCGCGTCGCCGACCGGTCTGCCGAGAGTCCGATTGATTCGGGTGAACCGATCGAGATCGACACTCATGACTGCGAGACCGCGATGCTGGCGACGCGCGTCGTCGATCATTGCAGCGAAACGACCGAGGAACGCGGCGCGTCCGGGAAGACCCGTCAGGGTGTCGGAACCCGAGTCGCCGTCCCCGGATCTGCCACCGACCTGCATCTCGCTCACATTGCGCGTGATCGCCATCACCCGGTCGCGACCCTGAACCAGCAGGCGCATCTCGTAGCGCTGCTTCTCCCCGTTATCGCCCAGCTCGAACTCGAAATTGCAGGTATCGCGAGTCGAGAGGGTGCGCCTGATGTTGCGCAGGATGAGCGCAGCGACGTCTCTCGGCAGCACCTCCGAAAGGCGGCGCCTCGTCAGCCGCTCCGGCCGCAGCAGCGGGTCGTTCTCGCCGCCGCCGAGATACTCGCGCACCATCCCGTCCACGCCGAGCACGAAGAAGATGTCGGGTACCGCATGAAGGATACGGGCATCGGCCATCAGCGCCGGCTGGATGCCGGTGAGCGTCCGACCGGTATCGCCGTGGGAGCGAAAACGTTCACGCAGGAAAGCCGGCTGGACGGGCTTCAGAAATACGGCCGTCGCGCCCGCCTCGTAGATGGCGTGGAGCGAACCTCGGCCCTCGTCCTCGCTGAGCGCGATGAGCGGGACGTGTTCCAGTCGCACTCGGCTGCGGATACGCCGGCACCAGTCACCGGTGCGCTCGCCGGCGTCCACGACGATCAGCGCCGGTGGTTCGTCGGGGAATCGACTGCCGCGTACCGAACTGACGGGGATCTCGACGACGTGGAAACCCTCGTCCTCCAGCGCTTCGACGAGCAGCTGACGGTTCTCACCGCGGGACGCGATGACGACCGCCTGGCTGTCGCCCCCGGACGGGGCACGCCTGTCAAAATTCCACGACTGCATTATGTCAAAGTAATTCTTCGTAGTGTGGTCGAGGGGCTTTACCAAGGGGAAAGACTAGCGTTTCGCGGCCGAGACGTGGGTGAGCCAGTTCACGGTTAGCTCACGGCGCCCCGGGTTGTGGAATCCCCCGATACCCACTCCGGCCCCGGGTCCGTATTAGGTAAAGGACACCGGACTTCCGCCGATCTTTCAAAATATCAGCATTGCCCAGGCATGAACCAGTCCAGTCACGATCTCACCCGCCCCGCGGATCTCCGCCACGATGCACTGACCGGACCGGAGCGCGACCGGCGGCCGGTCTATGTCGATCTGCTCCCCCCCTGCAACGCGGCCTGCCCGGCGGGTGAGAACATCCAGTCCTGGCTGGCGGCGGCGCAGGCCGGCGACTACGAGACCGCCTGGCGCCGCCTGGTGGCCGACAATCCGCTGCCGGCCGTCCATGGCAGAGTCTGTTACCACCCCTGCGAAGATCACTGCAATCGTGTCCCGATCGATCAGTCGGTAAGCATCCATGCCGTCGAGCGATTCCTGGGCGATCGGGCACTGCGGGAGGGCTGGCCTCCGCCGCCGCCGGCACCGGACACAGGTCGCCGCATATTGATCGTCGGCGCGGGGCCGAGCGGACTGTCGGCGGCCTGGCATCTCAGGCTGGCGGGCCACGACGTGGAGATCCGCGACGCAGGGCCGGTGGCCGGCGGCATGATGCACGTCGGCATCCCTGCCTACCGACTGCCGAGAGATATTCTGGAGGCCGAGGTGGCGCGCATAGCGGCAACCGGCGTCCGGATCACCCTCGATCACAAGGTGGAGGACCTGGAGCGCGAGCGTCGGGAGGGCGGCTTCGATGCGGTCTTCGTCGCCGTCGGCGCGCATCTCAGCCGGCGTATCGACATACCGGCGCGCGATGCCGGGCGCGTCATGGACGCGGTCACCTTCCTGCGCGACGTGGAACGCGGACAGGCGCCCCGCCTGGGGCGGCGCATCGCCGTCTACGGCGGCGGCAATACCGCCATGGATGCCGCCCGGGTAGCGAGGAGACTCGGCGCGGACGAGGCCCTGATCGTCTACCGGCGGGACCGCGAACACATGCCGGCCCACGCATTCGAAGCGGCAGACGCCGAGGAGGAAGGGATCCGCATCAACTGGCTGCGCTCCATCAGGGAGCTCGACTCGGGCCACATGACCGTCGAGATCATGGAACTCGACGAGAATGGCCGGCCACGACCCACCGGACGGACCGAGACGCTGGAGGCAGACAGCCTGATCCTGGCGCTGGGCCAGGACACCGATACCGCGTTCCTGAAATCGGTCGAGGACATCGAATTCCTGGACGACGGGACGGTGGTCGTGGACGAGCGGATGATGACGGGACACGAGGGGATATTCGCCGGCGGCGACATGGTGCCCTCGGAACGCACGGTCACCGTCGGCGTGGGGCACGGCAAAAAGGCGGCAAGGCACATCGACGCCTGGCTGCGCGGCACGCGCTATGCGCCACCCGGCAAGCCGCCGGTCGTGACCCGGGACATGCTGCGCCTGAGCCTCTACCAGGGCACTCTCGCCCAGCCGGAGCCGAAGCGTGCGGCAGTCGTCCGGGCCGAAGACTTCGGTGAGATCGTCGCCACCATCGCGGAACAGGAAGCGAGGCACGAGGCCGCGCGTTGCCTGTCCTGCGGCAACTGCTACGAATGCGACGGCTGCCTGGCGGCATGCCCGGAGGACGCGGTCATCAAGCTCGGGCCCGGGCGGCGTTACCGCTTCGATTACACCCTCTGCACCGGCTGTGCCACCTGTTACGAGCAGTGCCCCTGCCACGCCATCGAGATGATCCCCGAGCCCCGTGATGAATCATAACGCCGAACCTGCGACCACGCTGGACGGTAACGAGGCCTGCGCCCGGATCGCCTATCGACTGAGCGAGATCTGCGTGATCTATCCGATCACGCCCTCCTCGCCCATGGGCGAACTGGCCGACCAGTGGTCGAATGCGGGACAGCCAAATATCTGGGGCGACGTGCCGTCGGTCGTGGAGATGCAGAGCGAGGCCGGCGCTGCCGGCGCCGTCCACGGGGTCCTGCAGACGGGGGCACTGGCCACGACCTTCACCGCCTCCCAGGGCCTCCTGCTGATGATCCCCAACATGTACAAGATCGCCGGGGAACTCACGCCGACCGTGTTCCACGTGGCCGCCCGTTCGCTCGCGGCACAGGCACTCTCGATCTTCGGCGATCACCAGGATGTGATGGCGACACGTGCCACGGGATTCGCACAGCTCGCCTCCGCCTCCGTACAGGAGGCCCAGGACCTCGCCCTCATCGCTCATGCCGCCACGCTCGCGAGCCGCGTGCCGTTCCTGCATTTCTTCGACGGGTTCCGCACGTCCCACGAACTGAACACGATCCTGCCCGTGTCCGACGAGGTGATCGCGGCCATGGTGCCCGAGCGCCTGGTATTCGCACACCGCCAGCGGGCCCTCGACCCGGATCATCCGGTGCTGCGCGGCACGGCCCAGAACCCGGACGTGTATTTCCAGGCCCGCGAGGCAGCGAACCCCTGGTACGCGGCACTCCCGGGCATCGTCGACGAGCAGATGCAGCGTTTCGCGGAGCTGACGGGTCGACGTTACCGTCGCTTCGATTACTCCGGTGACCCGGAGGCCGAGCGGGTGATCGTCCTGATGGGCTCCGGCGGAGGCACCGCCGCCGAGACCGTCGACTACCTGAACCGGCGCGGGGAGAAAGTCGGGCTGCTGCAGGTGCGGCTCTATCGCCCTTTCGACGCCGACGCCTTCCGGGCCGCCCTGCCCGCCTCGGTCCGGCGGCTCGCCGTCCTGGACCGTACGAAGGAACCGGGCGCACTCGCCGAGCCGCTGTGCCTCGACGTGATGGCGGCGCTGTCTCCGGAGCGCGTGGTGGGCGGTCGCTACGGACTCTCGTCGAAGGAATTCACGCCGGCCATGGTGAAGGCCGTCTTCGACAACCTGGCGGCACCGGAACCGAAGCGGTCGTTCACGGTTGGTATCAGCGACGACGTATCCCGCAGCAGCCTCGAGGTTCCAACCTCGTTCCACCTGGACCGCGGCGCGACCTTCCAGGCCGTCTTCTACGGACTGGGTGCCGACGGCACGGTGAGTGCGAACAAGAACTCGATCAAGATCATCGGCGCCCGCCCGGACACGTATGCCCAGGGCTACTTCGTCTATGATTCCAAGAAGGCGGGCTCGCGCACCGTCTCCCACCTGCGTTTCGGACCCCGGCCCATTCGCTCCACCTGCCTCATCGAGGCGGCGGACTTCGTCGCCTGTCACCAGTTCGAGTTTCTGCGCACCGTCGACGTGCTGGGCATCGCCCGCCCGCGCGCGCGCGTGCTCCTGAATGCCCCCTGCCGACCGGACGAGGTCTGGGACCGCCTGCCGCGCTCGGTACAGCGGGAGATCCTCGACAAGGATCTGGACGTGTGGGCGATCGACGCCTACCGGGTCGCGAGGGACGCCGGCCTCGGCCGCCGTATCAACACCATCATGCAGACCTGCTTCTTCCGTCTGGTCGACCTGATGCCGACCGAGGAGGCCATCGCCCGTATCAAGGAGGCCGTCGCCGGGACGTATCGCCGCAAGGGCCAGGAAGTCGTGGAGCAGAACTATGCCGCGGTGGATCGCGCCCTCGAGAATCTCGGCCCGGTACCGCCCGGCAGCGAAGTGACGGCGACGACGGACCGGCGAGCGCCCGTGCCCGACGATGCACCGGATTTCGTGCGTCGCGTCACCGGCCCGCTGCTCGCCGGCCGGGGGGACGACCTCCCCGTGAGCGCGCTGCCCGCCGACGGCACGTGGCCGACGGGCACGGCGGCGTGGGAGAAGCGCAACATCGCGGAGTTCGTCCCGGAGTGGGAGCCGGATATCTGCATCCAGTGCGGCCAGTGCGCCGTTGTCTGTCCGCACGGTGTCATCCGTGCCAAGTTCTTCGACACCGCGGAACTCGGCCGGGCACCGGCAGATTTCCCCAGCGCACCCGTTTCGGCCCGCGGCTTTCCGGACACCCGTTACACGCTGCAGATCTATGCCGAGGACTGCACCGGTTGCGCCCTGTGTGTCGACGCCTGTCCGGCCCGCAATCTCGAAAAACCGGCGGAGCGCGCCATCAACATGCACCGCAAACCGGGGGACCTGGCGCCGATCCGCGACCGTCTCGCCTGGTTCGAGCAACTGCCGGAGGTGGATCGCGGCCACGTCGATTTCGCGAATATCCGGGGTGTCCAGTACCTCGCGCCGATGTTCGAATTCTCCGGTGCGTGTGCCGGCTGTGGTGAGACACCCTACCTGAAGCTGCTCTCCCAGCTGTTCGGAGACCGGGCCGTCATCGCCAACGCGACCGGCTGCTCCTCGATCTACGGCGGCAATCTGCCGACGACGCCGTGGGCACGGAACGACGAGGGCCGCGGTCCTGCCTGGTCGAACTCACTGTTCGAGGACAACGCGGAATTCGGTCTGGGCTTCCGGCTCAGTGCGGACCAGCATCGCCGGCATGCCGAAGCCCTGTTGCGGGAACTCGCGGGTCAGCTGGACAGGCGCCTCGTCGACGACCTGCTCGCGGCCGAGCAGGAGGAGGAGTCCGGCATCAGGGAGCAGCGCCGGCGTGTCGCGACACTACGGGCCGCCCTCGCGGATATCGACGATCCCCGTGCGGCGCGCCTCGATTCGATCGCCGGACATCTCGTGCGCCGGAGTATCTGGCTGGTCGGCGGTGACGGCTGGGCTTACGACATCGGCTACGGCGGGCTGGATCACGTCCTGTCGCTGGAACGGGACGTGAACGTGCTCGTGATGGACACGGAGGTCTATTCCAACACGGGCGGCCAGATGTCCAAGTCGACCCCGATCGGTGCGGTGGCGAAGTTCGCGGCAGGCGGTAAATCGGTGGCGAAGAAGGATCTGGCGCTGCAGGCCATCGCCTACGGCCATGTCTACGTGGCGCGGGTCGCCCTGGGGGCGAATCCGCAGCAGACCCTGCTCGCCTACCGCGAAGCCGAACGCTACCCCGGCCCGTCCCTCATCCTGGCCTACAGCCACTGCATCGCCCACGGGATCAATATGGAATACGGCCTGCGCCAGCAGAAGCTGGCCGTGAACTGCGGGCACTGGCCGCTGATGCGCTACAACCCGCTGCTTGCCGAGGCGGGCGAAGTACCCTTCCTCCTCGATTCACCGCGACCGAGCCGGCGCTTCCGGGAATACGCGAGCCGGGAGATGCGTTATCGCGTCCTGGAGGCGAGCGATCCGGAACGGGCCGAGCGCCTGATGGCGCAGGCCCAGGATCACATCGACCGGCACTGGCGCATCTACGAGGAGATGGCGAGCCGCGGCACGGAGGCGAACCCCTACCGCCACCTGGCTGCCGGCGCCGGACTCCCGGAGGATCACCGATGAAACTGACGACCCGATACATGGGACTGGAACTGGCTCATCCCGTCGTCGCCTCCGCATCCCCGCTGTCTCGCACCCTCGACGGCGTGAAGCGCCTGGAGGATGCCGGCGCGGCAGCAATCGTCATTTACTCGCTGTTCGAGGAACAGATCCGCCACGAGGCAGCCGCCCAGGACCACCTGCTCGACGCCGGGAGCGAGAGTTTCGGCGAGGCGTTGAGCTACTTCCCGGATCTGGACGGCGCGGAGATCGGCCCGCAGCAGTACCTGGAACACATCCGCCGCTGCCGGGAGGCGGTGAGCATACCGGTCATCGCCAGTCTCAACGGGGCGAGCCCGGAAGGCTGGACGGACTATGCCGGTCTGATCGAGGAAGCGGGCGCCCACGCCCTGGAACTGAACCTCTACTATCTGCCGGCGGTGCTGGAGGAGTCCGGCGCCGACATCGAACGGCGTTACCTGCAGACCGTTCACCGGGTGCGGGAGACGGTCTCCCTGCCGCTGGCGGTCAAGGTCGGGCCCTGGTTCAGCGCCTTCGGCCACATGGCACTGCAATTCGAACGGGCGGGCGCCGATGCACTCGTCCTCTTCAATCGCTTCTACCAGCCCGATTTCGATATCGAGAAGCTGGAAGTCGCGGCCACCCTGGAGCTGAGCCGGCCGAACGAGATCCGCCAGGGCCTGTTCTGGCTGTCTCTGCTACATGGACGTATCAAGGCGTCGCTGGCCGCGACGAGCGGCGTGGCGAGCGCCGCCGAGGTCGCGAAATACCTGCTCGCGGGTGCCGACGTCGTGATGAGCGCCTCGGCTATTCTGCGGCACGGCCCGTCCGAGGTATCCGCCCTGAGGGACGGGCTCGTCCGCTGGATGGACGAGCGCGGGTACGAAGACGTCGACCAGGTCCGCGGCGCCATGAGCCGGGGGCGTGTCGCAGACCCGGAAGCTTTCGAAAGGTCCAACTACCTGCGGGTACTCGACAGCTATCAGAGTCGCTGGGGCTGAGGCCGCTCGGCCCGCCGGTCCGTCGTTGATACGGGACGTCCCGTCCGACGGCCCGGTTGCGGTATGCTCCCGCCCTCTCGCCCAATCATAATCGGAGGTCCTGCCTTGAGACTGACGGTCCTGCTCCTCACTGTCCTGTCGTCGTACCTGGCAGGCTGCGCCGGTGGCGGGGCCGGCACGATCGACCGGGCAGCGGACGACGAGGCGCCGCCACGGCTCGTCGTCCTGGTCGTGATCGATCAGCTCGGCCAGTGGGTGCTGGAAGAGCATCTCGGTCTCCTGCCGCCGGACAGTCTGCTGCGCCGCGCCTGGGAAGAAGGCAGCCGCCATATCGTCGCCTTCCCTTACGCCACGACGGCGACGGCCGCCGGGCACGCCACGATCGCCACCGGGGTCGTGCCGGCGGTACACGGAGCGCATGCCAACGCGATACATGACCCGGCGGTCGGCAGGCGCCCGGTCGTGGACGATCGCCGTCATGGCGTCATCGGCAACGCGGAAAGCTACGTGAGCCCGGCGGTGCTGCGGGTGGATACGGTGGGCGACCGGCTGCATC
>JARRPZ010000029.1:0-39469 GCA_037382365.1 Gammaproteobacteria bacterium
CCCTGCGACGCGCCGCCGGAGACGGCGGCGGCCAGCAGGACGGAATAGACCAGTCCGCAGGGGATCCAGCCCCAGATCACGCCGAGTGCGAACGCATGCAGCGGGGTTGTCGCGGGCAATAATCGCCCGGTCAGCGGTGCCAGACGCCGCCATCCGCGCGCGCCCCAGGCCTCGAAACGTCTCAGGGGATTCCAGCCGAAGGCGAGCTGCAGACCGATGAGTACGATGACGAGGCCGAAGACCAGGCGCAGCAGGGGACCCCATTGCCGGATCCCGATCAGATCGCCGCTGGTCGCGCCGGCGAACCCGGCTATCGTTCCCAGCACCACGTAGCCCGTCACCCGGCCGCCGTTGTAGGCGACGGCGAAGCCCGAACGGCCTGCGACGCCTTTCACGGCCGTGTTGAGACCCAGCCATCCGGCGATACCGCCGCACATCGCGAGGCAATGGGTGGAGCCGAACAGCCCGGCGAGGAATGCGGCGACCAGTCCGCCGTCAGCGTTCATCGACTCCTTCCTCGTCCTCGCGGGACGGCGGAGCCCGGTCGTCATCCATCACGACCCGCCACGCCGGCGTGTCCATGTCGTCGAACTGACCGCTGCCCACTGCCCAGAAGAAGGCAGCGACCGCCACCAGCAGCAGTATCAGGCCGAGCGGTATCAATACGTAGAGCGTGCTCACGGGGAGGCCTCCAGTATCTCCGGACGGGTGGCAGCCTCGTCCCCGCGCATACCTTCATCGATGCCCCTGCTCCTGCCCGTACCCCTGCGCAAGCGGAGGGCATTCAGGACCACCAGCAGCGAACTCGCCGACATGCCGATGGCGGCCATCCAGGGTGCGAGGGTGCCGGAGGCGGCCAGGGGCACCGCCAGCAGGTTGTAGCCGATCGCCCAGCCGATATTCTGGCGTATGATGCGACGGGTGCGCCGGGCGACGTCCACGGCAGTCAGGAGCGGCGTCAGCGACTCTCCGAGCAGTACCGCGTCCGCGCTCGACTGGGCGAGAGTGGTGCCAGCTCCCATTGCAATGGACACATCCGCGCCGGCCAGTACCGGCGCATCGTTGATGCCGTCGCCGACCAGTGCCACCGTCTCCCCCGCGGACTGCATCGCGCGGACCCAGTCGAGTTTGTCCTCCGGACTGAGCGCGCCACGAGCGTCATCGACGCCGAGCGCGGCGGCGATGTCCCGGACGGTCTCGGGGCGGTCGCCGCTGGCGATGGCGCTGGTGATGCCCGCCTCGTGCAGCGCCGCGACGACCCGGGCCGCATCCTCGCGCGGCTGATCGCGCAATTCGAAAGCCGCCAGGCCCCGGCCGTCGTCCGTCCCGAGGAAGACGAGGGTGGCGGCCCGGTCGGCATCCAGTGCCGGCAGGGCGGCGAGCGCCCCGGTGCCGACGAACTCCGCGGATCCGACCCGGTAACGCGTCCCGCCAATCGAGCCCTCCATGCCTCTGCCGGGCACCGGGCGAAGCTCCTCCGCCGGATCGCTGCGCCGCGGGAAGGCGCGGGCAACGGCGTGTTCCGAGCCGCTCTCGAGCCTTGCGGCGATGGCCAGATAGGCCTCCGCGTCGGCCGTACCCGCACCGGTCAGGACGTGGATGCGCGTCAGCTCCGGGCGACCCCGGGTGAGCGTGCCGGTCTTGTCGAAAACCACCCGGTCGAAGCGGGAGAGGCCCTCGAGCGCCCGGGAGCGCACCACCAGAATGCCACGATCGGCGAGCGCGGTATTGGCGGCGGCGAGCGCTGCCGGGGTGGCGAGCGAGAGCGCACACGGGCAGGTGACGACCAGCACGGCGAGGGCGGTCGGAAACGCGGCTGCGGGTTCGAGCCACCACCAGGTCAGTGCGACGGCGGCGGCGATGGCGAGTACACCCACGACGAACCAGCTGGCTACCCGGTCGGCGAGCACGGCGATGGCCGGCCTTTCGGCCTGGGCGCGCTCCAGCAGGCGGCCGATGGCGGCGAGCAGCGTGTCCTGTCCGACCCGCTCGGCGGTGAGGGTGAGCGCGCCGTCCAGGTTGATGCTGCCGGCCGTGACCGTATCGCCGGGCTCTTTCGCCACCGGGCGGGATTCGCCGGTGACCAGGGATTCGTCCACCGCGGCGCGTCCGCTGACGATCCGGGCATCGGCGGGCACGCGCTCGCCGGGTCGCAGCCGGAACCGGTCGCCGCTGCGCAGACGCACCACGGCCACGATTTCCTCCTCGTCGCCGATCAGGCGTCGGACGGTATCGGGCAGGAGTTGTCCGATCGCCGCGGATCGCTCCGTGGCACGGTGACGCGCGTTCATCTCGAGAAACCGGCCCAGTGACAGGAAGAAAATGAACATGGTCGCCGAATCGAAATAGACCTCGCCGTGGCCGCTGACCGTGGCGTACACCGACGCCGCATAGGCGCTGCCGATGGCGATGGAGACCGGGAGGTCCATCCCGGGCCGGCCCGAGCGCAGTCCGCGCCAGGCGGATTGGAAGAATGGTCGTCCCGCGTACAACACGACGGGCGTGGTCACGATCAGACTCACCCAGACCAGGAAGCGACGCATCTCCGGTTCGATGCCCTGGAAGGCGCCCGCGTAAAGACCGATCGCGAACATCATCACCTGCATCATGCCGATGCCGGCGACCAGCAGCCGCTTCAGCGCCTGACGCCGTTCGTGGTCACGTGGCGACCGGGATTCGCCGAGACTGCGGGGATGGGGGCGGTAACCCAGCCGCTCGACGGTGCCGAGGATCGCGCTGAATCGCGTCTCGTCGGGCCGCCAGACCACATGCAGGCGGGAAGACGCCGTGTTCACCGTGATCTCCTCGATGCCGGGCAGACGCCCGAGCACGTTTTCCAGCAGCCAGCTGCACGCGCTGCAGTACAACCCCTCGACGTGCAGTACGGCTTCGCGGAGTCCGTCCGGACGCGCTGCCGTGAACAGCGGCAGGGTCTCGGGATCGTCGAAGCCACGCCAGTGACCGTCGTCACCCGGTGTTACCGCGGGCAGTTCGCCCGGCGGCTCTTCGCGGAAGCGATAATAGGCGTCGAGGCCCGACCCGGAGATCAGCTCCGCCACGGCTTTGCACCCGTGGCAGCACATCGGCCGGTCCGTACCGTCGATGCGCGCGGTCAGATCGAGGCCCGCGGGGACCGGCAGACCGCAGTGGTAGCAGGTGCGCTCGTCAGCCATCGTCGCGCGGGCCGGCGGGCGTCAGCGTGCCGCTACCGTCCCGCTGCGAGACCTCTCCCGTCAGCCGCCAACCGTCCGCGGCATCGCCCAGCGATTCCACGGCCGCATACCAGCGTTCGCGCTGCGACATCGGCGCGAGTCTGGC
Organism: Gammaproteobacteria bacterium; assembly: GCA_037382365.1. Lineage (GTDB taxonomy): Bacteria > Pseudomonadota > Gammaproteobacteria > Steroidobacterales > Woeseiaceae > Lentisalinibacter. The sequence continues at coordinate 3,319 of JARRPZ010000029.1, forward strand.
CCGGTAGGCGCCGTCTCCGGCCATCGGCGCCCGGGTCAGCACTATCTGCATGTCCTTGTCGGGCACCGTCGGATGGGACAGTTCGAGCAGCAGCGTATCCGGCCATCGCACGAGTCGCTCGCTCCCCGACTGCTGCAGGTGGACTTCCACCGCGCCTGCGCGCGCCTCGACGTCGAGTCGGCCGGCGAGGCCCAGGGACTGTGCCGTGTCAGCCATGCGGAATCGCCTTGCCGTGGTCTCCTCGATGCGGCTGTAATCGTCCACGACCAGGGAATCCGGTCGGGTGATCGCCAGAAAGATCGTGACCATACAGCCGACGACGGTCGCCGCCGGTACGGCGATGATGAACCAGGGCCAGAACTGGCGATACCAGGGCTCTGCGGCAGGGTCGTTGCGATCCATAGGGTGCCTCGCGGTCGTCATCGACGACTTACCGGTGCGACGAATTTCGATTCGCGTGACTGGGTGATTGTAGCGTCCCCGGTCGCCTGTAGCGTGAATTCGAGTTCCTGCACGCCGCTGACATTCTCGCCCGGTGCACGCACGATGACCGGCACCCCGAGCACCTCGCCCGCGTCGAGCCGTATGTCGCCCGTCGGCACGTCCACCTGTGCCCCGTCGATGCCCGCTACCGCCAGCCTGTAGCTGTGGGCCATGTCGGTCTTGTTGATGAGCTTCAGCTGATAAGAGTTCTCGATGTAGCCGTCGCCCACCTCCCGGTACAGCGCGTTGCGGTCGCGGATGATGTCCAGCGTCAGTGCCGAGCGCTGGGAGAGCGCGTAGGAGAATCCGGACATCAATATCAGCAGCAGGATCCCGTACACGATCACGCGCGGCCGCAACACCCGCGTCGTTTCACCGTCGATCGCGTGCTGGGTGGAGTACTTGATGAGCTTCCTGGGGTAACCCATGCGATCCATCACGCCATCGCAGGCGTCGATGCATGCGGCACAGGCGATGCATTCGTATTGCAGTCCTTCCCGGATATCGATGCCGGTGGGACATACCTGGACGCACAGCGTGCAATCGATGCAGTCACCGAGGCCTACCTCCCTCGGTTCGACACCGCGCCGCCGGCTGCCGCGCGGTTCACCACGATCCTCGTCGTAGGTGATGATCAGCGTGTCACGGTCGAACATCGCGCTCTGGAAGCGCGCGTACGGACACATGTACTTGCACACCTGCTCGCGCATGAAGCCCGCGTTGCCGTAGGTCGCGAAGCCGTAGAAAAACACCCAGAAGGTCTGCCACGGTCCGAGCGAGAATGTGGCGAAACTCACGACGAGTTCGCGGATGGGCGTGAAATAGCCGACGAAGGTCAAGCCGGTGAACAGGGCGAAGGTGATCCATAGGAACTGCTTGGCCCCCTTGCGGAGGAATTTCTCGGTGGTCCAGGGGGCCTTGTCCAGCTTCTTGCGCTGGGAGTACTTGCCCTCCGTCCACTGTTCCATCCAGACGAACACCTCCGTCCAGACGGTCTGCGGGCAGGCGTAGCCGCACCAGAGCCGGCCGGCCAGCGCCGTGAAGAAGAACAGCGACAGGGCGGCGATGATCAGGAGCAGGGCGAGGAAGATGAAATCCTGCGGCCACAGCGTCAGGTCGAACAGGTGGAACTTGCGCGCCGGCAGGTCGAACAGGACGGCCTGGCGCCCCTCCCAGGTGATCCAGGGCAGTGCGTAGAAGATGCCGAGCAGGACGAGGACCGCGATCTTGCGCAGTCTGGTGAAAGTGCCGCTCACCTCCCGCGCGTGGATCTTCTCTTCACTGCGATAGAGTGCCGTCTCCGTGGCGGCGTCCGCTCTGCTGCCTGCTGCCATCAGTGTCTGTCCGTTCAGGTGTCGTCCGGACGGTGCTTCGGGTCACGCCGCATGAGCAGGAGCGTCGTGCTCGCCGCCCCGATGCCGATCGCCCAGAAGAAGAAGAACAAAGCCGCGTAGCCGCCCATACGGGATAGCTCCAGGGGCCAGTCCGCGGCATCGGCGAGGCGTGCCGGATCGAACACGGCGAAGAACAGCACGCTGGCGATGCAGGCGGTCAGGAACGACGTCCAGCCGACCGACATGACCTTGCGCAGGCCGCGGCTCCAGGTCACCGACTGCGGGCGATCCTGATTCGCCGTGCGACCTTCGGGCAGGTTCATGGCGCGCCGGCCGCTCCGCCGCCGCTGCGGGACAGGCTGTAGACGTAGGCCGCCAGAACATGTACCCGGTTCTCGCCGAGCAGGTCCTCGTGAGCGGGCATCACGCCCTGCCTGCCCTGCACGATGGTCTCGATGATCGCCTCGCGGCTCCCGCCGTACAGCCAGATATCGTCGGCCAGATTGGGAGCGCCGAGGGCCTGGTTACCGCGACCGTTGGGGCCGTGACACGCCGCACAGAGCATCTGGAATTTTTGTCCCGCCGGGCTTTCCAGCGCCGTTTTCTCCGAATCCGTGCCGAGCTGGCGGATCATCCCGACCATGGCATCCAGTTCGTCCTCCGTGAAACTCGAGGCCCACGCGGGCATCACACCCTGGCGCCCCTGCAGGATGCTCGTCCTGATGCTCTGCGGATCGCCTCCGTAGAGCCAGTCATCGTCCGTCAGATTCGGGAAACTCGCGGCACCGCGGGCGGCCGAGCCGTGGCACATGGCGCAGTGATTGGCATAAAGGTTGCGTCCCACCTGCAACGCCTCGGGGTCGTTCGCCAGCTCCGCTATCGGTCGAGCGGCAAAGGCCTCGAAGATCGGCGCATAGCGGGCTTCCGCGGTCCGGATTTCCTTCTCGTACTGCTCGGTCTGGCTCCACCCCAGCAGGCCGTCGAATACCACGAGTCCCGGATACAGGGCGAGGTAGATGCCCGCAAAGAGGATGGTGAGATAGAACAGCATCAGCCACCATCTCGGCAGCGGCCGGTTCATTTCCTGCAGATCGCCGTCCCAGACGTGATGCGTGGTCTCGGTCTCCGCCGCTTCGCCCGGCCGGCGTCTCATGGTCCAGGCGATCAGCCAGATGCAGGCGGCCAGGCTGAGTATCGTTGTGACGGCGACAAACCAACCCATCGATGCAGACATCAGTTCGACTCCTTATTTTCCACCGGCGGCAGCTCGTCGTCCCCCAGCGGTAGTTTCGCGGCTTCCTCGAAGTCCCGGCGGCGTTTCGAGCTGTAGGCCCAGACCACCAGGGCGAGGAACAGGATCATCAACAGAGCTGTCATGATCCCCCGGAAAGTATTGATATCCATGGTTCGATCAACGCCTCGTCTGCAGATTCGTGCCGAGGCCCTGCAGATAGGCGATCAGTGCCTCCATCTCGGTACGGCCCTCGACCGCGGCACCCGCCCCGTCGATCTGCTCGTCCGTGTAGGGATCACCACCCACGTCTTTCAGCATGCGCATCTTGCGGGCGACCAACTCGCCGTCGACCATGCGCTCCGCCAGCCAGGGATAGCCCGGCATGTTCGATTCCGGGACCAGGTTGCGCGGATTCATGAGGTGCAGGTAATGCCAGTCGTCACTGTATCGGCCGCCGACCCGCGCGAGGTCGGGCCCCGTGCGCTTCGAACCGAACTGGAACGGTCGGTCGTACACGCTCTCGCCGGCCAGGGAATAATGGCCGTAGCGCTCCGTCTCGCTGCGGAATGGCCGGACCTGCTGTGAATGGCAGACGTAGCAGCCTTCACGCACGTAGACGTCCCGGCCGGCCAGCTCCAGCGCCGGGTAGGGTTCGATGCCCTCGGCAGGTTCGTTGACCGCGGAAGAGGTCATCAGCGGGACGATCTCGACCAGCCCGCCGACACTGATCACGGCGATGATCAATATGGTCATCAGGGTGATGTTTATCTCGACTTTCTCATGCGACACGTCGGATCTCCTCCTGATTCACGCGGGCTGGCGGACCGGCACGGGCCGGGGTTTCTCGCTCGCCACCGTCTTCCAGATGTTGTAGACCATGATCAGCATGCCGCTGAAGAACAGCAGCCCGCCGAGCAGCCGCAGTCCGTAGTACGGATAGGTGGCTTCCAGGCTCTCCACGAACGTGTAGGTGAGTGTCCCGTCGTCGTTCACGGCGCGCCACATCAGGCCCTGCATGACTCCCGCTATCCACATCGACACGGTGTACAGCACGACGCCGATGGTGGACGTCCAGAAGTGCACGTCGATCAGCTTCGTGGAGTACATGGCTTCCCGGTTGAACAGCCGCGGTATCAGGTGATAGAGCGACCCGATGGTCATCATCGCGACCCAGCCGAGTGCACCGGAGTGCACGTGACCGATCGTCCAGTCGGTGTAATGAGACAGCGAATTCACCGTCTTGATCGACATCATCGGTCCCTCGAAGGTGGACATTCCGTAGAAGGACAGCGAGACGATCATGAACTTGATGATCGGGTCGGTGCGCAGTTTGTGCCAGGCGCCGGAGAGCGTCATGATGCCGTTGATCATCCCGCCCCAGGACGGTGCCAGCAGCACCAGCGAGAAGACCATGCCCAGAGACTGGGCCCAGTCGGGCAGCGACGTGTAGTGCAGGTGATGGGGCCCCGCCCACATATAGATGGCGATCAGCGCCCAGAAGTGTACGACCGACAGCCGGTACGAGTAGATGGGGCGCTCGGCCTGCTTCGGCACGAAGTAGTACATCATCCCGAGAAAGCCGGCCGTGAGGAAGAAGCCGACCGCATTGTGGCCGTACCACCACTGCATCATCGCATCGGTGACGCCGGTGTACACGGGGTACGACTTGGTGAGCGATACCGGGATGCTCAGGTTGTTGAATATGTGGAGCACCGCGATGGTCACGATGAAGGCCGCGTAGAACCAGTTGGCGACGTAGATGTGCCTGACCCGGCGCCGGCCGATGGTCACGAAGAAGACGATCGCGAAAGCGACCCACACGACGGCGATCAGCAGGTCGATCGGCCACTCCAGTTCCGCATATTCCTTCGACTGTGTGATGCCGAGGGGCAGGGTGATGGCGGCGAGGACGATGATCAGCTGCCAGCCCCAGAACGTGAAGGCGGCGAGCTTGTCGAAGGCGAGGCGTACGTGACAGGTCCGTTGCACCACGTAATAGGCGGTGGCGAACAGGGCGGATCCGCCGAACGCGAAGATGACGGCGTTCGTATGCAGCGGCCGCAGGCGGCTGTATGTCAGCCAGGGCAGGTCCAGATTCAGGGCGGGCCACAAGAGCTGCGCGGCGATGAATACGCCCACCAGCATCCCGACGACGCCCCAGACGACGGTCATGATCGCGAATTGACGCACGACCTTGTCGTTATAGGTTTCCCGGTTTTCCATAGCGCTGTTCCTGTGTGTTGGTCTGGCGCGCATACGCCCCGCGGCGATGAGCTGCCCGGTAAGACCGAACGTGCCACCGCACGCCCCAGGCGGCCAATGGCCTCTGGGCATCTGCTCGTCTTCGGTGGTTGGGGAGCGGCCCCGGGGAGCGGGCGTGCAACCGATCGGCCGCGATGGCCGACAGGGCCCTCCCGTCACGCACCTGCGTCTGAGGATGATCCGGGAGACACCTGGAGTGCTCCATCTGTAATTGTACCTATCGCATCAGCGGTTCCGGCCACACGCTGCGGGCGTAGCGTATTGAAAGCCCGGCGCCGGGAGTTCCTAATGGGGGGCGGTCGACTGGCAGCGAGGAGGACGGTGGCATGCAGACCCGTAATCGGCTTCTGGTGATCGTCGATCCGGCCGATGAGCAGGATACAGTGCTGGAGCGGGCCGCCTGGCTCGCGCGGCGGCTGGAGGCGCCGGTGGATTTGCGGGCTTATTATCAGGCGGTACCGGGGCTGGGCGAGCAGTTCATCGACTCCCGGGTGATGGAGATGGCGATCGAGCAGATGCGACGGGAGAAACTCGACCGCCTCGAGAAACTGGCCGGACCCCTGCGCGCCGGCGGGCTGACGGTGACGACGGATGCGGTCGCCGGCAGTCCACTCGGCGAACACATCCTCACCGACGTACTGCAACTCGGGCCGCGGATGCTGCTGAAGAGCGCGGACCATCATATCCCGCTGAGCCGCACCTTTTTTTCGGAGACGGACTGGCAGCTGATCCGCACCTGTCCCTGTCCGCTACTGATGGTGCGCCGGGGGCACGCCATGCCGGAGCGGCCGGGTGTAGTGGCAGCGGTGGACCCCTTGCACGAGCACGACAAGCCGGCTGCCCTCGACGAGACCATTCTCGCCGCCGCCGCGGAGCTCGCGGAGATCATCGGGGCGCGCCTCGATGTCGTCCACTGCTACGACGTCGCGCCCCTGGTGAGCGGTATGTCCGCGAGCCCGATGCTGCCGGCTCCACTGCAGACCGAGGAGTTCGTCGAGAGTCTCCGTGCCCATCACCGCAAGGCTCTGGACGAACTCGTGGACGGAGCCGGCATTCCGCCGGATCAGGTGCACCTGCTGGAGGGGGCGGCCCGCTGGCGACTGCCGGAATTCTGCGAGGAGATCGATGCCGACATCGTAGTCATGGGCGCCGTATCGCGCTCCGCCATCGAGCGTGTCTTCATCGGTGCGCTTGCGGAGAAGGTCCTCGACCGGCTGCCCTGCGATCTGATGATCGTGAAGCCGGACTGGTTCATGTGTCCGGAAATCGCCGAACTCATCCGGCAGGGCCCGGAGGCGAATCCGTCGTGACGGGCCCTCGATGAGCCCCAGGTGAGCCCGCGCCGGCGCCGGGCATACCCGGGAAAAGAAAGGGGCCTCCGAGGAGGCCCCAGTCGGTTTCGCTGAGGGAGAGAGATCAGCTCACCGGATTCTGCTGGCGGCGGTCCGCCGCCATGTCGAGGCTAATGAAACCCCGGTTCGGCCCGCAACGTCTACTGTGGCTTTCCACTATTCGAGCCGTGCCTCCTGGTCTCGCCGAGTGCCGGGAGCATCGAGGGCGCGGGGGCGCCGCGCCGGAGGAGGCTCAGCGATGGACGGTCTCGTGCCGTCCCGCGCAGCGCAGGCAGTGCCCGGCGTGCGGGTACGCTTTCAGGCGTGCCGGCTCGATGGGTTCTTCGCAGTCGACGCACAGCCCGTAGGTACCGTCGGCGATCCGGTGCAGTGCCTTGCGCACGAGGGTGAGTTCGCGCCGGGCCTCGTTGCCGAGGGCGTCCTGGACCTCCGCATTTTCCATCTCGGTGGCCCGTTCCGACGAGTCGGGATGGAAGCCCGAGCGCATGTTGTTCTTGATGCGGTCGAGGCGTGTCTGCAGCAGCGCCTCCTTCTCCTGCAGCGCCGCCTTCGCGACCGCGATCTGTTCTTCGGTGAGCATTTCGCCTGACGCACTCATGGCGGGCCCCGCATAGACGAGCGACGAGCCGGTGACTCGTACCTTCGGCGATTCAAGTTATAGATACGCGGCTCGGTCTGGTAATGCGTATTCCTACCTAGTGTCCCCGGCCCCGGCGTCGCCGGCAGCGTGCACCGGATCGACGACCTCGCCCTCGCCGGGGTTGTCCGGCCCCGCCGGGTCGAGGTGCACGGTCACGTCGACGGCACCGAACTCTTCGGTGAGCCTGTCTCTCAGTCGATCACCGGCGGCGTGCGCCTCTTCCAGCGCGGTCCGGCCGGGCAATTCCAGGTGCAGCTGGATGATGCGCCGCACGCCGGAGCGTCGAGTACGCAGGCCATGCACCCCGGTCACGCCGGCTTCGTCGCGGGCCAGCTCGAGTATCCGCTCGCGTTCGGAGGCGGGCAGTTCCCGGTCCATCAACACGTCGGCGGCATCCCGCGCAACGGACCAGGCGCTCCAGGCGATCATGAGACTGATGCCGAGGGCGATGCCGCCGTCCGCGCGCAGAAAGCCGAACTGCGCGAGCAGTATGGCGACGATGACGCCGACGTTGGCCAGCCAGTCGGACAGGTAATGCAGGGAATCCGCCTGGATCACCAGGGAACCGGTACGCCGGATCACCCGGCGCTGATAGCGGATCAGCGCGCCGGTCAGCACGATGCTGAACACCATTACCGCAAGCCCGACGCCGGCGAGTTCGATCTCCTGCGGTTCGATGAGGCGAGAGACGGCGTAGGCGCCCGTCCCGGCGGCGGATGCGCCGATGAAGATCGCCTGTCCGAGGCCGGCAAGGGACTCCGCCTTGCCATGACCGAAGCGGTGGTGGGTGTCGGCCGGCCGCAGCGCGATACGCAGCGCGGCGAAGTTCGCTCCCGAGGACACGACGTCCAGTGCCGAATCCGCCATGGAAGCGAACAGGCTCGCCGATCCGGTCGCGAGCCAGGTCACGAACTTCACGACGGTCAGTACCAGCGCCGTCAGCAGCGACACGGTGCTGGCGTGGCGCAGGATTTGTTCGTCCTTCACGTCGGGGCCGTCCCGGGGTGATTAATGCGTCGTTGATGGATGGATCGCCGCAGCTTAAACCGCTGCCTCCGCGGTGGCCAGCGCTGCCCTGGCGGTGCCGGCGCAGTGCCCCGGCGCACCCCTAGGTAGAGTCCGCAGCACCCTAGGCAGGTTGGCGTATTCTAGCTGCCGGGACGCGGGTCTATGCTCATTTCACACCCTTCGGTTTTCCGAAACGGCGGGTGCAGTCAAGCGCCGGGAACGTGTTGAAGGAGCATCATCATGGCCGAATTCCGCAAACTCCTCGCAGTGATAGACCCGACGAGCGAACAGCAGCCAGCCATGGAACGAGCCGCCTGGCTGGCCGGGCAGACGGGCGCCCGCCTCGAGCTGTTCATCTGCTACTACAACCAGTATCTCTCGGGCGATCGTTTTTTCGACTCGCGGGGGCTCAAGGAGGCACGGGCCGAGACCCTGGATCACTTCCGATCCCGGCTGGAGGCCATGGCCGAGAAGCTCCGCAAGAGCGGACTCGACGTCAGCACGGACGCCGCCTGGGACAATCCGCTGTACGAGGGTATCGTGCGCAAGGCGGTCCGGAGCGGTGCCGACGTCGTCTTCAAGGACACGCATTATCACAAGCCCGCGGCACGCGTGATCTTCACGAATACCGACTGGAATCTCATCCGCACCTGTCCCGTGCCGCTGTGGCTCGTCAAACCCGGTGGCCGCTGGCAGGAGGGCGTGCGCTATCTCGCGGCCGTGGACCCGATGCACGAGCACGAGAAGCCCGCGGCACTGGATGACCAGATCGTCAATACGGCGAAGCGGCTTGCCGACAGCACGGGAGGCGAAGTGCACACCTTCCATTCCTACGACCCGATCATCGCCGTCGCGGATGCCGCCAACAGCACGTTCGTCCCGGTCACCCTGCCCGTGGAAGAGCTGGAAGCCAAGATGCACGAGCGCCACCGCGAGCATTTCAACGAGCTGCTCGAGTTCCACGGTCTGAGCGCGAAGACCGCGCATCTCGTCGCGGGGCGCTCGCACGAGGTGCTGCCGGCCCTGGCGAGGGACGTCGAGGCGTCCGTCGTGATCATGGGGGCCGTCGCCCGCAATCGTCTGAAACGCATCTTCATCGGCAGCACCGCGGAAGAGGTGATGGACAATCTGCCCTGCGACCTGCTGGTACTGAAGCCGGCCTGGTTCGAGACGCCGGTGCACGTGGACAAGGAACGGAGCGCGGCCTGAAGCGGTCGGACAGACCCTGCAGAGGAGGTGACCCATGCGCGTGGGAGACATCTGCGCGAGACGCGTAGTGACGGTGGAACGCAAGACGACCATTCGCGACGCGATCGCGCTGCTCCGGGACGAACACGTCGGTGATGTCGTGGTGACGGAACCGCATCCGGCCGGTGAGGCACCGGTGGGCATACTGACGGACCGGGACATCGTGTTGGAGCTGCTCGCGAAGGACGTGGACATCGATGCGGTGACCTGCGGTGACGTGATGAGCTACGAACTCGCCACGATCGAGGGAGAGGACGAGATCGTCGACGCCATCGAAATGATGCAGACCAAGGCGGTGCGCCGGCTGCCGGTGGTCGGTGGAGACGGGGAGCTGGTCGGGCTGCTGAGCCTCGACGACCTGGTGGCGGTGCTGTCCGAGACCATCGGCGGGCTCTGGCCCGTCATTCGTCGTCAGCAACGCCTCGAGCGCAACCGCAGACCCGACTGACCGGCGCCCTGCACCGCGTTCGTCCTGCGTGCGCGTGGTGATGGCTAGCGGTTAGAATCCGCGGCTGGTCCGCACGTATCGAACAGGCTTGTCTCACTATCACCCACGTTATCGCCCACGTTGGATCATCGCTCTGTCGACGGCGTTGCTGCACGTCTCTACGTCCGTTCGGGCGGCGCCGGCGGTCTCCCCGGCGTCCGGCCAGGTCATGGCATGGCTCCCCTGGCTCGTTGCCGCCGTGTCCCTGTTCCTGCTCGGGCTGGTGCTCTGGCGCGATCGCCAGCGCGGCCAGCTCGCCTCGGTCCGTCTGGAGGACTCCCAGAAGCTCATGCGCTCGGTCGTGGAAACGGCGGCGGAGGCCATCATCACGATGTCGGCGGACGGCCGCATCCGCACCTTCAACCGGGCCGCGGAGGCGATGTTCGGATACACGCGGGAGGAGATCATCGGCCAGGACGTGAGCGTGCTCATGTCGACGCCCCACGCCCGCAATCACCACGATTACGTCTCGCGCTATCTCGAGACCGGCGAAGCGCGGATCATCGGTATCGGGCGTTATGTCGAGGCGAAGCGTCGGGACGGCACCATCTTCCCGGTCCATCTCGCCGTCAGCCAGTTCCAGAACGGCGAACGGCTATTCACCGGCATCCTGCGCGACATGACCCAGGTGCGGGAGCTGGAGAGTGCGCTCCGGGACAAGGAGAAGTCGCTGAAGATGGCATTGCGTGCCGCCAGCCTGAACGTGTGGGAATGGCATCCCGACACGGACATCTTCCGGACACTGGAGGGCGACTCCGCCGTCATGCCCGGACTCGGCGCCGGCGAGGCCATCGTCGGATCCGAACTGCGGGGGCGCGTGCTCGCCGAAGACCGGAGTCGCATCGAGCGGGTGATCAGCCGCATCCACGAGGGCGAGTCACGCATATTCGAGTACCGGGTGCGAAGCGATGACGGCCGGCTGCGCTGGTTCCGTTCCCACAGCACGCCGGTTTTCGGGACCGATAATCGCGTGGAGCGCGTCCTCGGTGTGACGCGCGACATCACCGAGGCGAAGGACCGGGAGGCAGAGCTCGCCTCCCAGCGGGAGCGACTCACCCACGTGGCGCGGCTGAGCACCATGGGCGAGATGGCGGCGGGCATCGCCCACGAGATCAATCAGCCACTGACCGCGATCACGACGTATGCCGAAGGCAGCAAGCGGATGCTGGCGGCCGGGACGGCGGACGATGAGAAGCTGACGCGCGCGCTGGGCGCCATCAGCGATCAGGCACTCAGGGCCGGAGAAGTGATACGCAGGCTCCGTGCGTTGATCCGAAAGACGGATCACACCCGCGAAGTGCGCAACGTCAACGAACTCATCGCGGAACTCGAGCCGCTGGTCAGCATCGACGTGCGCGGCAAGAACATACCGGTAATCTACGATTTCGATCAGCCGGAGATCCTGGTGAAGGTCGATCCGGTCCAGATCCAGCAGGTGATGCTGAATCTGCTGCGCAATGCGTTCGACGCGTCGGACGATGCGCACAGCGGTGACATCGTCGTTCAGACCCGGCGTCGTGGCGACGACGAGGTCGTGGTGCGTGTCACCGACCATGGCATCGGCATGACCGAAGAGGTCAAGAGCAACGTGAGCAACCCCTTTTTCACCACCAAGAAGCACGGCATGGGACTCGGCAATCCGTGGACATTCCGTGCGAGACTTTCGCGTCCGGCCGCGAGTTCCTCGACGCTTATAACGACGACCGCCCCGGCTGTCTCGTGCTGGACGTACGCATGCCCGGCATGAGCGGACTGGAGCTGCAGGAGGAGCTGAACGCGCGGCACTCGATACTGCCCATCATCTTCATCACCGGTCACGGCGACGTGCCCATGGCGGTCGAGGCGATGCAGGGCGGGGCGGCGGACTTCCTGCAGAAGCCGTTCCGCGATCAGGATCTCCTCGATCGCATCAACGAGGCCCTCGCGAAGGACCGCGAGAACCGCCGCTCCCTGGAAGAACATCACGACCTGCAACGTCGCTGGGCATCACTCACCAATCGCGAGCAGGAGGTCATGGACCTGGTCGTGGACGGCAAGCCGAACAAGGTGGTGGCCTACGAGCTCGGCGTCAGTCAACGGACCATCGAGATCCACAGGGCCCGCGTCATGGAGAAGATGCAGGCCAATTCGCTCGCTCATCTCGTTCGCATGGCGGTCATGCTGCGTTCCGATCTCGGAGAGGAAGCGGAGAACCACTGACCGTGCGGCGCCGACGGCGTCATCCCGCTAGGTAAATCTCCGTATGTTTAGGGTGGCACGATTTCCCGATGATGCCACTGTCGCCTGATAGCGAGTTTTTTTCCGAGCTGTGATGATTTCTAGGGACGGTCAGTCCGCCGTGGGGCCAAAGAATCACCAGGGCACCAAAGCATCGTGCGTTGCCGTCGTGGATCCCGACCAGACGGTGCGGGCGGGGCTGGACGAACTGCTCGGCGACCTCGTCACGGAAATCTGTCACTACGATTCCGCGGAAGAGTTCCTGCGGGCGACCGCCGATCATGTCCCCGATTGCCTGATCACGGAGGTATGGCTGCCGGGCATCTCCGGCGTCGAACTGCTGGAACGGCTGAACGAAGCCGGGCATCACGTGCCGACGATACTGCTCGCGCGCGACGGAGACGTTGCCATGGCGGTTCGGGGGATCCGGGCAGGGGCTGCCGAATACATCGAGAAGCCTTACGTCGACAGCCGGCTGCGCCAGTCCATCCGGTCCATCCTCGCCCGCCACGAAATCCACTGAGGATCACGCCGTGGCGCGTGGGCACGTGGCGCGGCGCGTCGCCGTGTCGCCGGGAGCGCATGGCATGAACGACGGCCATGAAGCGATATTCGTTGCGCACGACCTCACCAAAGTGTATCGGGTCGGCGAGGTCGAGGTGCACGCGCTGCGTGGCGTCGACGTGCAGTTGTTCGCCGGGGAGTTCCTGGTGTTGCTCGGGGCTTCCGGCAGCGGCAAGTCCACGCTGCTGAACATACTCGGCGGTCTGGACACGCCGACTGCCGGCACCGTGCGGTTCGACGATATCGATCTGACCGGCGCCAGCGAAGCGGAGCTGACGGAGTACCGCCGGCATTCCGTGGGCTTCGTGTTTCAGTTCTACAATCTCATCCCCAGTCTCACCGCGCGTGAGAATGTCTCCATCGTCACGGAGATCGCCCGCGAACCGATGGCGCCGGAGGAGGCCCTCGGCATGGTCGATCTGCAGGAGCGTATGGACCATTTCCCTGCCCAGCTGTCCGGTGGTGAGCAGCAACGGGTGGCGATAGCGAGAGCGATCGCGAAGCGCCCCCGGGTCCTGCTCTGCGACGAGCCGACGGGAGCGCTGGACTCCCAGACCGGCGTCCGCGTGCTTCAGGCGCTGGCCCGCGTCAACGAGGAATACGGAACGGCGACGGCGGTCATCACGCACAATGCCAGCATCGCCGATATGGCAGATCGCGTACTGTTCATGAGCGACGGGCGTATCTCGGGTGAGCGGCGCAACGACGAGCGCAAGCCGCCCACCGAGATAACGTGGTAGGCGATGCGGGCCCTCGACAGGAAGCGCTGGCGGGAACTCTGGCAGATGCGCGGCCAGGCCGCTGCCATCGCGCTCATCATCGCGAGCGGTGTGGCCACCTACATCATCTCGCTCAGCACCATCGATTCGCTGAAACTCACGCAGGCCAATTACTACCAGACAAACCGCTTCGCCGACGGCTTCGTATCCCTGAAGAGGGCACCACTGGCGCTCCTGGAACGCGTGCAGTCCATCGAGGGCCTGCGTGAGGCCGAAGCCCGGGTGCGCGCCCAGATAAACGTCGAGGTGCCGGGCTTTCCGGATCCGGTCACCGGCATGCTGGTGTCCGTGCCGGAAGAGCGGGTGTCGCTGCTGAACCAGCTGCACATGGTGCGGGGGCGTCGACCCGCCCCGGACCGGCCCTGGGAGGTGGTCATCAACGAGGCCTTCGCGGAGGCGCAGTCGCTGGCGCCAGGCGACGAGATCATCGGAATCATCAACGGCCGGAGGGAGGATCTGGCGATCGTCGGTATCGCCCTCTCCCCCGAGTTCATCTACCAGATCCGACCCGGGGATATCTTCCCCGACTACGAGCGCTACGCGATCATGTGGATGGGCTACCGAGGTCTGAGCGTGGCCTACGACATGGACGGCGCGTTCAACGATCTCGTCTTCACGCTGAATCGGGACGCCGAGCCGGCGGCCGTCATCGAGCGGGTGGACGCCCTGCTGGAGACCTACGGGGGACAGGGCGCCTACACGCGGAAGGATCAGCTCTCCCACCGCTACATCACCCAGGAGATCGTCGGGCTCGAGGCCATGGCCAGGATCTTCCCGGTCATCTTCCTCGCCTTCGCCGCGTTCCTGATCAATTTCGTCACCAACCGGCTGATCCACAGCGAGCGAGACCAGATCGGTGTGCTGAAGGCCTTCGGGTACGACAACCTGACCGTCGGGCTGCATTACGTGAGTGTCGTTCTCATCATCGTCCTTGCCGGGGCGGTGGTCGGCATCGGTTTCGGCACGTGGGCAGCGAGGGGGCTCACCGGACTGTACATCGAGTTCTTCCGTTTCCCGCGGCTCGATTACGTCCTGCGCCCGGACGTGCTGATCGTCGGTGTACTGGTGACCCTGGTGGCGGGGCTCGCCGGGACGCTGCATGCGTTCCGTTCCGCGGTGCGACTGTCGCCGGCGGAGGCCATGCGCCCGGAGACGCCGCCGGTCTATCACAGGAGCCTGGTGGAGCGTGTGCTCGCCCGGCAGTTACTCGACCAGCCGAGCCGGATGATCCTGCGTCACATCGGTCGTGCTCCCGTGAAGAGCGCACTGACGGCGCTCGGCGTGGCGCTGTCCACCGGCCTCGTGATGTCCGGCAATTTCCAGGAGGATGCGGTCGATTACATGATGTGGAGTCACTTCACTCTCGCCGCCCGCGAAGATCTCACCGTGACGTTCAATGAACTGGCGGGCGACGAGGCCGTATTCGAACTCGCCGCGCTACCCGGCGTCCTGCGCGCCGAAGGCATGCGGGCCGTCCCCGTGCGTTTTCGTTACGGGAACCGGAGCTATCGATCGGCGATCCAGGGCTATGGGCCGGACGCGGAGCTGCACCGGCTGGTCGACGCGTCGCAGGACCCGATTCGTCCGCCGCCGGCCGGCCTCGTGCTCACGAGTTATCTCGGCGAGGAGATCCTCGGCGTGCGCCCGGGCGACACGGTGACGGTCGAGGTGCTGACCGGACGGCGACCGGTGATCGACGTACCCGTGGCGGGCTTCGTCGATGAATACATCGGTATCTCCGGCTACATGGAACTCGAGAGTCTGAACCGGATCATGCGGGAGGGGCATGTCGTCACGGGCGGATTCCTCGCTATCGACAGCGCGGAGCAGCCGCGGGTCTTCGACGAGCTGATGCGTCGCCCCGGTGTCGCGGCGATCGCCATGCGCAGCCAGTCCATCGAGAGCTTCTACGAGTCTTTCGCGGAGACGATTCTCATCTTCACGTTCGTGAATACGCTGCTCGCCGGCACCATCGCATTCGGGGCGGTGTACAACAGTGCGCGTATCGCACTCGCGGAGCGAAGCCGGGAACTCGCGAGTCTGCGGGTGCTCGGTTTCACGCGCGGTGAAATTGCCTATATCCTCGTCGGCGAGCTGATGCTTCTGGTCGTCATCGGCATCGGATTCGGCTTCTTCGTGGGTCGCGGCATCTGCGCGTTGTTCGCCGAAGCGATCTCGTCGGATATCTACCGGGTCCCGCTCGTTCTGGAACCGAGCACCTATACATCCGGTGCGGCCGT
This sequence comes from Gammaproteobacteria bacterium, assembly GCA_037382365.1. Lineage (GTDB taxonomy): Bacteria > Pseudomonadota > Gammaproteobacteria > Steroidobacterales > Woeseiaceae > Lentisalinibacter. The sequence goes on from JARRPZ010000029.1 coordinate 19,167, forward strand.
CGTCCTCGCCTCCGGGGTGATCTCCTCCATGGTGATCAAACGGCGTCTGGACAGGCTGGATCTCGTGCAGGTGCTGAAGACCAGGGAGTAGGAAGTGGCGAGTCGCAGGAACATCATCATCGGGTCCGTGGCCGTCATCGCAGCGGGGCTCCTCTACTGGGGTTTCCGGCCTCAGCCGGTCAGAGTGGAGACGGGCACAGTCAGCCGCGGCGCACTCGCCGTCACGGTCACGGAGGAGGGCAAGACCCGCATCCGCGAACGATACGTGATCCGGTCGCCCGTGATCGGCCGGGCCGAACGGATCGAACTGGAGGAGGGGGATCGTGTCGCGGCCGGCGCGGCGCTGGTCGCCATCGAACCCGCGGCGCCGATCGTGCTCGACCGGCGCAGCCGTGCCGAAGCCCGTTCGCAGGTGTCGGCGGCCGAGGCGGCGCTGGAGGCGGCAGGGACGCGGGTGCGGGCCGCCGAGGCCGACGCGGAACTCGCCGAGGCCGAGCGCGCACGGATCGAACGGCTGTTCGAGACGAATGCCGTGTCGCGTTCCGAGTACGATCGCATCGTTTCGGCGGCCCGGCGGGCCGCCGCGGAACTACGTTCTGCGCGAGCCGAAGCGGAAGTTGCGCGGTATCGGCTGCAGGCCGCACGTGACGTGCTGCGTTATTCGGCGGCCGATGCGGACGATGAGCCGCCGGAAGTGATCCTCGTGCGCTCCCCGGTCGACGGCCTCGTGCTCGGCGTGGAGCACGAGAGCGAGGGCGTGGTGGTGGCCGGTCAGCAACTGCTGACCCTCGGCGATCCCCTCGACCTCGAGGTCGAGGTGGAACTCCTGTCGGCCGATGCCGTCCGGCTGGAGCCGGGGTTGCCCGTGAAGCTGCATCGCTGGGGTGGCGAGGAGCCACTGGACGGCGAGGTGCGGATCGTGGAGCCGGCTGCTTTCACAAAGATCTCCGCACTCGGTGTCGAGGAGCAGCGGGTGATCGTGCTCGTCGATATCCTGAGCGCCCCGGAGCGCTGGTCACGTCTCGGCGATGCCTACCGGGTCGAGGCGGAGTTCATCCTGTGGTCCGCCGATGACGTCCTGCAGGTCGCCTCCAGCGCGACCTTCCGGCGCGGTGCCGACTGGTTCGTGTTCGTGGTCGAGGACGACCGCGCGGTGCTGCGTCCCGTGAAACTCGGCCGGCGCGGCCAGTTCCAGGTACAGGTGCTGGACGGACTCACCGAAGGCGAGACCATCGTCCTCTATCCCGATGACGAGGTCGAGGACGGACGGCGGCTGGCGATCGATTGACCTCGGCACAGGGGTCCTGTGCACCGATTCAGTGCGATCGCGTCGTCAATCGCCGGACCCCGACGACGGCCGGCAGAGCTGGGGTAATATTGCCGGATGCCGCTGAAGCTCAACGGATACCGCCCCGACCGATTCCGTGACGAACTGGTGACGGACGGCGGTGAGGCACGGCCCGGTGCGGAGCATCTGATCGAGTGCCTGAACGGACTGTCGGCCGTCGAACTCGCCGAATATCAGGCGGCCGCGGATCGCGCCATCGCCGAGATGGGGATCACGTTCACCGTCTACACAGAAGGGCGCAACATCGACCGGGCCTGGCCCTTCGATATCGTGCCGCGGGTGATCACCGCCACCGAGTGGGCGGGTATCGATGCCGGCCTGCGCCAGCGGCTGACCGCGCTCAACCTGTTCATCGACGATCTCTATCACGACCAGAAGGTGGTGCGCGACGGTGTGTTCCCGGCCGAGGTGCTGGCAACCTCGCGCAATTATCTGCCGGAGTGTGCCGGGGCTGCGCCCCGTTTCGGGGTCTGGGCCCACGTCTGCGGCAGCGACCTGGTGCGCGACGACGACGGGACGGTCTACGTGCTCGAGGACAATCTCCGGGTGCCGTCCGGCGTCTCCTACATGCTCGAGAATCGCAGTGTCACGAAGCGGGTCTTCCCGGATCTGTTCGAAGACCAGGCGATCCTGCCGGTGGACGACTATCCGTCCGACCTGTTCGACCTGCTGACGGCGATCGCGCCGACCGAGGAGCCGGAACCGGAAGTCGTGGTACTCACCCCGGGGATCTACAACTCGGCCTACTTCGAGCACTCCTACCTCGCACAGCGCATGGGGGCCGAACTGGTGGAGGGCGGCGATCTGGTCGTGGCTGACGACGACTGCGTCTACATGAGGACCATCCACGGCCCGACCCGGGTGCACTCCATCTACCGGCGCATCGACGACAAGTTTCTCGATCCGACCGTGTTCCGGCCCGATTCGGTGCTCGGCGTGCCGGGCCTGATCCGCGCCTGGCGCAAGGGCAACGTCGCGCTCGCCAACGCGCCGGGTTCGGGCGTCGCCGACGACAAGGTGGTCTACACCTACGTCCCGGACCTGATCCGATACTATCTGTCCGAGGAACCGATCATCCCCAACGTGCCGACCTGGCGCTGCGCGGATGCCGCCCAGTGCGATCACGTGCTCGCCCACCTCGACGAGCTGGTGGTCAAGCCCGCGAACGAATCGGGCGGTTACGGGATGCTGATCGGGCCGCGGGCCAGCCGTGCGGAACTCGCCCGCTTCGCGGATCTCATCAAGGCGGATCCGCGCAACTATGTCGCGCAGCCGACCCTGGCACTGTCCACGACACCCACAGTATGCGGCGACAGCCTGGAGCCCCGCCACGTCGACCTGCGCCCGTTCATCCTGCAGTCCGACCGGCTGGCGGTCACCGCCGGCGGTCTGACCCGGGTGGCGCTGCGCAAGGGATCCCTGGTCGTCAACTCGTCCCAGGGCGGCGGCAGCAAGGATACGTGGATCGTGGAGGAGGACGACTGATGCTGTCCCGCGTCGCCGAGCGGATGTACTGGGCCGGCCGCTATCTCGAGCGCGCGGAGAACACGGCCCGGCTGGTCCGCGTGCACGGCAACATGCTGCTGGACCTGCCGCCGAAGGCCGGCCGTAGCTGGGAGCAGCTGCTGACGATCTTCGCCAACCAGGAAGATTTCGCGGCCCGTTACGAGCGGCCGGACGAGGTCAGCGTCGTCAATTTCTTCATCGCCGACACGGACAACCCGGGCTCGGTGCTCGCCTCCCTCGCCTGCCTGCGGGAGAACATCCGCACCACCCGCGACATCGTCCCGACCGAAGGCTGGGAGTGCACCAACGAGCTCTATCTGACCGCACGCCGCGAGCTGCCCCGAGCGGGTCCCGACCGCATCCGTCACCGGCGGCTGACGGAGGTGATCAGCCGCTGCCAGGAACTGACCGGCATCCTTGCCGGGACCATGAGTCACGGTCCCGGTTACCAGTTCCTGCGGCTGGGGGGCAATCTGGAGCGGGCCGACATGACGACCCGCGTCCTGGACGTGCCGGCCGCCTCTTTACTGCATCTCCCCGAGGAGCTGGCGCCATTCCGGTTCACGCTGTGGATGAACGTGCTGAAGTCGCTTTCCGCCTATCAGATGTACTGCCAGTACGTGCGTCGCCGGATCGTCGGTGAGGAGGTGATCGACTTTCTGTTGCTCGATCCCCAATTCCCGCGGTCCGTACGTCATTGCCTGGCCGAGATGGCCGCATCGCTGCAGCATCTGCCCCGGCATGCGGAAGCCGTCTCCGCAGTCGAGGCCCTGGTCGGGGAAGTGGAGGAGGCCATGGATGCCAGGCTGGATGTCGCCGCGCTGCATGAATGTCTCGACCGCTTGCAGTTGCTGCTCGGCGCACTGCACCGACAGATCCGCAAGACCTGGTTCCTGCTCGCCGGTGAACAATGAAGAATTTCCGATGCCATTGCGGCAATCGACTCTATTTCGAGAACTCGCGCTGCCTCGCCTGCGGCCGCGAACTCGGTTTCGATCCCGGGCGGCTGACGATCGTCGCCCTGGCGAACGGTGATCAGCCCGGCGAGTGGATCGGCCAGCCGGACGGGGATGCCTACCGGTTCTGCCGCAACCGTGAGGAGCACTGCAACTGGCTCCTGGCCGCGCACGATGCGGAGGATTACTGTCTCTCCTGCCGGCTGACCCGGACGCTGCCGAATCTCTCGCGGGACGAGAACAAGCTGTTGTGGGGCAGGCTGGAGGCGGCCAAACGCCGGTTGCTGTACGACCTGCTCGTGCTCGGTCTGCCGGTCACCGGGGACCGGCTCCGCTTCGAGTTCCTGGAGGACCGCCGCACCAATCCCCTGGTGCGGGAGCTGGAGGTCTACACCGGCCACCGGGACGGTGTGATCACGGTGAACGTCGCGGAGGCCGACGACGTTTCACGCGAGGCCATCCGCAAGGCCATGGGCGAGGATTATCGGACGCTGCTCGGTCACCTCCGACACGAGAGTGGCCACTATTTCTGGCCCCTCGTGGTCGACACCGAGGAGACGCTCGCAGAGTGCCGCGAACTGTTCGGCGACGAACGGGAAGCTTACGAGTCGGCACTGCAGCGCTACTACGACCAGGGGCCTCCGTCGCAGTGGCGTTCCCGCTTCATCACCGCTTATGCCGCGTCTCATCCCCAGGAGGACTGGGCGGAGTGCTGGGCCCATTTCCTGCATATCTCCGACACGCTGGAGACGGCCGCGTCGGTGGGTCTCGTCCCCGACGGGTCCAGCGTGCGGGATCTCGACTGGCTGGACCGCTGGACGGAAGTCTCCATCGCGCTGAACGAGATGAATCGCAGCCTGGGGCTGCGCGACGCCTATCCGTTCAGTCTCGCTCCCACGGTACGGGAGAAGCTCGCGTTCATCCGTCGACGATGCGGATATTCCGGGGTTCCAGCGTGAGTCTCGGCAGATCCTCGAACGCGCGGCGAAGACTCTCCTGCCACGCTGCGCGTACGGCTCCCAGGTATTCGCTGTTCTCTTCGAAGATCAGCCGCTCGCCGAGCAGCTGGCTGTCGCGGCGATAGAGCAGCACCTCGACCGGCGGCCCCACGCTGGCGTTGCTGCGCATGGTCGAGTCCATGGACACGATCGCGCAGCGGGCGGCCGTTTCCAGGTCCGTATCCAGCTTGATGATGCGGTCCAGGATGGGTTTGCCGTACTTCGTCTCGCCGATCTGCAGGTAGGGTGTGCGATCCGTCGTGTGGAAGTAATTGCCTTCGGGGTAGATCAGGTACAGTCGCTGGGGCTGACCACGGATCTGGCCACCGAGTATGAAACTCGCTTCCGCGCTGAAGGCGGGATCGTCGTCGTCCGCCGTATGTTTCGCCTGAATGGCACGACTGGCGGAGCCGACGTAATCCGCCACTTCCGACATAGTGCCCAGCGTCGTCAGGCTGGTCTCCGCGTTATCGCGGATGTCGCGGGCCAGTTTCGCCACGACCGCCTGGGTGGTCGCCAGGTTGCCGGCGCTCAGCAGCACGAAGGCGCGCTCACCGTCACCGCCGAAAGTGTGCATCTTCGAGAACGTGCTGATCTGATCCACCCCGGCATTGGTGCGGGAGTCCGATACGAAGATCATGCCCTCGCGGAGACTGGCGGCGAGGCAGTAGGTCATGGACGAGCGGTGCGGGAGAGCATGACGGCAGTTTCGGCGTGGTCGGCGGGTTAGTCAAGATCGCGCGGGACGGTGCGCCAGCTGCGAGCGCCGCCGGTACTCCCCCGGTGCCATGCCGTACCAGCGCCGGAAGGCGCGACCGAAATTGGCCGCGTCCTGGTAGCCCAGCCGATAGCCGATTTCGGCGACGGCCCAGCGGGTGCTGACCAGGTATTCGTGGGCGAGACTGCGGTGTACTTCGTCCAGAATCCGGCGATAAGAGGTCCCCTCCCGCTTCAGTCGCCTGATCAGGGTGCGGCGCGAGATGTTCAGTCGGCCCGCGACCTCCTCGAGGCCCGGCGAGCGCCCGCCCGCGGTCACCACGCACTGGCGCACTTCCACTTCGAGGGCAGAGCGTTCCGCGACCTGCTGGAGCAGTTCTTCGCAGCGGGCGAGCGACACCTTGTGCATGGCCTCGTCGTAGAGGAGACACGGCGCCTGCAGCCAGCCCCGGGGCAGTGTGGTCGTGTACCGGTTTCCCTCGAAGCGCAGCGTGCCGTCGAATTTTGCGGCGAAGCCGGCGCGCAGAGACGACCTCTCGGCAGGCAGGTGCCAGACGAGCTCCGGACCGCTGCGGCCGATGATGTGGCGAATTACCTGCAGTCCGGAGAGCTGCATGATCTCCATGAGGATGTGGTGCAGGCTGCCGAGCTGCTCGCGCAGGTGATAGCGGATCTGCACGGAGTCGCGGCGCTCGCGCATCTCGGCCCACGCAAACGGCGCACGGATCTCCCCGAATTTGGTCATGATCGCCAGCGCATCGCCCAGCGTCGGCGAAGTGATCGCCGCGATGCCCAGCGGACCGTGGTGGGCAACGTCCATGCGGGAGGTCATCTCCAGATGCCAGCCCGGTTCGAGCCGTTCGTCGATCGCCTCCAGCAGGCGACGGACTGCGGCGAAGGGGACGTAGTGGTCGGTGCCTTCGATTTCCCGGGCGCGTATGCGTGCGGCACGGAGAATCTCCCGCCGGCTGGGCCCGTCCAGATCGAGGACACCGACGAAGGTCCTGATATAGGTGACGGGAAGATGCATCAGTTGGCACTTATTAACCAGATACTGGCATTTCTAGCACTGTTTTCGATGACGGGTCAAAGGACAATAGGGATCTTGGTGTCTGAAAGCTGCCACGGGAAGTTCGGTGCCGGATTCGCGCGTCCGATCCGCGGCAGGGGGAAACGATGAAGAATTTCACTTACAGCTCGCCCGATGGCGTGGCGATGACTTACACGGACCGCAAGCGCACCTGGTGGTCGCTGTCGGTGCTCTGGGCCCTCTATCCGCTCATCGGGATCGCGCTACATGCCTGGACCGGGATCGAGGCGATGCTGCTGGTTCCGCTGGCGACGAGCTACGTGCTGGCGCCGTTCCTCGACTGGTTCATGGGCGAAGACGAGAGCAACCCGCCCGAGCGCATCGTCCGCGAACTGGAGGACGATCGTTATTATCGAATACTGACCTACATCACCGTACCGCTCCATTTCGTTTCCCTGATCGCGGCGGCCTGGTGGGCGGGTACCCAGGACCTGTCCTGGTGGGGCTACCTGGTTCTGGCGGTGACGGCCGGGATGGCCAGCGGTCTCGGCATCAATACCGGTCACGAACTGGGCCACAAGAAAACGAAATTCGAGCGATGGCTCGCCAAGATCGTGCTTGCCGTTCCCTTCTACGGTCACTTCTGGATCGAGCACAACAAGGGACATCATCGCGACGTGGCCACGCCGGAGGATCCGGCGAGTGCGCGCATGGGCGAGAGCATCTACAAGTTCGCACTGCGCGAGGTGCCCGGCGCCATGAAGCGCGGCTGGCACGAGGAGAAGGTCCGGCTCGAGCGTAAGGGCAGGTCGGTATGGAGTCTCGACAACGAGATCCTGCAGTCCTATCTGATCTCCATTGCACTGCAGGTCGGGCTCATCATCGCATTCGGCTGGATCATGATCCCGTTCCTGGCGATCCACAACGTCCTGGCCTGGTGGCAACTCACCAGTGCCAATTACATCGAGCACTACGGACTGCTGCGGGAGAAGCAGGACAACGGCCGCTACGAACGCTGCCAGCCGCATCACTCCTGGAACTCGAACCACGTGTACTCGAACCTGCTGTTGTTCCACCTGGAGCGTCACTCCGATCACCATGCCCACCCGACACGCCGCTACCAGTCGCTGCGACACTTCGAGGATCTGCCACAGTTGCCGAACGGCTACTTCGGGATGTACCTGCTCGCCTACGTCCCCTGGCTGTGGTACCGGGTGATGGACCGACGAGTACTCGCGCTGCCTCACATCAACGGCGACCTGAGCAAGGTGAACATCGATCCGGACCGGCGGGAGGCGATCCTGGCCCGATACGGCCGGCGTCCCGCGGCCGCTGCGGCTGCCTGAACAGGAGGCGCCCGTGGCGCGTTACGAATGCCCGGATTGCGGTTACGTCTACGACGAGTCTACCGGCGACGAACACGAGGGTTATCCGCCCGGCATGAAATTCGACGCCCTGCCGGAAGAGTTCGTCTGTCCGGACTGCGCGGTGCGCTACAAGGAAGATTTCAGGCGCATCGAGGATTGAGTACCTCGTGCTCCGGCCTCGCGGCGTCTATACTGAGCCGAGCGAGAGGGAGCAATGCAAAGGGACGTTCAGAAACGCGAACAATCCTGGGGACTGGTGATCGCCGTCCTCGCGGCACTCGCACTGCTGGTATTCCTGGGCTGGCGACTGCTGAACCGCGAGGAGCCGACTGAGGCCACGCCGGAGCTGCCGCCTGCCGAGGAAGTGTTCGAGCCAGCGCCGCCGGAAGAGCCGCTGTATCCCATCGAAGAACCGGAACCGGAACCCGAACCCGTCCGACCGGAACCCGAGCGCGAGAGTCCGCCGGAGCCGGTGCTTCCCACGCTCGACGACAGCGACGAGCCGTTCACCGGCGACCTGGACGCACTGACGCCCGAGCCCGGTATAACGGGCCCGGAACTGCGCGAGGGGTTGATCAGGAAGATCGTCGCGACGGTGGACGGCCTCGCGCGGGACGATCTCGCCGAGCGGGTCCGCCCGGTCGATGCCGTGCCCGATTCTTTCAAGGTGTCCGGTCAGGTCGATGGCGACCTGTACATCCTGAGCCCGGCCAACTACGAGCGTTACGACGCCATCGTGAGTGCCGCCGCCGACGTCGACCTGTCCCGGGCGGCGGCACTGTATCGCCGCTACTACCCGCTGTTCCAGCAGGCGTACGCGGAGCTGGGCTATCCGGACCGCTACTTCAATGACCGGCTGGTGGCGGTCATCGATCGCCTGTTGGCGACGCCCGACGTCGCCGATCCCATCCGCCTGGTCCGGCCTCATGTCCTGTATCGTTTCGAGAATCCGGTGCTCGAGAGCCTGTCCAGCGGACAGAAGCTCCTGATCCGGATGGGACCGGAGAATCGGACGACCGTGAAGAAGCTGCTCCGTCAGTTCCGCGCCGAGATCACCGGTGAGGCGCCCGAGGAGGCAGGGGCGGAAGGTGGCACGGCCGGCGGGGATTCCTAGACGGTCGCAGCCCGTCGCGCTCACGGGCTCGCGGTGAAGGCCCTGGAGCTGCGTATCCCGCCGGTGGCGATGACGGTATTGACGGGTGCTGCCATGTGGGTGACCGCAGAGTCGCTCCCGTCGCTCGTCATACCCCTGCCACCGATCTGGCGCGCCGGTATCGGCGTGGCGCTCGCAGCAGCGGGCATCTGGTTCGCGCTGGCGGGCGTCGGGGACTTCCGGCGCGCCTCCACCACGGTGAATCCGCTGGCGCCGGAGGCCACCGTGCAGCTGGTCACCGACGGCGTTTATCGCCGGACCCGGAATCCGATGTACCTCGGGATGCTCCTGATGCTCGCCGGCTGGGCGGTCGCGCTGGCCCACCTGACCGGTCCGTTATTTCTCCTGCTGTTCGCGATGTATATCACCCGCTTCCAGATCCTGCCGGAGGAGCGAGCGCTGCAGGCGCAGTTCGGCGACGAATTCAGCGCCTACCGGCGTCGGGTGAAACGCTGGTTCTGAAGGACCGTCGTGAACGGTCTAATTCCGCAGCAGCCACAGGATGAACGAGAGGACCGCGCTCACGAGCAGCATCGTGGTGATCGGCAGATAGAGCGTGAAGCCTTCGCGTCGGATCACGATGTCTCCCGGCAGCCGGCCGAGCGGGAGCGTGCTCAGCCACGGCCAGAGCAGGCCGACGACGACGATCAACAGTCCGATCGCCAGCAGCGCTTTCTGCATGGTTCCTCCCCGGTGTGCGCCGGTAATGACAGGGTCGATGGCCGGGGTGATACCACCACGGCTCGGGGCTGGCCAGGCATGAATGCACCACGCGGCATCGTCGATGCCAGGCAGGCCTTCCGCCGGGACTAGTCGATCTCCAGCCAGCCGTCGGCGAACATCACGCTCTCGCCGCCGATCCAGCAACCGGTGACTTCGCCGCCCCTCTTCTCGGCGCGTGCTTCCAGCACACTCGGACGTCCCATCTCGGCACCCTGCCGGATGCGCCAGCGGAATTCACCTTCGGCCGCCGGCGCGTAATGGGTCAGCAGGGCGCACAGCGCGCAATTGGCACTGCCGGTCGCCGGGTCTTCCGGCACACCGTCGAGCGGGGCGAACATGCGGGCCCGGATGTCGTGCGGGCCATCGTCCCGCACGTACATGAGTATGTCGGGCGGCCACCCCCGTTCGGCCAGCTTCTCGAACGCGGCGAAATCGATCTGCGCCTTGCCGAGTGTCGCGGTGTCCGGCAGTTCCGCCATGATGAAGGGCAGGCCGACGGACGCGGCCCGGGGCGGGTGAGTGTCCGTCACGATGTCCCCGGGTCGCAGCGACAGCGCCGCGGCGATCAGGTCGGCGGGTACCGGCTCCGAGATCGTGAGCGGCTCCGGGGCGCCGAGCTCGCACCGTATGCGATTGCCGTCGCCGATTCCGTCGCCAGGACGGTGGATGCTCACCGGCACGAGTCCGGCCGTCTCCTCGAACGTCACTGCCGCGCGGCCGTCCAGTTCGCCGCTCGCGGCCAGCACGAATGCCGTGCCGATATTCGGATGCCCGGCGAACGGGACTTCCACCTGTGGCGTGAATATCCGGACGCGACGGTCGCCGTCCCGTTCGGGGGGCAGCACGAAGGTGCTCTCGGAGAAATTGAATTCCCGCGCGATGCACTGCATGCGATCCGTGTCGAGCCCTCGCGCGTCCGGCAGCACGGCGAGGGGGTTACCGCCGAATGGCACGTCGGTGAACACGTCGCAGATGAAATAGCGGTAGCGCAACGGCTCAGTAGTTCGCGGGCGGGGTCGCTCGCCTGCGCGGCGGATCCCAGAACGGCTTCTCCACGACCTGACACGCCGCCATCATTCGCGACCAGTGCATCTCGCGCTGGTAGTAGATTTCGGCGAACAGTCGGCTGTTCGGTTCGCCCGCGGGCCGCTGCACGGTCGCCAGCGCGACGTTGGCCTTCGCCACCGGAGACCAGGCCGCGGAAGTGACGAATCCCACCTGTTTCCTCCTGCCGGCATAGACGTAGGAATGGTGCGCGGGCTTGTTGCCTTCGATATCGAGTTTCACGAGCCGCCAGGTCGAGCCGCGCCGCAACTCCGCGGCCAGGGCCCGCCGGCCGTTGAAATTCGGTTTGCGGAAATCCACCAGCCATTCAAGCCCGAGTTCGAACGGTGAACGGGCACGTCCGGGCCGGACGACCTCGTCTGCGGGCAGGAAGTCCACGCCAGCCTGAATGAATCCTGCCTCTATGCGACACAGATCGAGTGCATGGCTGCCGATGGGTTGGACACCGAGGTATTTGCCCGCCAGGAACAGCCGGTCCCACAGCAGTTCGGCATGCCCGGGATCGATCCACAGCTCGTAGCCCAGGTCGCCGGTGAATCCGGTGCGCGAGACCATCAGCTCGGCGCCTTCGAAGCGGAAATGATCGAGTCCGAACGGTTTCAGGTTCTCGATGCCCGTGAGGCCCATCTCTTTCAGCACGGCACAGGAAGTGGGGCCCTGCAGGGCGAGCGCTGCGACCTCGTCGGTTTCCTCCGTCACGGTCACGTCGAAACCGACGGCGGCGTCGAGGAACCAGGCGAGATGTCGTTCCTGAGAGCAGAGCCGGTATTCTCCTTCGCGCAGGTGGAAGATGGTCCCGTCATCGATGACCTTCCCCGCGTCGTTGCACCAGACTGCATAGGCGACCCGACCGGGCTTCACCTTCGTCATGTCCCGGGTGACCAGTCGATCCAGATAGGGCAATGCCTCCGCTCCGGTGATCCGGTACTTGGTCATGGGGCAGAGATCGAAAACGCCGGCTGCGTTGCGCACCGCGAAGTATTCGAGGTCTGCCGCCGTGTACTCGCCGGCGGTCGTGTAACCCTTCCAGTCCTGCCACGAGTTCCTGTAGTTGGCTTCGGCGGTGCGGGAGTGGAAGTGAGTCTCGAGCACGCGCTCGCTGGTTGCGGTGTCGCTCATGAGTTCCCCTCGCGCCTGAGTATCTCGGTGGCGGCGTTGCGGCCCGCCGCACCCGTGATGCTGCCGCCGGGATGGGTACCGGCACCGCAGAGATACAGGCCCTCGACCGGCATCGCGTACTGGACCGCTCCCGGTGCGGGCCGGTTGAACAGGAACTGATCCAGCGCGAGTTCTCCGTGATGCCAGTGTCCGCCGCCCATGCGGTAGATACGCTCGATATCCGCGGGACTGAGCAGTTCGGATGCGATGATCTGCTTCCGGAGATCCGGCGCGTACGCCGCGATCGTATCGATCACGAGATCGCCGAACGCGGCGGCACGCTCCTCGCTCCAGCCGCCCTCCAGCCGACTGGGTGCGTACTGGACCACAGCGGAGAGCACGTGCCGTCCGGCGGGTGCGAGCGACGGGTCGCTGACGCTCGGGATCGTGATCTCGATCACCGGTGCTGCGGACCATCGGCCGTACTTGGCCGGATTGAAGGCGCGTTCCACGTAATCCATGTCCGGCGCGATCGCGAGTCGTCCCCCGAGCGCGTTGCGATCGACGCCGCTGAAGTCGGGCAGACCGTCCAGGGCGAGATGCAGCTTCGCGGCATTGCCCCGCATGCGGAGGTTGCGGATACGCCGGGTGAAGCCCGTCTCCACATGGCGCGGCCCCAGCAGGTCCAGGACGGTCGTCTTCGGATCCGCATTGGATACCACGGTACGCGCAGCGATCGTATCGCCGCCCGCGAGTTCGACGCCGACCGCACGACCGTTCTCCACGCGTATATGCTGTACGGCCCGCCCACAGCGGATGTCGACGCCGGCAGCCCGCGCCGCTCCGGCGAAGGCTTCGCCGACCCGGCCCATACCGCCTTTCGGCAGCGCCATCGCCCCGGGTCGGCCGCCGGTCTCGCCGGTGAGCCGGTGGATATAGGTGAGCAGACTGTTCGGCGAGCGTGGTCCCAGATGCGTGCCGAGGACGGCGTCCAGCGCCAGGGCACCCTTCACGAGTTCCGTGTCGAGATGTTCGTTCAGCACGTCGTAGATGTTGATGGCGATCAGTCGGAGGAACTCCTGCATTCCCGCGCGTCCGAGACGGCGGATGTCCAACCCGAGCCTGCCGATGGTCATCTTGTCCGTCGCATCGTTGTTCACCAGTAACGGTGGCCGGCGGTTCAGGTAGGGGCGCAGCAGCTTCGCGAAACGCATCATCCTGTCGTGGAAGTCCGAGAGACCCTCCCGGTCGCGCTCGGTCACGCGCCCCTCCAGCCGGGACCCGTGGATGACCACGTGTTCACCGTCCGGCGAGAGGGCGGTCGTCGCGATATCGGCCGCGGCAGTCTCCAGTCCGAATTTCGCGAGTTCGAGTTCACCGGCTACTTCCGGTTGCAGCTGATAGAGCAGATGGGCACAACCCGACACCCTGAAGCCCTCCGCGAAACTGCGTGTGGCGGCCCCGCCTCCCACCTCGTCGGCGGCTTCCAGCACGAGTACGTCCCGGCCGGCACGGGCGAGGTAGGCGGCGCAGGCCAGACCATTGTGGCCGGCGCCGATGACGATGACGTCCCGGGTCGTGCGTTCAGTCATCGCCGAAGCTCTCCGGTACGCTCGACAGCCTGCGCATGTCGCGCAGTATCTCCCGCGCGGCATTGGCGCCCGGTGCGGCCATCACGCCGCCTCCCGGATGGGTGCTCGAGGAACACATGTAGAGCCCTCTCACGGGGCCGCGGTACTGTGCGAAGCCGGGCACCGGGCGATTGAACAGCAATTGATCCATGGTGAGTTCACCCTGGAAGATGTTGCCCTCGGTGAGTCCGACCTCCGCTTCCAGTTCCCGCGGCGTGCGGATCTCGACGTGCAGGATCAGGTCCTTGAAGTCGGGACTGTACTCCGCGATCTGGTCGATCACGGCCTGTCCGAACGCATCGCGGTCCGCATCCGTCCACTCGCCGGTGTCGAGTTCCGGCGGGCAATACTGCACGAAGCAACTCATGAAGTGCTTGCCCGGCGGCGCCATCGTCGGATCGGTGATCGTCGGAATCAACATGTCGACGTAGGGGTCCTTCGACCAGGTCTTCTCCTTCCAGTCGTCGTAGGCACGCTCCATGCGCTCCAGCGAATCGATGAAGTGCATGTCCGCGTTGATGAGCTGGCTGTCCTTCGGCAGGGCAGGGAAAGTCGGCAGGCCGTCGAGCGCGATGTTCAGCTTTCCGGACGACCCCCGAATGTGGAAGTTTTCGACGCGACGGACGAAGTCCTCGTCGAGATCGCTCCGGTCCATCACCTGCAGGAACGTGCGTTTCACGTCCAGGTTCGATACCACGCGATGGGCGCGGATCTCGTCGCCGTTCGCCAGTGCGACGCCCCGCACCCGACCGTCCCGGACGATGATCCGGCTCACTTCGGCTTCGACGCGGATCTCGCCACCGTAGGATTCGAACGCGCCCGCGATGGCGCGGCTGACGGCGCCCATGCCGCCTCTCGCAAAGCCCCACGCGCCGATGTTGCCGTCGACCTCACCCATGTAGTGATGCAGCAGCACGTAGGCGGTGCCCGGCGAGTAGGGGCCGAGAGCCGTGCCGATGATGCCGCTGCCGGCCAGATGGGCCTTGATGACATCCGTCTCGAAGAATTCCTCGAGATACTCGCCGATGCTCATGGTCCAGAAACGGATGGTGTCGTAGATCGCCTCTTCCTCCATCTCCAGCAGACGGCCGCCGATGAGCGCCAGCTCGCGCAGATCGCGGGGTCGGAAAGAGGTCGGATCCGGCGGCGTCCTCAGCAGGAAGTCGCGGATGAACCGGGTCTGGCGCATGACTTCGGCGGAATAGCGCTGATAGGCATCGGCGTCCCGCTTCGAATGGCGCGCGAACTCGCGATGGGCGACTTCGTGATCCCAGTAACTGCCGAGATAGTCGCCGTTCTGCTTGAACGTGACGCTGCCGCCATAGGGCGTCACCTGCAGGCCGTGGCGGGCCAGGTCCAGGGCGCGGTAGATCTCGGGCCGCAGCAGACTGCAAACGTAAGAGCAGTTGGAGTAGATCCAGTCTTCGTAGAGATTGCGGCTGACCGCCGCTCCACCGATATAGTCGTTCTTCTCGACGACCAGCACGTCGAGACCGGCCTTGGCGAGAAAAGCTGCGTTGGTCAGCCCGTTGTGGCCGGCGCCGATGACGATCGCGTCGTAGGTCTTCACGTTTATCCGTGACTCGGTGTTATCGGGCTAATGTCCCACTTCGCGCCGGCTGTTGTCCAGCGACCCGGGGTGAGGTTCCACATTATGATGTTCGGGGCACGGTATCGGGTGTTGCCGCCGCCACACTGCGGAAGAACGCGTGTACGAGCAGCGTGCTCGACACTGCCACGCCGGCGGTCATCCCCCACCACAGACCCGTACTGCCGAGGCCGAGGGTGAAACAGGCGAACGTGCCGCTGCCGAGGCCGAGTATCCAGTAGCCGAGCACCGCATATCTCATCGGTGTCCTCGTATCGTGCAGCCCGCGCATCGCGTTGGCGGCGATGATCTGCAGACCGATCAGCGCCTGGAAAAGGCCGGCCGCGATCGCAATAGAGGCTGCCGCGCTAACCACGGCGGCGCTGCCATCGTCTTCCAGGTTCAGGAACAGGCTGACGATCGCCTCCGGCAGCAACCAGAGCATCAGCGCGGCGACGCCGAGCACGGCCAGGCCGATCCTGAACGTGATGGCGGCCGCCTGTCGGGCGGCCGGCGGGCTGCCCCTGCCCATGCCGAAAGCCACGCGTACACGAACGGCATCCCCGAGGCCGGCGGCGATACTGAGGGAGACGTAGACCACGGTGTAGACGATCTGCTGGGCTGCCAGCTCCGTGGCACTCAGCAGACCCACGAGGACGGCGGCGACCGTGAACATGCCGCCCGACAGCAGCTGGGCACCTGCCACGGGCAAACCGAGCGCGACGAGCCTTCGGAACAGCGCCGGTTCGATGCCGATGAATGTGCGGGACCAGCGGATGTCGAGTTCCCGACCGGCCCCCCCGACGTGCACCGCCATCGCCACGAACATGAGCCAGCTGACCACGGTCGTGCCGAGTCCGGCACCGAACACGCCGAGGGCGGGGAAGCCGAAGCGGCCGAAGACGAGCGCGTAGTTCAGTCCCGCATTCAGTACCAGTGCAGCCACGGACAGTGTGAAGATGATCATCGGCTTCTCGATGGCCGTCACGTAATTGCGGAGTACCGTGAACCAGAGGATCGGGGGTACGGCCGGCGTGAGTGCCTGCGCGTAGGGTCCGACCGAGGCCACCACGCCGGGGTCCTGGCCCGCGAGCGCGAGCAGCGGACCCAGATACCAGGTGAGCAGCATGATCGGCACCGAGAAGAGAGTTGCGACCAGCAGGCCCTGTTCGACGGCCCGGTTCGCGCCGCGCGTGTCGCCGGTACCTCGGGCATGAGCGACGAGCACCGCCACCATCGACACGGTGCCCATGCCGATCAGCAGCAGAACGTAGAACCAGTCGCCGGCCAGGCCGACGGCGGCCAGTTCGATGCTGCCGAGGTGGCCCACGATCATCATGTCGATGATCAACATGGCCATCTCCACCAGATAAGCGGCGATCAGCGGTCCGCTGATCGCGAGCAGGCTCCGCCGCTCGCCGCGACGCGTGGGTCGCCACTGGTTCGTGTCGCCGGCCGTCCCTGTCATGCTCCGGCGCTCCGCCAACGTCGTTCAGACGTTCCTCAGATACCACTGATAGTCGCGGTTGGTGATCTCGTTGTGAAAGCGCTGGTTCTCCACCCGGCGTGCATGTTCGTACACGCGGCAGTACTCCTCGCCCAGATATCCCGGCAGGAAGGTGCTGGCGGCGAAGCGGTCCAGTGCCGCGTCCCAGCGTATCGGCAGCGTGACCTCGAGTTCCGTGACCTCGCCCTCGGTGACCATGCGGCCCGGCTCGATCTCGTTCGTGATGCCATGGTGGATACCGGCCAGCACCGCCGCCGCCACGAGATAGGGGTTGGCGTCCGCCCCGGCGGTGCGATGTTCGATGCGCAGGTTCTTCGGACCCGACAGTGGGATGCGGATGGACACGCCGCGGTGGTTGACGCCCCAGTTCGGCATGACGGGGGCGAAGAAGTCGGGCCGCAACCGGCGGTAGGAATTGGCATTCGGCGCGAAGATCGCCATCGCGTCCGCCATCGTCGTCTGCAGCCCTCCCACCGCGTGGCGCAGCGCATCGTCGAAGGGCGGCTCCGCGAGCTCCGGTCTGCCGTTGGAGAAGAAATTGCTGCCGTCCTCGCGCAGCAGGCTCACATGCAGGTGGAGGCCGTTGCCCGCGTATTCGGCGAACGGCTTCGCCATGAAGCACGCGGCCGTGTCGTGACGCCGGGCGACGGCCCGGATCGCCCGTTTCAGGAGCACCGCATGATCGCAAGCGGCAAGCGGATCGGCGACGTGATGCAGGTTGACTTCGAACTGGCCGGGCGCGAATTCCGAGATCGTGGTGCCGATCGGGAGGGACTGCGCACGAGTCGTGTCCATCAGTTCGTCCAGGAATGCCTCCAGTTCCCACAGATCCTCCGGATGGTAGACCTGTTCGCCCCGCTGACCGTGGCGGGTGCCGGCGATGGCGGGCATCCGCGGCGCCACGCCGGCATGACGGGCGTCCAGCAGGTAGAACTCGAGTTCGGCGGCCATGACGACGGTGAGGCCCATGTCGCGGAGCGGCCGTGTGGCCCGCTCGAGGACGTGGCGCGGGTCCGCGAAGTACGGAGCGCCGTCCCGCTCGTAAAGCGAGAACAGGACCTGAGCGCAGTCCCGCCTCGCCCACGGTATAGGTGCCAGGGTCTGCGGGATGGGCCGCGCGTAGACGTCGGGATCGCCGTCTTCGGCACCGTAGGGGAGGCCGTCGATCACCGCGCCCATCGTGTCCAGCATGGCCACGCTGCCGGGGATATTGAACCCCCGCCCGAAGACCTTGGTGAATTCCGCCGGAAGTATCCGCTTGCCGCGCAACACCCCGACCATGTCCGCTCCATCATGCCGCAGTCCGGGTTCGCGGCCAGGAATTCCTCCAGCGCCTCGGTCGCTTCGTGCATCAGTGCGCCCCTGCCTTTCGTCGCGGCCCGGATGCCGCCACCGCGGCCGGTTCAGACGAGGCTGATCCAGGCCGATTTCGTCTGAGTGTACTCCAGCAGGCTGTCGAAGCACTTGTCGCGGGCGTTACCCGATTGCTTGTAGCCGCCGAAGGGTTGCGTCATGTCCGCCTCGTCGTAGGTGTTCACCCAGACGACGCCGGCTTCGAATTCCCGGATGAAGCGATGGGCCGTCGTGATGTCTCGTGTCCAGATGCTGGCCGCCAGACCGTAGATCGTGTCGTTGGCGACCCGGATGGCTTCGTCCGCACCCTCGAAGGGGATGATGCTGGCCACCGGTCCGAAGATCTCCTCGCGTGCGATGGTCATCGCGTTGTCGACGTCGACGAAAAGGGTCGGGTCCACGTAGGCGCCGTCCGGGAATGCTGCGGAGGCGGTGCCGCCGAAAACCAGCTTCGCTCCTTCCCTGCGGCCGGTCTCCACCATGTCCAGCACGCGGCTCTGATCCCGGTGCGTGACGAGCGGGCCGAGATTCGTCCCCGGATCCAGCGGGTCGCCGGCCCGGTAGGCCTCTCGCCCTTCGGCGACGAAGCGTTCGACGAAATCATCGTAGATCGGGCGGTCGACCATGATGCGGGAACCCGCGTTGCAGACTTCGCCCATGTTCGCGTAGATGGCGTGGTAGGCGCTCTCGACCGCACGGCTCAGATCGGGCAGGTCGCCCATGAAGACCTGGGGGGACTTCCCGCCGCACTCCAGGCCGACCTTCTTCATGTTCGACTGGCCCGCATACTGGAGGATCAGCTTGCCGACGGCCGTGGAGCCCGTAAATGAGATCTTGGCCACGTCGTCGTGCAGCGCCAGCGCCTTGCCGGCCACCTCGCCCATGCCGTTCACGACATTGAACACGCCCGGCGGTCCGCCGGCCTCGACGAACAGCTGGGCGATCCGCAGATTTGACAGGGGCGATTGCTCGGCCGGCTTCAGTACCACGGTATTGCCGGCGGCCAGTGCCGGCGCGTATTTCCAGGCGGCCATCAGCAGCGGATAGTTCCAGGGGGAGATCGCGCCGACGACCCCCAGCGGTTCGCGCAGCACGAGGTTCATCGCATCGCTGGCGGTATTGGTGACGGCCCCCTCCATCTTGTCGATGCTCTCGCTCATGAAGCGGACGGTCTCCACGACGAGCGGCACGTCGACGGTCAGCATGTCGGTGATGGGCTTGCCCATGTCCAGCGTGTCCAGGAGAGCGAGTTCCTCGGCATTCTCCTCGACGAGATCGGCAAATCGATACAGGATCTCCATGCGTTCGCGCGGCGCCATCTTCGACCAGACGCCGGCACGGAAGGCGGCTTTCGCCGCCGCGACGGCCGCATCGACATCTTTCTGGTTACCCGCGGACATTTCCGCCAGCACTTCACCGTCGGCCGGATTAACCGTCTCGAAGCGGCCGCCGTCGAGGGCATCGACGAACTCGCCGCCGATGAACAATCGGGTCTCGAGATCGCGTTTCCGTCGATCGGCCGCGCGATGCCAGTCTTCGCTGTCGTATTGCTGCAGTTCGCTGAGTGTCATAGCGGTTGCCTCTCTGGAATCTCTTCGCTGGTGTGCAGGATCGTGAGCACGTCGACGGCCACGCAGCCTCCGGGGTGGACGATGAGCGGGTTGACGTCGATCTCCCGGATGCGGTCGGCGAGGGCGGCTGCCATCGTCGAGAATCTTGCTGCCGCGTCGCACAGAGCGTCAACATCGACCGCTTCGCTGCCGCGATCGCCATCGAGCAGGCGGCGCAGCCTGAGCCGTTCGATCAGGCGTTGCGCATGGGCCGCGTCGAAGGGGGGCAGTGCGAATGCGATGTCCGCCTGCAGCTCGACGTGGACGCCGCCGAAACCGATCGCGACGACCGGTCCGATATCCTCGTCCGTCGTCATGCCGACAAGCATCTCTATGCCCGGGGGCTGCATCTCCGACACCTCGACGTCGGGGCCGAACCGGCCGGCCAGATCCCGCCATGCGGCTGCCACGGCCGCCCGCTCATTGATGGCCAGATGTACTCCGCCAACGTCCGTGCGATGCGCGATACCGGGCGCCACCGTCTTCACCGCGACGGGCCCGCCGATATGCGTCCAGGCCGCGACGGCTTCGGCCTCGGAGTGGACGACCTCGCTCCGGGTGACGGCGATGCCGAAGTCCTTCAGCATGGCAAGTGAAGCGTGGCTGTCCGGCGGCGTGCCGCGGCCGAGGCGATCCTGCCAGCGGGACACGGC
>JARRPZ010000030.1:0-24147 GCA_037382365.1 Gammaproteobacteria bacterium
GACCTTTACGACGATCCGCCAGCAGCTGCCCACGGTCGAGAGCTTCGGTGCTTTCTCCTCCTCGCAGCAGGTCGGTATCTCCCAGCTCGCGATCGAGTACTGCAATGCCCTGGTCGAAGACGCGGGCCTGCGTGCCCAGGTCTTCCCCGGCTTCGATTTCACCGCCGGCGTGACGACGGCCTACGGCAGCGCCGCCGCCCGGGACGCACTGCTCGATCCCCTGATCATGCGCATCAACAACACGACCATCGTCAGCCAGCCGCACCCGGATGACGTGAAGTTCGAACTGAACAGTCTGATCGACCGGTTGACGGTCTGCGGCGGCAGCTGCGCGCCGGAGCGCACCGCGACCGTGGCCAAGGCCACCTGCGCCGCCCTCATCGGCAGCGCGACGCTGACCATCCAGTAACACGAGAACGTCCGAATCGAGGCAAAGGAAATGGCCAGAAAGTACGGTCCCATCGATCCCGACGCGCCGATCCGCCATCCGGATCACCCGCGTCCCATCACCCGACGCCAGTTGCTCTCGCAGGGCTTTATCGCCGGCACCGGGACCCTGATGGGCGCCGGCGCGATGAGTCTGTTCGCCGATCCGCGCGCCGCCTATGCCGCGTTGAGTCCGGACCTCCAGGCGCTGACCCAGTCCTGTGGCATCGCCGTCCAGGGCGCCGGCAAGATCCCGTTCATCGCCTTCGACCTGGCCGGCGGGGCGAACATGGCCGGATCGAACGTGATCGTCGGCAAGGAGGGCGGCCAGCTCGATTTCCTGTCGACGGAAGGCTATGCGAAGCTCGGCCTGCCCGGCGACATGATTCCGCCGGTCGCGAACCCGCAGACCGGCCTGAACGATTTCGTCAACACGGATCTGGGTCTCGCCTTCCATTCGGACAGCGCGTTCCTGCGTGGCATGATGATGCATGTGTCACCGACGACCATGGCGAACGTGAATGGCTGCGTCATCCCCGCGCGCTCGGAGAACGACACCGGCAACAACCCGCACAATCCCATGTACGGCATAGCGAAGGCAGGCGCCGACGGCGAGCTGCTGACGCTGATCGGCTCACGTTCGTCGGACTCGGGCGGCAACTCCATGGCTCCTGCCATGCTGATGGACCAGTCCCTGCGTCCGACGAAAGTCGACCGCGCCAGCGACGTCACGGGTCTGGTGGACACGGGCAAGCTGGTCGGTCTGCTGAGCCAGGACGACGCGGTCGCCGTGATGGAGTCCATCCAGCGCATCAGCGACATGAAGCTCGGCCGCGTCGACACGAGGCTCGAGATCACGGCCGACGAAGTGCTGAAGGACCTGGTGAACTGCGGTTACGTCAAGGCAGCGGACCTCGCCGATCGTTTCGGAGAGCCGGGCATCCTGGACCCGGATGCCGACCTCGACATCGTCGGCGACGACCTTGCGAGCATCTTCAGCCGGACGGATTACGAGAACGACCGGGAATTCCGCAAGACGGCGGCCGTCATGAAGATGGTGGTCAACGGCTTCGCCGGCGCGGGCACCGTCGCCATGGGCGGGTATGACTACCACGGCGGCATGCGGCGGGAGGGCGAGGTGAAGGACTTCCGCGCGGGCCGCTGCATGGGCGCCTGTCTGGAGTACGCAGCCCGCAAGGGACTGCCGCTGATGCTCTACGTGTTCAGCGACGGTTCGCTGTCGGCCAATGGCACCATCGACGACTCAGTCGAGGGCCGCGGGAAGTTCGAGTGGACCAGTGACAACCAGTCCACGGCGGCCTCCTTCTTCCTGGTCTACAACCCGGGGGGCAGGCCACGGCTCATGGACACCGGTGGCGGACCGGAGCGCCATCAGCAGATCGGCGGTCCAGAATGCCTCGAGCCCGGCGGCCAACAACGTGAACCTGCTGGTCCAGACCGTGATTCTGAATTACATGGCACTGCACGGTGAGCAGGGTCTGTTCCCGACGGTATTCCCGGGCCACGGCCTCGGCAACAGCCAGCTGCGCGACAGCCTGACCGCGTTCCAGCCCGTCGTGAACGGCACCATCTGAACGCGGCGCATCTCATCCCTCACGCGGCGCGCTGGCCGCGACGGCTCTCCGCCATGCGTGCCTCGATGAAGGCCGCCATCTCGAGTATGGCCTGCCTCGACTCGGGTACGCGGCCCACGAAGAAGTGCCAGACGTGCCACATACCGGGCCACACCCGAAGTGTGACGTCCACGCCGGCATCCCTCGCCTTCTCCGCGAGCCGGGTCGTATCGCTCAGCAGCGCCTCGAAGTCCCCGACCTGCAGCATCAGGGGCGGCAGCCCATGCAGTGACGCATAGAGCGGCGAGACCAGCGGGTTTCGCGGATCCCGGTCCTGGTAATAGCGCCGCGCCATCGGTTCCAGCTCGTCGGGCCGGATCCAGGGATCCTGCCTGCGCCGGGAATCCAGCGAGTCGCCGGTGGCTGCCAGATCGGTCCACGCCGAGATGAGCGACGCCGCAGCGGGCAGCGCGTTACCCGCCTCGCGTAGCGCCACCATGACCGCGAGGGCGAGTCCGCCGCCCGCCGAATCACCTGCCAGCACGATGCGGTCCGAGCGGTAGCCCTGGTCCAGCATCCAGCGCCAGACGGCGAGAGCGTCCTCCAGAGCGGCCGGGAAGGGGTGTTCCGGCGCGAGACGATATTCGGGCAGCAGCACACGCATGCCGGTCGCCTTCGCGATATGCGAGACCCCGTGTCGGTGACTGCGACACGAGCCGGCCGTATAAGCCCCGCCGTGCAGGTAGAGGATCGCCTCGTCCGCGCCGGCGCCGTCGGGCACGAGCCACTCGGCGGGCACACCGGCCGCATCGATCGTGCTGACCGCGACGCCCGCCGCCGGCCGGACGGCCTCACCGAGACGATCCAGCAGGCGCCGGCGCTCTTCCATGGGCAGGCCGGGCTTCCGTCGCCGGGTGCGGATACGGAGGAATGCCCGGGCCAGTCTCGCCCTCAGACTCACCATCGGCAGACCTCAGACGGTGTTTCCCGCAGACTCGAGCCGCGCCTCGAAACGACGGCCGAGCCAGACCACCAGGCGCGGAAAATAACGCTGCAGACGGTGCAGCCGTCGCGCCATCGGATCCGGGAATACGTAAGGCCGATCCTCGCGTATCCCTCGCAGGATCTCGCGCACGACGTCCGCCGGGTCGGTGACGATGTCGTCGGGCACCTTGCGCGGCTCCTCGTCACCGAACTGGATCGAATCGAGGATCGGTGTCCGACTGAAGAACGGGAAAACGGTGGTAACGCGGACACTCGTGTCCTCCAGATCCCGGATCAGGGCATCGCTGAATCCGCGCACGCCGAACTTCGACGCCGAGTAGACCGACATGCCGCCGGTCGCCACCCATCCCGCGATGGAGGAGATATTGACGACGTGACCGGAGCCGCGTTCCAGCATCGCCGGCAGCAGCAGACCCGTGATGCGCATGACCGACATCAGGTTGACCTGCATCAGCGTCTCCCACTGCTGCCAGGGGATCTGATCGATGCGACCGCTCATGCCGATGCCCGCATTGTTGACGAGGACGTCCGGCGCCGCGATGTCGATCACCTCGCGACAGAGCTGCTCGCAGCCCTCCCGTGCGCTCAGATCCGCTGCGATCACACCGCGGATCTCGCCGCTCCCGCCGCCTGCCTCATGCAGTTCCCGGGCGACGACCTCCAGCGCCGCGCCGTCGATATCCGTCAGGACGAGACGGCTGCCCGCGGCGAGGAACTGGCTTATCATCTGCCGGCCGAAGCCGCCGGACGCACCGGTCACGAGTACCGTGGCGCCATCCAGGGTGGTCATGGAGTCTCCTCAGCGCGTACCAGCCGCGTAATGTACCGGAGCCGACCCTATAATGCCCACGGTGACGGTCACGAGCGACAGACAGACCCGGCCGCGGGACGACGGCGACCCGGGGCGACGTCGCCGGGACATCGCCCTCCTGTCCGCCGGCGCATGCCTCGGTGTCGTGCTCGCCATTTACGGGCTGCTGGTCGGCGACGGGCCCCGCGCGCTGCCGCCGGATGCCGCCGCGCGAATCAACGGCCGCACGATCGACAATAGTGACCTCGCCGATGCCCTCGCCGCGCTCGGCTCGGACTCCCGCGATCGTCTGGACCGGTCGGATCGCCGTTGGATACTCGGCCGCCTGATCGAGGAGGAACTGCTGGTGCAGCGGGCGCTGGAACTCGATCTGGGCCATGCGGACCGTGCCGTGCGCGCCGCCCTCGTCGACGCCATGATCCGACGCGTGACCCGCGATGCCGCTGCCGCCACGCCGACGACGGAGGCGCTGGAAGCGTGGTACGCCGACAACGCCGCACTGTTCACCGGTTACGACCGCTTGCGCGTCGAGGCCTGGACGGCCCCGGACCCGGCCGCGGCCGACAGGGCGAGGGAAGCGCTGGCGGCGGGGGCGCCCGACGCGCTGCCCGACACCGTTTCGCCGCTGCCCGGGCTGCCCCGCGCCCTGATGCCCCCGACGAAGCTCCGCGACTATGTCGGCCCCACCGCAACGACGGCATTGATCGATGCGCCGGAAGGGGCCTGGGTCGGCCCTATCCCCTATGCCGGGCGGCATCTGATCGCGCGTGTCGCCGAGCGCCGAGCCGGCGCCGTGCCGGCCATCGAGGAGATCCGGACCCGGGTCGAGGCCGCGTGGCGTCGCGAACGCATGGACGCCGCCCTGTCCGCCTACCTGGAAGAGCTCCGCTCGCGTGCCGATATCGAGACGGCGGCGCCGTGACGCTTAGTCACTGCCTCGCGCTCCTGTTCTGTCTGGCCGCGGGTGCCGCGCACGCCCACAGCCGCAGCGAGTCCTGGTCCGAGTGGACCGTGCAGGATGACCGGCTCGTCGGCAGCTTCACGCTCCCCGCCAGGGAGGCGACCCGCCTGTCGGAGTCGGGGCGGGATGCGAGACCACTCGCGGACGTCTTCGCCGCCTATCTGGCGACCCGCGTCACCGCGCTCTCTGCCGCCGGTCCCTGCCGGCTGGCCGCGTCGCGGCCGCTCGCCGCGGAAGCCGGCTACGTCCGGGCGGAGCTCGAGTTCGACTGCGAGGGAGCGGCACGCAGCGTCGATCTCCCGGTGCTGTTCGACCGGGTGCAGGGTCATACGCATTTCGCCCGCAATCCGCAGGCCTTCGCCGAGGCGCTCCTGACGGAGAGCGGCCACCGGTTCGAACTGACCGGAACGGGCGGCCGGCAGGGAGGATTCGGCGATTACCTGCGGCTCGGCATCGGCCATATCCTGAGCGGACCCGATCACGTCGCGTTCCTGCTCGCCCTGTTGCTCGCGGCCGCACACTGGCGCAACGTCCTGATCGCGATCACGGGCTTCACGGTCGGACACAGCGTCACGTTGTCGCTGGCCGTGACGGGCTTCGTGCATGCCGCACCGCCGCGGGTGGAGGCGTTCATCGGTTACACCATCGCGCTCGTGGCCGCAGAGACCATCGCATTGAGAGACGGCTACTGGCGGCGGCTCGCCATCGCGGCGGCCATGATCGCTGCGGTGGTCGGGCTTTCCGCCTGGGCGCTCACAGGGCTGTCCGCGCGGGGACTCTGCGCCTACCTGGGTCTGGCCATGTTCGCCGGCTGCTACGTCGCGCTGGCCGGGGAACTGGACGAGCGCCGCCGACGCGGCGCGTTCCTGGGCGCGGTGGCCGTGCTGTTCGGTCTCGTCCACGGGCTCGGGTTCGCCGGATTCCTGATGGAGACCGGCCTGCCGGCGGACTCGGTCTGGCTCCCGCTCGCGGGATTCAATATCGGCGTGGAGGTCGGTCAGGTGGCACTGGTAGCCGTCGCACTGGCGCTGGCAGCGGTCGCTAACCGCTTCCTGCCCCGCGCCTGGCCCGGTTTCGGCCAGGCACTGGTCGCCTCCGCACTCTGCGGTCTCGGACTCGCCTGGTTCGCCGGCCGGAGTCTCGGCTGATCCCGTCTCTTGCATCTCCCGGCGGACGGACCGGAGAATGTCGGCGACGCCGGGAGGGGAAGAAGCGATGGCGATTCTGAAAACGCCGCCGGAGCGATTCGAGGGACTGCCCGACTATCCGTTCGAAGCGCACTGGGCGATGGTCGAGGGGCTCGCCATGCACTACGTGGATGTCGGCCCCGCCGGCGCACGTCCGGTGCTGCTGCTGCATGGCGAACCGAGCTGGTCCTTCCTGTACCGGCACATGATCCCGGTGCTCACGGCTGCCGGCCATCGTGCGGTGGCACCGGATCTGATCGGATTCGGAAAGTCGGACAAGCCGGCGGCCGTCTCCGACTACAGCTACCAGAGGCACATGGACTGGATAACGGCCTTCGTGCTGGAGCTGGATCTCCACGACATCACACTCGTGTGCCAGGACTGGGGATCGCTGCTCGGCCTGCGCCTCGCCGCGGAGAATCCGGACCGCTTCAGCGGCATCGTGCTGGCGAACGGCGGCCTGCCGACCGGCGACCAGCAGCTGCCGCCGGCCTTTCTGCTCTGGCAGAAATTCGCCCGCTGGAGCCCCTGGTTCCCGATCGGTCGCATCATCGATCGGGGCACGACCACCGACCTCTCACCCGAGGTGATTGCGGCCTATGATGCGCCGTTCCCGTCGGCGCGATACAAGGCGGCGGCACGCGCCTTCCCCGCACTCGTCCCCACCCGAGCCGACGATCCGGCGGCGCCGGCCAACCGCCGGGCGTGGGAGGTACTGGAACGCTGGGAGAAACCGTTCCTGACGGCCTTCAGCGACCGGGACCCGATAACCCGCGGGTTGGATCGTCCGGTGCAGGCGCGGATACCCGGCGCCGCCGGTCAGCCCCACACGACGATCCGCGGAGGCGGCCACTTCCTGCAGGAAGACCGGGGCCCCGAGCTCGCACGGGTCGTTGTGGACTTCATGGCCGGCACGTCGGGCGGCACCGACGGAGGCTAGCCGGTCAGGTTTCCCCGGCCGGATCGCCCGTCTGGATCAGGCGCTGCAGCCTCAGCAGCTGCTCGGTCAGCACCCGGTCCACCGCCGGGGCGAGCTTGTCGAGCCCCTCCGGATCGTAGCCGCCGACGGCATAATGGAGGGCGATCCGCGTCCGGCCTTCCGCCTCGCCGAAACTCCAGGTCATGTTCCCGGCGACGCCCCGGAGGCCGAGCGGCCCGAGCGCGCCGGTCAGGCGCAGCATCCGGCCGGGATCGACGAAAGTGACCGTCATGTGCACGACGGAACCCTCGTCGCCGAGCTTCTCGCAGAAGCAACCGTTCGGCCGTGTCTCCAGGTAGAGATTCCGGGCCTCCCCGGAGAAGGTGTGCGCACCGTCCCACCATTCGCCGATGTGGACCGTGAGCATGCGCCAGGCGCCGTCGATCTGCCCGTCCACCTCGATCTCGGTGTGAACGGTGAACCCGTTCGCCGCCGACGAAACGACTTCCGCGGCGCCCCGATGCATCGGCAGGACAAAGATGGCGACGGCCAGGATCATGGCTGACGGGCGCATGGCGTTCCTCCTCACAGGACCAGTTCGATGAGATTGGGACCGGGCTCGGGAACGAAAGCCGCCAGGGCCTCGTTGAAATCCGCGAGGGTGGTCGCCCGCCGCGCCGGCACTCCCATGCCCTGCGCCAGCGCGACCCAGTCCAGTTCCGGCCGACCGATGTCCAGCATGTCCCGCGCTTTCGGGCCCGGTTCTCCCGCACCGACACGCATGAATTCGATATTCAGGATCCGGTACTGGCGGTTCGCGAAGATCACCGTCGTGACGTCCAGGCCCTCGCGAGCCTGGGTCCACAGAGCCTGCAATGTATACATGCCGCTGCCGTCGGCCTGCAGGGCGAGCACCTTGCGGTCCGGGCACGCGAGGGCCGCCCCGGTGGCCAGCGGCAGCCCCTGGCCGATGGCGCCGCCCGTCAGCATCAGCCAGTCGTGTGGCGGCGCGCCCGCCGTGGCCGGGAGCAGCCCGCCGCCGCTGGTGGTCGACTCGTCCGACACGATCGCGTTCTCCGGCATCACCGCCGCGATAGCCAGGGCCAGCGTCTCCGCCGTGACGTCACCGGTGGGCGGTGGTGGCGTCGCCGCCGCGGCGCGATCCACCGCGCCCGCGGGGGCGCCCAGCTCGTCGGCCAGCGCCTCGAGCGCCGCGGGCCCGTCCTCGCCCGCCTCCGCCAGCGTCAGTACCTCGCACCCTGCGGGCGCGATGTGACTCGGTACGTCGGGATAGCCGAAGAAGGTCACCGGCTCGCCGGTATTCACGAGCAACAGCCGGCGTATGCCCGCCAGTGCCTCGCCCGCCTGCTCGGCGAAATACGGCAGGCGGCCGATCACCGGGCGGCCCGCGCCGCGCTCCTGGCGTGCGACGAAGGTGTCGGTGAGGAGCCGCGCTCCGGTAACCCCGGCGACCCGACTGGCGGCCTCCAGGCCGCGGCTGCGCAGTGCCCGGCCGTTCATGAGTATCGCCGCGGGCTCTCCGTTCGCCAGCAGCGCCGCGATCCGACGGATGTGCTCCGCATCGACCGCCGCGGCCGCCGGCGGCCGGATCCGTGCCGCCGGCTCCGGCCCCGGCTGCCAGGTGAGATCCGCCGGCATGACCAGCGTGGCGATCCGGCCGGGAGGCGTCAGCGCTGCGGCTACCGCCTCGGCGGCGTCACGCCCGATCGCGTCGCTCTCCTCGCAGGTGCGGACCCACGCCGAGACGGGACGCGCTACGCCTTCGATGTCCGACGCGAGGGGCGCTTCGAGCGTCCGATGCCAGGTCGCGTGCTCGCCGATGATGTTCACGATGGGCGTATGGGCCCGGCGGGCATTGTGGAAATTCGCGAAGGCATTGCCCATCCCGGCACCGAGATGAAGCAGGGTGGCCGCCGGGGTATCGCGCATGCGGCCGTAGCCGTCGGCGGCGCCGGAGACGACCCCTTCGAAGAGCGCCAGCACGCTGCGCATCCCGTCGACCCGATCGAGGGCGGCCACGAACTGCATCTCCGACGTGCCGGGATTGGTGAAGCACACTTCGACGCCGCCGGCGACGAGCGTGCGCAATAACGACTCGGCCCCGTTCATGGGAGCGGATGGTAGCAGAGCCGTTCAGGCGGACGCGCGCGCCAGGCGGGCCGCACGGCGCCCCGCCACCCAGCCCTGGATGTCCGTCATGGCGAGATAACTGGCAGGCACCAGGAGCAGTGCGATAGCGGTGACGAACAGCACGCCGAAACCCAGGCTGATCGCCATCGGGATC
Organism: Gammaproteobacteria bacterium; assembly: GCA_037382365.1. Lineage (GTDB taxonomy): Bacteria > Pseudomonadota > Gammaproteobacteria > Steroidobacterales > Woeseiaceae > Lentisalinibacter. The sequence goes on from JARRPZ010000030.1 coordinate 9,189, forward strand.
AGGAAGCGCGCCTGCAGCGAGGTCTCGAAGATGATGGGCATGAGGCCGAAGAAAGTCGTCAGCGACGTCAGCACGACCGGGCGGACACGCCGTACCGTACCCGAGATGACGGCGTCGTGGAGTTCGACCCCCTCCTTGCGGAAATCATTGATGGCAGTGATCAGGACGAGGGAACCGTTGATGACGACGCCGGACAACGCCACGAGGCCGAGGATGCTGACGAAACTCATCGTGTAGCCCATGATGGCGTGACCGAGAACGGCACCGATCAGGCCGAAGGGCACGGCGAACAGCACGAGCAGGGGCTGGACGTAGCTGCGGAAAGCGACCGCCATCAGGGCGTACATGGCGAGCAGCGCCAGCAGCATGCCCCGCATCAGTCCGCCGATCGACTCCGCCTGCGCCTCCTGTTCCCCGGACAGACTCCAGCTCAGACCCGGCAGCTCATCCTGCAGGGCCGGCAGGACCTCGCCGGTCAACGCAGCCGTGATGCGGCCGGCATTCGCCACGTTTTCGTCCACGTCGGAGCTGACCTCGATGACCCGTTTGCCGTCCTCGCGGCGGATCTCCGTGAAAGAACGGCCCTCGGTGACGACGGCCGCCTGACCCAGCGGTATCTCGCCGCCGCCGGGCGTGCGCACGATGAAATTCTCCACCGAGTACAACGTCTCCCGCTCCTTTTCCGGCAGACGTACGTAGATACGGAGTTCGTCCCGTCCGCGCTGCTGGCGGAGTGCTTCGGCGCCGAAGAACGCGGAGCGGATCTGGTTCGCCAGATCGCGCTCGGTGATGCCGAGGCTGCGGGCGGCAGGCTTCAGTTCGAGATCGAGTTGCGGTTTGCCTTCTTCGAGCCCGCTGTCCACGTCGAAGACGCCGGCGTAGTCCGACAGTTCCTGTGCGAGCCGCGCCGCGGCATGTTCGAGGGTCAGCACGTCCCGATGGGACAGCTGGATCGCCACCTTGGCCCCCGCCGCCGGGCCCACCGAATAGTTGTAGGTCATGCGCTCCGCGGCCGGCGGCTCGCCCACCCTTTCGCGCCAGCGATTGGCGAACTGTTCGGCGCTCACGTCACGTTCGCCCGCCGGCGCCAGGTAGACGGTGACGAGCGCGCGGTGACCCCCGCTCTGGGTGCCGATGCTGATGTCGCCGCCACCGGTGTTCGGCTGGCTCTTGCCGATCTCCGAATAGATGCCCTGAACCAGACCGCCGTCGCCGGCGTCCGCGTCGTCGCCGAGTTCCCCTGCCACCTCGCGCGCCGCGTCGATCATCTCCTGCATCACCCGGCGGGTCTCCTGCACCGGCGCGCCGAACGGGAGCTCCACCCCGGCCGAGACGAAATCGGCCTCGACGCGAGGGAAGAAAGTGAGCGGCACACGGCCGCTGGCGACGGTCGCGTAGGCGACGATCAGCACGCTCAGCGCCACGGACAGGGCGAGGTAGCGGCGCTCGGCGACGCGCTCCGCGAGCGGTCGGAAGCGGTTCTCTATCCAGTTCTCCAGCCCATTGGAGAAACGCTTCTGCCAGCGGTAAACGGGCCGCATCAGCGGGTTCGGCCGGAACTGCCCGGAGCGGCGCACATGAGCGAGATGGGCCGGCAGGATCATCAGGCATTCGACCAGTGAGAGCAGCAGGATCGGGATGACGACCATCGGTATGTTGATGAAGAACTTGCCGATGATGCCCGGCACGAACAGGAGCGGCATGAAGGCGAGCACCGTCGTCAGCACGGCGAAGACCACCGGTGTCAGCACCTCCCGTGTGCCGACGACCGCCGAGGTGAGCGGATCGTTGTACCGGCTCCTGTTGGCGAAGACCGCTTCGCCCACGACGACGGCGTCGTCCACCACGATACCGAGGGTGAGGATGAAGGCGAACAGCGAGATGATATTGATCGAAATATCGGCGACCGGCATGAACAGGAACACGCCGAGGAAGGAGATCGGCATGCCCAGCGTCACCCAGAAGGCAAGGCGTGGCTGCAGGAAGATGCCGAGCACGATCAGCACCAGCAGCGCACCGAGCCGGCCGTTCTCCAGCAGCAGCCCGATGCGGTCACGGAATGCCTCGGAGGAGTCGTCGGTGACCACGAGGTCGACGCTCGCCGGGAGTCGCCCGGCACGCTCGTCGATGAATTCGTGCACGGCGTCGGCCACTTCCAGCGGGGAGTCGTCGCCGACCCGGAATACCTTCAGCTTGGCGGCCGGATGTCCGTCGTAGAAAGCCTCGGTGTCCGTGTCGCGGAAGCCGTCGACGATGCGGGCGATCTGCCCCAGCAGGACGCGGGACCCGTCCGGATTACTGATGATCGCGATATCGTCGAACTCGTCGCCATAGTCCCTGCGCTCGGTGGTACGCACCAGCACCTCGCCGCCCGAGGTCTTGATGGTGCCTCCCGGGAGGTCGATGGAGGCCGCCCGCACCCGTTCCGCGATCTGGCCGAGCGTCAGGTTGTAGCGCCGCAGCTCCGCCTGCGGCACCTCGATGCTCACCTCCGGCGGCGGCAGGCCGTCGACCTCGACGAGGGTGATGCGGGGGTCGTCCAGCAGGTCGCTGCGCAGCTGCTCGGCGAGGGCGTCGAGTTCGCGCAGCGCGAGGTCCCCGTAGACGATCAGGTTCAGCACCTGCTCCCTGTTGGTGGCGAGCGAGATGACCGGTCGTTCCGCGTCCTCCGGGAACGAGGTGATCCGGTCCACGGCGCTCTTCACGTCGTTCAGTGCCTGATCAGCGTCGGTGTCGAGCAGGAGTTCCGCCAACGTCATGCCGCTGCCTTCGTTGACGATGGAGCTCACCTCCTTGATGCCGTCCACGCCGCGCACCGCCTCTTCCACGGCCAGGATCACCCCTTCCTCGACCTCCTCGGGACTGGCGCCGGGGTAGGAGATACTGACGGTGACGATGTCCAGGTCGACTTCCGGGAATACCTCCTGCTTCACCGATCCGGCGAACAGCAGGCCGCCGACGATCAGCAACAGCATCAGCAGGTTGGCCGCGACCGCGTTGCGGGCCATCCACGCGATGGGGCCCTGCATCGATGTGGGATCGCCGCTCATGGAATCACGGGTTACGCGCCGCCTCGCGGACGCCGACGGGCATCTCGTCCTGCAGCCTCAGCTTCATGCCCTCCACCGGCGATGCCAGCGGACTCGTGATCACCAGCTCACCGGCGCGCAACCCGCCGGCCACCATCACGCGTTCGGGCGTGCGCCAGCCGATCTCCAGGTCGCGTATGTCCAGCCTGCCGTCCTCGCCGTAGACGTACACGCGGTCGCCGGGCCGCAGCCACGCCCGTTCCAGTGGCACGATCTCCAGCACCCGGTCGCTCTCGATTTCCACGTCCACGTAGCTGTCGAAGAACAGCGGCAGGCCGCCGGTCTCGAGTGCCAGCGGATCGTCGATCGTGACCAGGACCCTCGCCAGACGACCGGCCGGGTCCAGATCACCGAGGAGTCTCGCCACTCGCCCGCGACGCACGATACTCGTACCACCGGCGTCGTAGTGGATCTCGGCGATCGAGCCGCCCGAGCCGTCGTCGTCGGGCAGATGGACGTAAGGCAGGCGATCCACGGGCAGCGCCGCCTGCACCCAGGCCTCGTCCGTGCCGGCGAGTGTCGCCGCCAGGCTCTGCGGAGAGAGTGTCTGCCCGGGGTCCACGTTTTCCTCCAGCACCAGCGCATTGAACGGCGCCGACACCCGCGTGCGCGCGAGATTCAGCTCCGCCTGGCGCAGCTGTGCCGTGGCCGCGTCCACTGCCGCCTCGGCGGCGGCGAGCTGGGGCTCCCGGAGTGCCAGCGCGGGATCGGCCCCCTCCTCGTCCCGCTCGTCGGCGAAGAGTCGCCATTCCCGCTCGGCGACACGCCGCCGGCCGCGTTCCAGCGCGAGCTGCGCCTCCGCCTCCGCGAGACGCGTGCGCGCCGACTCGACGGCCAGCCGGTAGTCCTCGTCTTCGATCCGGAACAGGAGATCGCCCGCCGACACGAGACCGCCCGGCACCAGCGCATCGTTGATCTCCACGACCTTGCCGCCGACCTGGGGCTGCACCGCGACCCGGCGGGCGGGACGCACGACGCCCTGTGCCGGCACGGTGAAGCGCTCGGTCCGCGTCTCCGCAGTCCAGGTGGCGACGAGGGTCCCGCGCTCGACGCGCGGCGCTTTCTGGGGTTCGCTCCGGGTCGCGAGCAGCAGCGCCGCGACGGCGACCCCGGCGACCAGCACGGCTGCCGCGAACAGCAGCTGGCGACGACGGTTACCGGTGTCGCGGTCGTCGATATCGGCGCTCAAACGGATTCTCCTGGGAGCAGCGAGATGCCCAGCGCGCGACACAACTGGATTCGGCTCGAGTACTGATCGCGTCGTGCATCCACGAGGGTCTGTTCCAGGTTCTGCCGCGACTGCAGCGCCAGCAACACGTCGAGGAAGGCCACCTGACCCTCCCGGTAAGCCGTCCGGGTCAGTACCAGGACGCGTTCCGCCTCGGCGAGCTGGCGCTCCAGACTCTCCACCAGTCCGTCACGGGCCTCGGCGAGGGCGAGCGACGTCGCCACTTCGGTCCAGGCGTCGAGCAGGGCCGTGGCGTAAGCGACCAGTGCTTCCTCCGCCTCCGCGTCGCGCAGGTCGATAATGGCGCGACGCTGATCGAAGTCGAAGATATTGGCGGTGAGTTCGGCGCCCGCCCGCCAGAGTGTGTCGCTGAACAGTTCCTCCAGCATCGTCTCGATCGAGAGGAGACTCGCATTCAGCGACAGGGCCGGCAGACGATCGCCGATGGCGGCCGCGAGCCGGCGGTCACGGGCGGCCAGCGTCAGCCGGGCCGCGCGGACGTCGGGCCGTGCCTCCGGCAATGCAGCCGGTATGCCGGGGTCGGGCAGCGCCGCCACCGCCGGCAGCCTGTCGTCGACCGGCAGCGCGAAAGTATCCGGCGGCGCTCCCAGCAGCGCCGCGAGCTGGTGCTCGAGCACGCGTTCACGACCACGGGCCACCCCCAGCTGGCCGTCGAGACGCTGCAACTGCTGACGCTGGCGGCCGACGTCGGCCGCACCGCTCTGCCCGAGACCGAAGCGCAGACGGGTGACTTCCAGGAACTTCCGCGACGTCTCGACCTGTTCGCCGAGCAGCGCGATCAGTTCCCGCTGGGCGAGCAGCGAGGCCCAGGTATCGGCGAGCTGGGCCCCCAGACTCACCTCCAGGGCGGTCAGCGATTCCGCCGCGGCCTCGGCCTGCAGGGTCGCCGCCCGGTATTCGTTGCGTACCCGACCCCAGACGTCCACTTCGTAACTGGCGGCGAGCGAACCCTGGTACTGCTCCGAGATGCCGCCCCCGCTGAGTCCGGGCGGCAGCGCCTCTTCCGGGATCTGCGCGGCGAGGAAGCCGCCGCCGACGGCAGTGCCACGGCTGCCCGTGATGCTCAGGTCGAGGCGCGGCAGCAGCGGTGACCGGGCGCCACGGGCGACGGCCTCGGCCTGCCGCAACCGGGCGACGGCGCTGCGCAATTCCAGGCTGTCGGCGGCCAGCCGCTGCTCGAGAGCGGCCAGCGACGCACCGCCCAGATCACGGCACACGGTGTCCGCGGCCACCCGCCCGGCGGGGGCATCCGTCCAGGCCTCGGGCACGGGCAGCACCTCCGCCGCGCTCTCCGGCTCGTAATGGGGATTCGAACAGGCGGCCAACGCCAGGGCGACGGCCAGGTATCCGGAGGTGCGCAGGGACATGATCAGCGTCGGCCACGGTCGGGTAAACAATGATAACGTAACGCCCGTATGCGGACGCGGCGGAGAAGTGGTTTTCGAGCGGGGAGGCCCCGCGGATTCAGCGGCTCAGCGATTCCCGGGGGATGCCGGCATGGCGGCGAATGCGCTGCGAATCGGCATGGGTCTCGCTGACCAGCGACCGCTGTTCCCGCAGACGGATGTGTCGGAGTACCGCCGCATTGACGTCGTGCATCAGTCGGCCCGGGTCGACCGGTTTGGCCACGCAGCGGTAGGCGTTGCCCTCGTCGATCAGCCCGGCAATCCCGGCCGCTTCGCCACCCTCGCCGACCAGCACGGTAACGAGCTCCGGCAGTCGGCGCCTCAGCGTCGCCATCATGTTCCGGAGCGTGGGCCCGTCGCCGACGACGTCGGTGACCAGGACGCCCGCTCTACGCCGCGCCAGGAGTTCCGAGAGTCCGGCCAGCGTCGGGACGACACGGACGGGGTAGCTCTCGCGTAACAGTCCTTCGACGGAGCGCGCGAAGCCGCCGTCGAGGGTGAAGACCGCGACGCCGACTTTCGCCATCTCTCCGCAGCCAGGGCGACGCCATCCGGTGGCGGGATCGTCGATCACGATGGCTTCCGCGCGCGCCTGGAACTCCCCGGGCGGACCGGATGGCGGCGCTGCCTCGACCCGGCGATCCCTCGCGGCGGCACGGGCCATGGTCAGCTGCCGGGTCCGCGCCGCGAGCCGCTGCTCGAGCCGGGCATTCCGTCCCTCGAGTTCGGCATTCGCATGCCGGAGCGAGCGGACTTCCCGCTGCAGGCTCCGGCCCGCAATGGCGATGGCCGCCATCGCCAGCACGAGCACGACGGCCGGCAGCACCGGGGACAGCCGCCGGAGACCGCTGCCGTCCCGCTCCGGCAGGGTTACACCGCCATCGCCGCTCGCATAGTATTCGGGATCGACCGGCGCGGAGAGGGAGAGCGGTATCGACGGGAACGTGCAGAGCACGGCGGCCAGGACCGCGATGATGGCGTTATTCGGCATCCCGGCGACTCCTCTCATGGGGCATCGAGGTTACGGAGCGTGACCAGCCGAGGAAATTCGACAAACTCCCGTTCCGGGCGAGAAACGGCGTCCGGCGCGACAGCGCTCGCCGCGTTCATCGACCGGCATCCGCGGCTCTTCGTCCTGACGGGGGCGGGGTGCAGCACGGCGTCCGGCATCCCGGACTACCGCGATCCCGCCGGCGAATGGAAACATGCCCGGCCGGTACAGTACGCCGACTTCATGGCCCGCCATGCCGTGCGGCAGCGCTACTGGGCACGGAGCATGGTGGGCTGGCCGCGCATGGCCGGCGCCGAGCCCAACCCGGCGCATCGGGCGCTGACCGCGCTGCAGCGCCGGGACCGGCTGGAAAGACTCGTCACTCAGAATGTCGACGGACTGCATCAGAAAGCCGGGACACGGGACGTGATCGACCTCCACGGACGCATCGACACCGTGGTCTGCATGGCCTGCCAGCGCGCCCGTACCCGCGCCGAGTGGCAGACGACCATCGCGCGGCTCAACCCGGGCTGGGAGGGCCGGCAGCGGGACGCCGCGGATCGTCCGGACGGGGACGTCGATCTCGGTGATGCCGCCTACGAGCGCTTCGTGGTCCCGCCATGCCCGTGCTGCGGCGGCATCGTGAAACCGGATGTCGTCTTCTTCGGGGAGGCCGTGCCGCCGGGACGGGTGAGCGACGCGAAATCGGCACTCGCCCGCGCGGACGCCCTGCTGGTGGTCGGCTCGTCGCTGATGGTGTTCTCCGGGTACCGCTTCGCGCGATACGCGGCGGAGGCGGGCAAGCCCGTCGCCCTCGTCAACCGGGGGCGGACCCGGGCCGACGAACTCGCCGCCCTGAAGATCGAGGAGGACTGCGGTGCGGTCCTCACCACGGCGATCATCGGGGCCGGAGAGTAAGAAAAACCGCCCCGAAGGGCGGTTTTCGTTCAGTGATCGCAAAGGCTAAAGAGCGGCCCACTGGAAACTGATGGCGAACGTGGAACCCGGATCCTCCTCGAACGTGGTGACGCCGGAGCGTTCGATCTCGATCTTCTCGCCGAGGATGTTCTGGACCTTCGCCTTCACCGTGATGGTGTCGGTCGGATACCAGGAATAAACGAGGTCCAGCGAGTGGAAAGGCTGCTCGTAGCCGTCCGGAGCGCCGTTACGCCCTGCCACATAGAGTCGCTCACCGAAGACGTTGTAGGCCAGCGATGCCGTGTGACGACCGTCGTCCGAATCGTAGCCGAGTGCCAGGTTCGCCACGACGTCGGAGGCGCCGGTGAGCGGCCGGACGTTATTGGTCGGCGCGTCCGCCTGGTCACCCGCTACCAGCTCCGAATCCTGGAACGTGACGTTACCCTGGATGAAGAACGAGGACATGAAGTCGCCGAGGAAACCCAGCTCCTTCAGTCCCTCGAACTCGACACCGTAGACCTCGGCGGACTCGGCGTTCACGATCTCACGCGCCGTGGTGGTATCGCTGGCGGCGGACTCGAAGAATTCGATCGGGTTGTCGATATCCTTGTAGAAGAGTGTCACGGTAAGGTTGTCACCGCTGTCGAAGAACCACTCTCCCCGGATATCGAAGTTGGTCACGTCGGCCGGGACGACACCCGGGTTGCCATCGACCAGATCACCGGTACGCGGATCGATATAGCTCGCGTCCGTGATCTCGCGCAGGTCCGGACGCACGGACGTCTCGCTGTAGCCGAATCGCAGCTGGAAGGTATCCGCCCACAGGCTCCCCATGTAGGTGATCGCGGCGGACGGGAAGACGTCGTCCTTCTGGAAGGCCTGCTCGGCCAGCCGGTCCGGGTCGTTCGTCACCTGGGGGCTGCCGACGGAGTAGCTGAGCGGATTCCAGTCGACGGCGACCTGCTTGTAGTCCTCCCAGCGCAGACCGCCGGCGAAGCGCCAGCTGTCCCGCCAGGTCCAGTCCACCGTACCGTAGACCGCCTCGGTCATCGTCGCCGCAATGTAACTCTGGTTGTTCGTCCCCTGGATCGCGAACAGGAAGTCGTTCGTGGGGTCGAGGACGTTGCCGGTCGAGAAGACGTCGTCCAGCGGACCGCGCAGGACCTCGACATCGTTCAGGCTGCTGCCCGGCCCGAGACTGAACTGACGCTGATCGTAGGTGCGCGCCTTCTGGTCGTGCGCGTAGCCGAAACCGACGTCCACGTAGGACTCGCCCAACGCCAGCGGATACACGGCCGACCAGCCGTAGTTCTCGACCCGGTCGTCCAGGTCCGTGAAGCGATAATCCGCCGCCCGGGTATCCAGCGCCACCTGCGAGGCCAGCACCTCGGCCGTCCCGGGATCCGTGACGGTCTGCAGCTCCACATCCACCTGATTCGGTATGTCGGTGCGCGCGCGGGAATCGGAATAGAACCAGGAGAATTCCGCTTCCGTGGGCACCCAGTCCACCAGACTGACGAGGCCGTCCCAAAGCAGATCCCGGGTCGCGTCGCCCAGGCGATGCGTGCCGCGGACCTGGTTGACCGTCAGATTCCGTTCCTCGAACTGGTAGCGCACGTTCTGGAAGCCGAGTCCGTCGGACTTCTCCCGGTTCTCGTTGAAGAAGTTGCGGATGGCCGTCTCGTCGTCGGTGTTGCGCAAGAACAGCGTCGATGTCGAGATCTCGTGATCGTCGGTGAACCGCAGGCCGAGATTCAGATTGCCGGTGATCGCCACGTTCCGCGTGGACTCTTTCTCGACGTCCGTGCGTTCTTCGGGGAACTGGAAGTTGCGTGAGATGCGCTCGGTTTCCCGCCATTTCGACTCGTAGCCGCCGCCGGCGAGGAAACCGAACTCCCAGTTGTCCCCGAGGACGAAGTTGTTGCCGAGACTGCCGCGTACATCGAAATCCGGGTGCGGGTTCCGCTGCTCGAGTCCGATCTCACGGTTCAGCAGTGTCCCCATCTCCCGGTTGATCTCCTGCGCCTGCCGGAAGGCCGCCGACGTCGACAGCGTCGGATCCTCGGCACGCAGCGTGCTCGCGATGCCCTGCACGCTGACATCCCCGGTGAAGCGAGCGATCTGCTGCGACAGTGCCGGCGACAGGGACCGGGAGCCGTCATCGGTCCCGAAGTCGTCATCACTGCCACCGGGATAGGTGAGCACATCGCCGCTGACTTCCGTGTTGTTCCCGACGCCGATCTCGAACAGGGCCGTGAAGGCTTCGGGGACGGTCTTGGTACGGATGTCCACCGCACCGCCACCGAAGTCCGCCGGCAACTCTGCGGACCACGCCTTCTGCACCCGGATCGATTCCACGATCGCCGTCGGGAAGATATCGAGCGGGATCACGTTCCGCGTGAGGTCGGGCGACGGGATCCTGGAGCCATTGAGGTAAGTCGACGAATAGCGCTCGCCCAGCCCGCGGATGTAGATGAACTTGTCGTTCACGAGCGTGAGGCCCGGGACACGTCGCAGCGCGGCGGCAACATCCGAATCGCCCAGACGGCTCATGGCCTCGGCGCCGAGCAGATCGACGACCACCTTGTCGTCCATGCGTTCGTTGATGAGTTCCTCGGCCGTGCTGAGCGAGCGGCCGACCACGACCACCTCCTCGATGGCCTCCTCGTCACTCGGCCCCTGGAGTTCGGGCCTCTGCACCTCCTCCTGCGCCAGCACCGGCATCTGATGCCCCGCCAGGATGAGTGAGATGGCCAGGGCCAGTGGCGACCTGGCGATACGGGCTTTATTCATGGCTGCGGATCACTCGAACCAGAGCGGCTGGGCCCGGTTGTCCGGATGGATGCCGTAGGTCCACCCCTGGGTCCAGTCCGGGATACCGAGAGAGACGGCACCGATGAAGTCACCTTCCTGCGGCGCCCCGGCCGGCACCGCCCCGTCGACCGACATGGTGGCGTAGGGAATCGAGAAAATCGGGATGCCGTTGGTATCGCGCTCCAGGAGCTGCAGGTCCGTGTCGGCCTCCGGTGTCGCATCCGTCGCGCCGGCAATCGTCGCCGAGACGCCGCCCTCCGCCGCGAAGAAGCTCTCCTCGGTCGTCGTGCCATCCGGGAAGGTCTGGCCGCGGAAGGGCTCCTGGAAGGCCATGATGACGGAATTGAAGTTCAGGTCACCGTCCAGGGCCGCCTGCTGGGAGCGATTGTCGATGCGGATGCCGTAATTGTCGTTGTCGCTGGTGGCATCGGCCTCGGCGAAGGAACCGATCAGCAGGGAGTCGTTAATGTCGATAAACAGACCCTCGCGCAGACGCCAGCCCGCGCCCGGATCGTGGGTCGCCGTTGCCGCGCCGTTCGGCGACACGATGCAGGTCAGGTTTGTGATCGTCGTCCGGCTGTTGATGCCCTGTGCAATGAAATTCTCGACCTGGTCCTCGGTCAGGTCGCTGAAGGAACCGATGCCGTCGGCCTCGATGCAGTGGTTGCCGTCGGTCTCCGACTGGATCACGAGCGCATTCGTGATGGTGCCGGACCAGCCCTCGTCGATGTCGATGGAATCGTCCCGAACGTAGACGGCCACGAAGTTCTCGAAACTGACGGCGCCGCCGAACATCTCGATGCCGTCGTCGAAGGTCGAGTAGACCTGCAGGTTGCGCACGATGGTATTGCGCCCGACGCCGCCGAAGGAGATGCCGTTCAGCTCGTCGCCGTTACCCACGGTCGCGCCGGTGTGCTTCACCACGACGTACTCGAGACGACCGGAGCTGTCGTCGTTGTTGTCACCGCCGTACTGGGACTCGTCGAGACCAGCCGCACCTTCGGCGTCCACGTGGCAGTCCGTCGTCGCCAGATCACCGCCGTCGACACTGCCCGTGTAGGCGCATTTGTTCGTGACGCCGAAGCCGTTGATGACGATGCCGCCCCACTGCTGCACGTCCTCGGCGCCCACGTTGCCCAGGACATCGGATTCGGAGGTGAACGTGATCGGCGCATCCTCACGCCCGACGGCGAAGAGCTGGGAGCCGCGGTTGATGATCAGGAAGTTCGCGCTGGTCCGCCAGGCGAGGGTCGCGCCCGGCTCGACCGTCAGCACCGGACCGTCTCCGCCCTCGGTGATACCCGCGGCGGCCAGATCGTCGTCGTTGTCGTAGGTCTCGCCGACGAACAGGCTGCCTTCGAAGATGTGGGCGCCGCCGTTCGGCAGCGCGGGGACGGTGAGATCGACGGTCAGGTTGTTGCCCGCGTCCGCGAAGGCGGGCGAATAGGTGCAGTTCGTGCCGTCGTAGCTGCCCTGCACCGTCTGACCACCGGAGGTTTCGTAGAACGCGCACGGATTCTCGGTGCCGCCGCCGGGATTGGTCACGCTGTTGTCGACACTGTTGTCGATGGTCTGCGGCGCAATGTTGATATCGCCGCTGTCACAGCCGGCGAGCGCAGCGCCAGCGAGCACGGTGGCCAACACGAAATTACGATTCATCGCATTCTTCTCCAGACAGTCAAAACAGATATTCGGGCGCACGCGGTGCGCGTCGTGAACTTCATGAGAATTGCCGGTCCCCGCATCGCTCCGGGGGGCCATGGCTGTCGCTCTTTGTTCTCATCGGTGATGTCACGGCCGGGGCCGCTCGAGTGGCTGCAATCTACGCCCCGAATGCTCAGTTTTTGTGACAGAAAAATTACGGATTGATGACGGCTGTCAGGAGCGGTTCGAACAGAAAGCGCTAATGTGTTGATTTGTCGACACGGTGACCCGGGATCAATCGTCGTCGAGCGAAAAGCGATAGCCGCTGCCCCGCACCGTCTGGATGTAATGGGCGAGACCGTGGGGTTCGAGGATCTTGCGCAGCCGTCGTATGTGCACGTCGACGGTGCGCGGCCCCACGCTCGCATCCCGGTCCCAGACATGCATCAACAGCTGGCTGCGGGTGTAGACCCGCTCCCGGTTCCCCACCAGGAAACTCATCAGGCGGTACTCACGGGGGGCGAGCGCCGTCGGTCTGCCGCCGACCGTCACCCGATGGCTCGACCGATCGACCACGATATCGCCGGCGGCGACGACGTCGCTGGCGCCGGTGCTGGCCGGACGGCGCAGGCAGGCGCCGACACGGGCGATCAGTTCTTCCATGACGAAGGGCTTGCCCACGAAGTCGTCCGCCCCGTGGTCGAGCGCCCGCACCACGTCCCGCGGATCGGGACTCCTCGAGGTCATGACGACCCGTAGCGCCCGCAGGCGCTCGCCGCGCCGGATGTCCTCCAGGAGCTCCAGGCCGTGCACATCGGGCAGTCGCGATTCGATCAGCACCAGATCCGGCAGGGTCTCCCGGATCTCCCGCACGGCCTGACTCGCCGTCTCGGCTTCCCTGACACGGTGGCCGAGTTCGCGCAGGTGCCGAGCCACCTCGGCACGGCATCGGGCGTCGTCGTCGACGATCAGGATGAAGGCAGGGTCCATGGCGGCGCCGGTGTTGCATATTTCCCGGCACGCAGCACACCACCGCGATCTTAAGGCCAGATTAAGGTTGTGTTGCCTTTTTGTTACAGCGTCGGCGGAGCGGGGTGGCGGATGGGGTTGCCGGCGCGGGAAATCCGCTGACTACGGGGGAGAAAGCACCGAACTCACCCGCGCCGGCAACAACCGCTCGTATCGATGACCGCCGGGGCATGGCGGATCATCACTCGATTACGGCAAAGCAAGTGTCGTGCCAACAGGCGCCACGATGCAGAATCAGCCACTTGCGGTTCGCCCACCCTCGAACACCATGCCGCATTGCACCATCGCAGTGCCCGCATTCGCCGCCATGCCCGCATTTCGGGCGCTACCTCGTGCTTGAATTGACGTCCGGTCGCACCGACTCTCTGATGATGCGGGAAGCCTCGGTCATCCTCTTCGAGTCGACATCCCACGCCCGAACGCGGGAGCGTGCGCTGGTGCTCCAGGCCGTCGGCATCCCGCACGAGATCGTGACGGAAGGGCCCCGCTCGTTGCTGCTGGTCCCGGCCAGCGCCGCCGGCGAAGCGCAGCACGAGCTGGACGCCTGGCAGACAGAGAATCGGGACTGGCGGCCGCCCCAGCGTCTGCGCCCCTGGCAGCGGCTGAATCCCTGGCCGGGGCTCGCCGGCTACCTGCTGGTGGTGTGCGTGCTGGCATGGGCGTCCGCCGAGAGTGCTCTCGGACTGGACTGGTTCGGTGCGGGCCGCGTGAACGCCGCACTGGTCCGCGACGGCGAATGGTGGCGCACCGTTACCGCGCTGACACTCCACGTGGATCTCGGCCACCTGACCGCGAACCTGGTCTTCGGCCTCGGATTCGGGCTGTTTGCCGGACAGTACCTGGGGGCGGGCGTCGCCTGGCTGGCGATCGTCGCGGCCGGGGCTCTCGGGAATGCCGCCAACGCCTGGATTCAGCCGTCCGACCACAACTCGGTGGGCGCATCGACGGCCATATTCGGCGCCCTCGGGCTGATCGCCGCCTTCGCCTGGCGGCGACGACTCTATCCCCAGGACCGCTGGGTGTACCGCCTCGGCCCGATCGTCGGCGCCGTCGCATTGCTTGCGTACACCGGCAGCGGCGGCGAGCGGACCGACGTCGGTGCCCACCTGACCGGCTTCCTCTGCGGCGGGGTGCTCGGGCTCGCCGCCGCCCGGCTCGACACGAAACGGCTCGCCCCGGCGCGGGTCCAGGTCTGGGCCGGCATCGCGACGGCCGTGCTCCTCGCCATCTCCTGGCTCCTCGCATTCCGCCACTGGCCGTGACGGGGAAGCGTTCGTGCGGAGGCCCGGTTGATCCGGGGAGCACTTGCTCTAGAATCCGGGCATCGACAGGACGAATCACCCGGAGCACCCCGTAAATGGAAATCGATCTCGAGCAGCTGACGACGAAGGCCCAGGCACTGGCCACCGAATTCGGCGTCGATCTCATCGCGGCGATCGCGATATTCGTCATCGGCCGCTGGATCGCAAATATCGTGACGAAGGCGATCCGACGTCTCATGGAAAGAGCGGACGTCGAACCCACGCTGGTCAAGTTCCTGTCCAACATCATCAGGACCCTGCTGCTGCTCTTCGTGATTCTGGCGGCGATCAGCCAGCTCGGTGTGCAGACGACCTCGCTGATCGCGGTCCTCGGCGCCGCCGGTCTCGCCGTCGGCCTCGCCCTGCAGGGCTCGCTGTCGAACTTCGCGGCCGGCGTGCTGATCATCATCTTCCGCCCCTACAAGGTCGGCGACTACATCGAGGCTGCGGGCACCGCCGGTACGGTCGACGAGGTGCAGATCTTCACGACGGTACTGAAGACGCCGGACAACAAGAAG
>JARRPZ010000031.1:0-31016 GCA_037382365.1 Gammaproteobacteria bacterium
ACCGGGATCTCGTCTGCGCGGAGCTACGCAAGGCACTCGATCTCGGGCTTCGCGACATGCAGCTCGACATGTTTTCGGCGCTCGTCTGCCGGTAGATGCCTGCCGACAGACGCCGCCGTTTCCGACTTTCCAGGCAGGAGCAATCAGCATGAAGAAGTTGTTACTCGTCCTCGTCTCGGCCGCCATCGTGCTGGCCGGCTGCGCGGGCATGAATAACCAGCAGCGTGGCGCAATCGGCGGCGCGGTCGCCGGAGCGGCGGCCGGGGCGCTGGTCTCCGACAACATCTGGGGCGTGCTCATTGGCGCCGCCGTCGGCGGCACGGCGGGCACCCTGATCGGCAAGCATATGGACGAACAGGCACGGGAACTGGCGCAGGCCGTGCCCACGGCCGAGGTGCAGAGAGTCGGCGAAGGGATCAACATGACCTTCGCCTCGGGACTCGTATTCCCCATCAATTCGGCCGAACTTCAGGAGAGTTACAAGGACGACCTGCGTGCCGCGGCAGAGGTGTTCGCCAAATACGACGACACCAACATCCTCGTGGAAGGGCATACCGACGACACCGGGCCCGATACCTACAACATGACCCTGTCGGGGAAGCGTGCGCAGACGGTCGCCAGTTATCTGCAATCCCAGGGCATATCGGCGTCCCGGATCACGACCGAGGCGTTCGGCGAGAATCAGCCGAAATACCCGAACGATTCAGAGGCGAACCGATCGAAGAATCGTCGCGTCGAACTCGCGATCTACGCGAACGAGGATATGAAAGCCGCGGCGAGGGCGGGATCACTCTGAGCCCGAAAAACCGCCTCGGTCGCGCTCGGGCCGAATCGGCATTCGCCAGCTTCCCGGCCGAGTGGTCGGGCCATACCTGGTGCCTGTGGAATCCGGCGTAGCGGGATGGCCGGACTGACCCGCCGCCGGTTTCTGGAGCTGGTCGGCACGGCCGGCGGCTCGGCGGCGATGTACCGGGTCGCCTCGGCCCTCGGCTTGATGGAGCCACCCCCCGAAGCGACGCTCTCCCGCCTCCGGCCGCTCGGCGAACGAAGATGCCGTGTCGCCATCCTCGGGGCCGGCATCGCCGGACTCACCGCCGCTTATGAACTGAATCGGGCCGGCTACGAAGTGACCGTCCTGGAGGCTTCTTACCGACCAGGGGGACGCAATCTCACGCTGCGCGCCGGGGACATCGTGGACGAGCTCGGCAACCGCCAGGTCTGCCGCTTCGACGAAGATCCGAACCTGTACATGAACGCGGGCCCGGCGCGCATACCGCCGGACCACACGGCGCTCATGCGCTACTGTCGCGAATTCGCGATCCCACTGGAACCCTGGATCAACGACAACCGCAATGCCTACTTCCAGGACGACAACATGTTCGGCGGCCGGCCCGTGCGCCAGCGTCAGTATGTGGCCGATGCCCGGGGCTTCATGGCGGAACTGCTGGCGAAATCACTCAGGGCCGGCGTGCTCGATCAACCCCTGGCGGGCGCCGATACCGAGCGACTCCTCGAATTCGCCCGGACCTACGGCGACCTGGACGAGGCCTATCTCTATGCGGGATCGGAGCGTGCGGGACGCCGGCGGGGCGGCTGGATCGCCCATTCGGAACTGAACGAGCCGTTCGATCTCGGTGAGATACTGAACGGGCGCTTCTGGGCCGACTTCATGCACTTCCCGGAGATGGCCGACCAGGCCTCGACCATGCTGACGGTGACCGGCGGCATGGACAACATCGTGAAGGCCTTCATGGCGAAGGTCGGTCACCTGGTACGCCTGGATGCCGTCGCCCACACCATCCACCTCCGCGAGGACGGCGTCGATGTCGGCTACCACCAGCGGGGCGAGGACCTGGCGTTGCAGGCCGATTTCTGCCTCAACAGCATCCCGGCGCATCTGCTCCGGGGGCTGCGGCACAATCTGCCCGGCGACTACGTGGCGTCCCTGTCGAAGATCCACCGCGGCGAGCTGATGAAGATCGGCCTGCAGGCGAAGGAACGATTCTGGGAGGCGGACCGGATCTACGGCGGGATCTCGTGGACGCATCAGGACATCACCCAGATCTGGTACCCGCCCCACAACATCCACGGCCGCAAGGGGATCCTGATCGGCGCCTACACTTTCATGCCCGGTGCCGCCGAACGGCTCGCGAGACTCGACCCCGAGCAGCGCATCGCCGAGGCGATCCGGCAGGGAGAGAAGATTCATCCCGGCTATGGCCGATACGTCGAGAACGGCGTCAGTGTGCCGTGGAACCGGATGAACCACATGATGGGCTGCGCGGGCCTGTTCGAGGACGACGGGGACGGGCGGCACCTGCGGCTACTCCAGTCGCCCGCCGCATGCCACTACATGATCGGCGACCAGATCAGCCACCACTCCGGCTGGCAGGAAGGCGCGATACGCTCGGCGCATCTCGCGCTGGCGGACATCGATGCCCGGATTCACGGCGCCGCGATGACCGGATGACGAGAACGACTTCGGAGATCCCAGCCATTCGAGGAGAAACGCAATGAAACGAATCATCGGGGCCGCACTAGTCCTGGCCTGCACGCTGAGCCACGCCGGCGAACGCATCCAGCATCCGCTGCCGAACGACTCGACCTTCCCGATCGCCCGGGCCGTCGAGATCACGCCGGATTCCACGCTGGTCTGGCACAGCGGTCTGGTGCCGCGACCGGCTGATCCGGACGCCGAGCGCTTCAGTGTCGAATACTGGGGTGACACGGAAGCCCAGGCCCTGAGTGTTTTCGCGCGGATGGAGGAGTCCCTGGCGGAGCTGGATCTCGAGTTCAGTGACATCGTCAAGATGACCGTATTCCTGGTGGCGCCGGCAGGGCAGGAAGGCATGGACTTCCAGGGCTTCATGCGGGCCTACGAGAAGTACTTCGGCGAGAAAGCCGATCAGATGAATCTGCCGGCGCGCTCCGCGGTCGAGGTCGCGGGTCTCGTGGCACCCGGCATGCTGGTCGAGGTGGAAGCGATATTCGTTCGGCGCTGAAGGCTGGAGGCACTTGAAGCTCGCGATCGCTTTCGCGGCCTGCGGTCTGTGTAGTCTGGCGCAGGCCGCCGATGTCTCGATGCCGGCCCCGCCCGCAGCCGTCGCCGACTGCGTCACCTGCCACGGCGTGGCGGGGCGCGGCAATCGGGCGGTCGGCGCCCCCCGGCTCGCCGGGTTACCGGCACGGTATACGGAGCAGCAGCTGCGGGCATTCCGCGAGGGCTGGCGCGGTTCGGGGGCCGACGACATCCCCGGGTGGGAAATGCAGGCCGTCGCCGCCTCGCTGAGCGATGCCCGGATCCGCGCCGCCGCCGAGTGGTTTGCGGGACTGAGCCCACACGCAGCAGCGGACACGGTCAACGGCGACGCGGCGCGCGGCGAAGCCCTCTACGCCGGCTGCGCCGAGTGCCACGGCAGCGACGGCAGAGGCCGCGACGACACGGACGCTCCTGCCCTCGCAGGTCGCAGCGACTGGTACCTGCTGCGCCAGCTCGAGAATTACCGGGCCGGGCGCCGCGGTTACCACCCGGACGACGAACGCGGGCAGCGCATGGCGGCCAGTGCAGCGCAGCTGCCGGACGATGCTGCCGTTCGCGCCGTCGTCACCTATATCAATCGACTGAAATGAAAAAGCCCCCGGCTCGCGCCGGGGGCTTTCCTTCCATCGGGGACGCCAGCGGCGACCCGTGTTTTCCTGCCTAGCGGCAGTCGGTGCGGCGGATCACCACACGACGGTTCTCGGCACGGCCCGCCTCCGTTTCGTTGTCGGCAATCGGACGGCTCTCGCCGTAACCGACGTAGTCGAACTGGCCGTCATCGATACCCGCATTGATCAGGTACTGATGCACCGACCGGGCCCGACGTTCCGACAGACCCTGGTTGTAGGCTTCGGCACCGCGGCTGTCCGTATGGCCTTCGACGACGGCCCGTACGTAGGGCAGCCTTCTCAGCGTCACGATCAGCTCATCCAGTGCGCGCCTGTCCGCAGCCGTCAGTTCGGCGGAATCGAAGCCGAAATTCAGCGACAGGGTGTAGTCGCAGCGGCAACCGCGGCTGTCGACCCTCGCGCCGCGCGGCGTGTTCGGGCACAGATCGTTCGTATCCGGCACGCCGTCGTTATCCGTGTCGGCCGGTGGCGGCGGTGGCGGCGGCGGCGGTGGCGGCGGTGGCGGCGGCGGCGGCGGTGCCGCAGCCGGCATCGGCTCCGGCTTACGGCCCCAGCGGTAGCCGACGTGGATGCCGTATACCCACGGATCGACTTCCACCTCACCGATGTCATCGCTGTACAGCTGGGCATCCAGGTTGATGTCGATCCAGCGCACGGCGGCGTTGATGAACCAGTTGTCGTTCAGCATGAAGTCCGCGCCCAGCTGCGCGGCGATGCCGAACGAGTTGTCCAGGTCGACCGGCGGCGGCTCGTCACCCATGACGATCGTATAGTTCACGCCAAGACCGGCATACGGGCGGAAACGTGCATCCGGCAGGAAGTGGTACTGCAGACTCAGTGTCGGCGGTATGTGCTCGACGTAGCCACCGAGCACCCGCTGTCCACCGCTCTCCACGTAGAAGCCGTGGTTCCACTCGTCCGACGCGAGCAACTCGACGCCCCAGTTGTCCCGGAACATGTACGTGATGTCGAATGTGAACCGGGCGTCGTCGTCCACCTGCAGCATCGCGTCGGGTGCGACGTCTGGCAGGGCCAGATTGTCGCTCTTCGGGTCGATCACGCTCCAGCCAGCCCGGAATAACCAGTCACCTTCCTCGGCGACGGCGGTGTATGGAGCAACGGTGCAGACCATTGCCGCGGCCGCGAGGCCGATTTGCCACCGTTTCATTAGTGTTCTCCTGATCTCGGTCCTTGATGTCGTCACACACACACCACGGCCACGCAGCCGGCGGGCGGTGTACGTTCTCGGTCACCTTATACCGCGGCGTCCGTGCAGGCGGTATAGGTATTTGACGCTAGGTAAAACTGTGACCACCGCAGGCCGCTGGCTCGACGGGGATCAGGCCGAACCCGCCGGCCAGAACATTACGATGCCGAGACCGAACAGGATGGACAGGCCCAGTGTCACACCCGCATAGGTCGCGAGCCGGCGGCCGCCGAGCACCGCCGTAGCACCGATCTTGAATGCGAGATTGGAGAGCGTCGCGATCAGGATGGCACGCCAGGCCGCGTCTCCGGACAGGCGTTCCTGAGAGAAGAGCTCCGCCGTGGACAACGTGAGCGCATCCACGTCCGTCAGCCCGGAGATGACCGCCACGCCGTAGATGGCCGCATCGTTCCCGACCTCTTCCCGGACCGCGGTCACGAGCAGCAGTATCACGGCATACAGCACACCGAATACCAGGGCCGTGCGGAGCTGCGCCGGGTTCTCCAGATCCGGCGGCGCCATGCTGCGGGTGTCGATCTTCATGAACAGGATGCTGCACAGCACCGCCATGAAGGCCGTCATCGCCGCGAGCGGCAACGCACCCAGCCGCAGCAGATCCGGCGCCACCGCGCCGAGTTCGATGCCGACGCGGGCATACACGATAGTCGAGGCGATCAGTATGACCAGCGCAGCCGCCGGGGCGGCCGCCGGATTGCCGGCGCACTGGCGCGCGTAGCTGACGGTCGTCGCGGTACTGGAAATCAGACCGCCGAGGATGCCGCCCGCCAGGGAGCCGCCACGCACGCCCAGTACCCGATAAGCCAGATAAGCCGCCAGGCTGATGCCCACGATGAGCGTCACCATCAGCCACAGCGTGAACGGATTCAGGACATCGTAGGGACCCATGGTCTGATCGGGCACGACCGGCAGTATGACCAGCGCCACCAGCACGAACTGCATCATCGCGGCGAACTCCCGCTCGCCAATCGCGCTGATCAGTCCGTGCAGTTTCGTCTTCCACTGCAGCAGGACGGCAGCGACACCGGCCAGCGCCACGGCCGGTGCTTCGATGCCGGTCGTGAGCATGGCACCGACACCGAACATCAGGAGTCCCGCGATCTCCGTGGTCAGGCCCGCGTGCTCCGGATCCTGGCGCATGCGGACGACGTTGCCGAGTATGAACAGCGCGGTGACGCCGAGTAGCCCCGAGGCGATCACCCAGCCGCCATGGCTTTCCGCGAGGACCCCGCAGACCGCACCGACCAGCGTGATGAGCGCGAAGGTACGTACCCCGGCGATACGCCGGTGCTCCTCGTCACGCTCTCGCTGGGTGCCGACCAGCAGGCCCAGGCCCAGCGCGATGGCGAGCGGTTCGAAAATGCCGAAATCCATGGATTCTCCGCCTGCCCGGATTCAGGGTAACGCAGGCCCCTGAGCCGCACGAGCCGGGATATGCCGCAATCAGGTGAACAGCAGATAGCAGCCCGCCGTGACGACGATGGCTCCGATCAGATTCAGCGCGAATCCCTCCCGCGCCATCTGTTTGACCGTGAGCTCCCCCGAGCTGAATATTACGGCGTTCGGGCCGGTGGCCACGGGCAACATGAACGCGAAGCTGGCACTCATGGCGGCGGGGACCATGATCAGCCGGTGATCGAAGTCGGCCGTCGTCGCCGCGGCCGCCAGGATCGGCATCAGCAGGGTCGTGGTGGCGGTATTGCTCGTCACCTCGGTGAGGAACGTGACCGTCAGGCAGGTGAGCAGGATCATGACGACGACGGGGAGCACGCCGAGTGCGGCAACCATCTCGCCGAGTGACGTGCTGAGACCGGAACTCACGAATGCCTTCGCGATCGTGATACCGGCTCCGAAAAGAATCAGTATGCCCCACGGGATGCGCGCGGCGGTCTCCCAATCGAGCAGCCGTCCACCCTTCCCGTTCGGCACCAGGAACATCACCACGACGGCGAGCAGTGCCACGCTGGCATCGTTGGCAGCAGGCAGGTCGAGGGCCCCGCTCCAGCCGCCGAACGGTTCCCGGCGGGTCATCCATAGTACGGCCGTGATGCCGAACACCACGAGGGTACGGATCTCCTCTGCCCGCCACTGAGCCACCGGCGGCATCTCGATGGCCGGTCCGTGGGCGAGATTGCGCGTGAGCCAGACCGCGGTCAGCGGCACCATGACGACCACCACCGGCAGCGCCCAGGTCATCCAGCCGAAGAAGGTCACCTCCCGGGCGGTATTCTCCTGGTAGACCTCCATGAAGATCAGATTGGGCGGGGTGCCTATCGGCGTGCCGACGCCACCGACGCTGGCCGCGTAGGCGACGCCCAACAGCAGCGCGATCTTCAGACGCGGGTCCTCCACCCGCTCCAGCACCGCCAGCACGATCGGCAGCAACATCAGTGTCGTGGCGGTATTCGAGATCCACATGCTCAGCACGGCGGCTGCCGCCATGAAACCGAAGACGAGGTGACGCCCGCTGCGACCGCCGAAGGCATTCACCATGCCGAGCGCGATGCGACGGTGGGCACCGCTCTTCTCCATTGCCGTCGAGAGGATGAAACCACCCAGCAGCAGCAGGATCAGCGGATTGCCGTAGGCTTCGCCGACCTGGCCCGGTGTCAGGACGCCCACCAGGGGGAAGACGGCGATGGGTACGAGCGAAGTCGCCGGGATCGGGATCGGTTCGAAGATCCACCACACCGCACAGAGGACCGTGACCGACGCCGTCCAGGCGACATCCGCCGTCGCGCCGCCCCGGTCCAGGATGAAGAAAACGACCAGGGCCAGGATCGGTCCGGCGTACAGGGCGAGACGGCGGATCAAGACTGCCGGCCTCAGTCGCCGGCCGGCAGTACGAAGACCTCGTCGGCGACGGGCTCGTTCACGCGGAACACCTGCCAGTGAATCTCGTTCTGCTTCACGCCGTCATAGTAAAGTCGCACCCGCCGCGGCTGTCGCCAGGCGGGATCGTGACCGGTCACGAAATCCGAATACACCCGATGGTGCCATCCCTTCGGTGTCTGGAAAGCGACCATACGCACCGCAAAATCGTGCTTGTCGATACCGAAGATCGTCTCTGATCCGGCAGGATCGATTACACGGACGAAGTACGCCGGGTGGCCCTCGACCGTATCGTCCGGCAGGCGCCGGAGCCGGAATCCGTCATCCAGGGCATAGCGGATGATCCCGAACCCGAAGGAATTCTTCCATTGCGGGCTGGCGGCTCCGCCGGGGATCGGTCCCTCGGCGTTGTAGGCCGTCTCACCGTCGAACGCGATCTGGAACATCGTGTCGTCGCCGGTGAAGCTGTCGATCCGTACCTTGCCGTTCGCGAGATGGGCGTCGGCGCGGGCCGGGGCGAAGGACCGCCACATCCGGTAGCGGTCGGCGACCATGCGGCTCTCTTCCGTCCCGTCCGGCCAGAAGATGCCGTAGCCCTCCAGGTACAGGCTCCGCGGCCTGCGCCACGCCTCGCCCCCGTTCGCTTCGTACACGGCGGCGATGATCTCCGCCGCGGACGGCGATTCGTCGGCGTCGCCGGGCATCGCCGTGAACAGGACGAGGGCCGCGGCGACGAGCGAGCACACGCCACGGGTCATTCGAGCAGCTCGATCACTCCACAGGCAATCCGGGCACCGGCTGCACCGGTCGGCTGGGTCTCGAAATCGTCCGGCTTGGCGTGCACGATCACGGCTCTGCCGACGATACCGGTGTCGCCGCGGAAGGTGAGCCCCGTGCCGAGCACCCGGTCGAAACCGGCGCGGCCGTTCGCGTCGAAGGTGATGTTGCCGAGATCGCCGGCGTGGTGCTGGCCGTCCGGCGAATCCGGCCGGCCATGCGGCGCGCCGGTCGGGTTGAAATGAGGACCCGCGGAGGTGCCGTCGGCCGCGCTGCAGTCACCGACTTCGTGGATATGGATGGCATGGGTGCCGGGCTCGCCACCCGAAAGTACGCCGCCCATCACCATGGGGCCGTCGAACGCGGTGAATACCACGGCCCCGCTGACCGACGAGCCGGACTTCGGTTCCATGCGTGCGATCGCCCTCAGCGTGCTGCCGGCCGGCGGCGCCACCGTCGCCGCAGGCTTTTCCTGGCTGGCCGTCGGCTGCTCCGTGATCGGCGGTGGCTGGTCACCGCCGCAGGCGCTCAGTAAGACGCCGGCCAGGACGGTCGTCAGGATCCCCTTGCGATAAGCTGCCATGAACAACTCCCGATGATTCTGCGCTCGGTTATGGAACCGCGGTGCGGCGTGACGGCCTCAGCGCGGACGCCGCCAGTATTGTATCAGCAGGAATCCGAACAACATGCCGCCGAGGTGCGCGAAATGCGCGACGCCCGGCTGCATGCCGGTGACTCCGTACATGAGTTCCCCAGGACGCCGAAGAGGACCACCAGGTACTTGGCCTTCATCGGGATCGGCGGGATCAGCAGCAGGATGCGGCGGTCCGGGAACATGAGGCCGTAGGCCAGCAGGATGCCGAATACGCCGCCGGAGGCCCCGAGCGTCGGGTAGACGTCGGCCTGGGACATGGCGACGAGAAGTTGCACGAATCCGGCGCCGGCCACGCAGACGAAATAGTAGATGGCGAAACGCTTCGGCCCCCAGAAGCGCTCGATGTCGCGTCCGAACATCCACAGCGTGAACATATTGAACAGCAGGTGGGTGAGGTCGCCGTGCAGGAACCCGTAGGTGACGAGCTGCCAGGGAGCGAAATACTCCGACCCGGCGGGCCACAACGCGAGATTGCCCAGCAACGTGACGAACATCTCGCGCGACACATTCTGAGCCGCGAAAGCGAGGCCGTTCGCCACCAGCAGCGCGAATATCACCGTGGGGATCAGGCTGTTGTTGCCGGAGGGTTGCGGCCGAATCCTGTACGAGCCCATGGCGACTTTATACAGCAAGACCCGACTACGGTCAGGCACGGTGAGGCGGAAGGTGCCCCGCTACCGGTGTCCCGGTCCTGTCGAGGTCCGCTTGCGGTAATATCCGCGTTTGCCGGCGAGCGCTCCGCCCGCCTCCCTCTGAGTCCACCGGACACACAGCCATGGCTGCCGACAGCATCGTCATCCGCGGCGCGCGCCAGAACAACCTGCGCGACCTGGATATCGAGATTCCGCTGAACGAGCTGACCGTCGTCACCGGCGTGAGCGGCTCGGGCAAATCGTCCCTCGCCTTCGACACGGTCTATGCCGAGGGACAGCGGCGCTACGTCGAGACCTTCTCCCCTTATGCCCGGCAGTTCCTGGATCGCATGGACAAGCCGGCCGCGGAACGCATCGACGGCATCCCGCCGGCTATCGCGATCGATCAGACGAACCCGGTGCGCACCTCCCGCTCCACCGTCGGGACGATGACGGAGCTGAACGACCATCTGAAACTGCTCTACGCCCGTGCCGCCACCCTGTATTGCAGCGGCTGTGGGCGGCCGGTCCGCCGGGATCATCCGGAGTCGGTGTGGTCGGTCATGCGCGAGGCGTGGCCCGAGCGCCGCGTCGTACTCACGTTCCCGCTCGAGCGGCCGGAGAATTTCAGCGAAGAGGAGGTCCGGCGCTACCTCGAGAACCAGGGCTACCTGCGCATCAGGGAGATCGACGGGCGTGTGCTGTATGTCGTCGAGGACCGGCTGCGGATCAGCGACGACAATCGCAGCCGCTTCATCGAAAGCGTGGAGACCGCGATGCGGCGCGGCGGCGGTCGCGTGCGGCTCTACGACCACGACGCCGAGGGTGAGGTCAGGCAATTCTCCGAGCAACTCCATTGCGCCGCTTGCGACCTGACCTACCGCGATCCGCTGCCCAGCCAATTCTCCTTCAACTCGCCGATGGGTGCCTGCGAGACCTGCCGGGGCTTCGGCCGCACGATGGGCATCGACCGGGATCTGGTGGTCCCGGACCCGTCTCTCACGTTGGCCGACGGCGCGATAAAGCCCTGGCAGAGCAAGAGTTACAGGGAATGCCAACGCGACCTGGAAAGCCGGGCGCCAGGCGCCGGCGTGCCACTGGACGTGCCCTGGCACGATCTCACGCCCGAGCAGCGGGCGTGGGTCTTCGAGGGCGAAGGCAGCTGGGACGACGGACTCTGGTACGGGGTGGACCGATTCTTCGAATGGCTGGAGAGCCGGGCTTACCGCATGCACGTCCGGGTCCTGCTGTCCCGCTACCGGAGCTACGACCTGTGCCGTGCCTGCGGTGGCGCGCGACTGAAGCCGGAATCGCTCCTGTGGCGACTGGGCGGCAGCAGCGAAAGCGGCAGGCACGGCGACGGCCTGAACATCCATGAACTGACCTGCCTGCCTATCGCTCGCACGGTGGAATTCTTCACGCGCCTCGAGCTCCCTGCACCGCTGGACGAAGCGACCGATCTGCTGCTGGCGGAGATCCGTGGCCGCCTCGGTTTCCTGCTCGAGGTAGGGCTCGGGTATCTCACCCTCGACCGGCAGTCCCGGACTCTCTCCGGCGGAGAGGTGCAGCGGATCAATCTGACGACTGCGCTCGGCACCTCACTCGTGAACACACTGTTCGTCCTGGACGAACCGTCCATCGGCCTGCACCCCAGGGACATCGAGCGGGTCAACGGCGTGCTGCGCCGCCTCCGCGACGCGGGCAACTCGCTCCTGGTCGTCGAACACGACCCGCAGATCATCCGCGCCGCGGACCGGGTGATCGACATGGGACCGGGCCCCGGTGAACGGGGCGGCGAAGTCGTCTTCTTCGGTACTGCCGCTCAGCTCGCGCGCTCGCGCCGCTCCCTGACGGCCCGGTATCTGCGCGGGGAATGCCGGGTAAATGCCGAACGCCGGTTGCGCCCGGTGGCAAGCGATACGCCGCGGCTGACGATCCGCGGTGCGCGAGCCCACAATTTGCAGGACGTCGATGCGTCGTTCCCCCTCGGGCGGCTGATCTGCGTGACGGGCGTCAGCGGCTCGGGGAAGTCGACACTGATCGAGGACGTGCTGTGGCGCGGCCTGCTGCGACGCCGCGGCCGCACGACGGATGCCCCCGGCGAGCACGACGCGATCGAGGGTGACGAGGAGATCGGCGAGGTCGTGCTGGTCGATCAGTCGCCCATCGGCAAGACGACGCGGTCGAATCCGGCGAGCTTCGTGCGCGCCCTCGATCCCATACGCAAGCTTTTCGCTCAGGCACCCACCGCCCTCGAGCGTGGCTACAAACCGGGCGTCTTCAGTTTCAATTCGAAACAGGGACAGTGCCCGGAATGCCGCGGCAGCGGCTTCGAGCACGTGGAAATGCAGTTTCTCTCGGACGTTTATCTGCGCTGCCCGGCCTGCGACGGACGCCGTTACCGGCCCGAGGTGCTGGAGGTGCGTCTCCGCGGCGCCGTACCCGGCGCGCGCGCCCGCTCCATCGCCGGCGTGCTGGAGATGACGGTCAGCGAGGCGCTCGAGTTCTTCGCCGACGAACCCTCGGTGTTGCGCGGACTCGAGCCGCTGGCGGCCGTCGGTCTGGATTACCTGGCCCTGGGCCAGCCGGTGCCCACACTCTCGGGCGGCGAATCCCAGCGCCTGAAGCTCGCGGCGCACCTGGCCGAGGCCCGCGGTCGCGGCGAGCGGACGGAGCGCAAACTCTTCCTGTTCGACGAGCCGACGACGGGGCTGCACTTCCAGGACATCGCCACACTGCTGGCGGCGCTGCAGGAACTCATCGGCGAGGGGCACTCGATCATCGTGATCGAGCACAACCTGGACGTGATCGACGCCGCGGACTGGATCATCGACCTCGGGCCCGAAGGGGGCGAAGGGGGCGGTCGGATCGTCTTCGAGGGCACGCCGGACGCGATCGCGCGGCGCCCGGACAATCATACGGGCAAGGCACTGGCAGACTACCGCGGCGCACAGGGCCGCAGGGCCATCCTGCCCGCCTCGCGTCGCCGACGCCGCAGGAAGGCCGACCGCGACATCCGCATCCATCACGCCCGCGAGCACAATCTGCGTAACGTGGACATCCGCATCCCGCGGGACCGGTTCACGGTGATCACCGGTGTCTCGGGCAGCGGCAAAAGCACGGTGGCCTTCGACATCCTGTTCAACGAGGGCCAGCGACGCTATCTGGAGTCGCTCAACGCCTACGCGCGCCAGTTCGTTCAGCCGGCCAGCCGGCCGGACGTGGATGCGGTTTTCGGCATCCCGCCCACGGTGGCAATCGAGCAGCGCACCAGCCGGGGCGGACGCAAGAGCACCGTCGCGACCATGACCGAGGCATACCACTTCCTGCGCCTGCTGTTCGTGAAGCTGGGTACCCAGTACTGCCCGGACTGCGATGTGGCCATCGAGCCCCAGAGCGAAGAGCAGATGCTCGCGCGACTGATGCGCGACCATCGTGGCGAGCGCATCGCCTTTCTGGCGCCGCTGGTCGTGGGCCGCAAGGGCTATTACACCGACCTCGCGAAGTGGGCGGCGAAGAAGGGCTACGAGCGACTCCGGGTGGACGGCGACTACCTGCCGACCCGCGACTGGCCGCGGCTGGACCGGTTCCGCGAACACGACATCGACCTGCCCGTCGGGGAGATCGATGTCGCCGCCCGTGGCGCAGCCGGCCTGGCCGAACTCCTCGGTCGGGCGCTCGACCTCGGTAACGACACCGTGCGCGTCGTGGCCGGCGACGGCGAATCGCTGCTCTCGGCGCGCCGCGCCTGTCCGTCCTGCAGCCGCAGCTTCGACGAACCGGACCCCAGACTGTTCTCCTACAACTCCGCGCGGGGCTGGTGCGAGCTGTGCCACGGCACGGGTCTGGAGGATACCGGCGAGGACGAAGAGGCGGACAGCGGATCGCCGCGGACGCCCTGCCCCGCCTGCCGGGGCGCGCGCCTGAATCCGGTGGCGCTGAACGTGCGTTTCGGGGACCGGAACATCGCCGATTACGCAGCGCTTTCGGTGGAAGACGCCGAAGCCTGGTTCGGCGGCCTGTCGCTCGGCGGTCGCGACGCCGAACTCGCCCGGGACGTGCTCTCGGAATTGCGTGCCCGCCTCGCCTTCCTGCGCAAGGTCGGCCTCGGCTACCTGACCCTGGACCGGGCCGCGCCGACGCTCTCCGGCGGCGAAGCCCAGCGTATCCGTCTCGCCTCCCAGCTCGGGTCCAACCTGCAGGGGGTTTGCTACATCCTCGACGAACCGACCATCGGGCTGCATGCGCGGGACAACCGCCGGTTGCTGGATACCCTCGGGGAGCTGGAGGCCCGCGGCAATACCGTCGTCGTGGTCGAACACGACGAGGACACGATCCGTGCCGCTGAATACGTGGTGGACCTCGGTCCCGGCGCGGGCGTCCACGGAGGCCGCGTCGTCGCGACAGGATCCGTCGCCTCGATGATCCGCTGCCGTGATTCACTCACCGGACGCATGCTCGCACATCCTCTCCCCCATCCGTTGCTGGAACACCGGCGGGCGGTGAATCCGCGGCGCAGAGACGTCCCGGCGATCCGCATAGCCGGCGCTGAACTGAATAACCTCAAGCGTTTCACCGTGAACTTCCCGCTGCATGCACTGGTCGTCGTGACCGGCGTGTCGGGCAGCGGCAAGAGCACACTGGTGCGCGACATCCTGCACGACAACGTACATCGCCTGCTCGCGTCGCGGCGGGCGCGGGGCAGGAAAAAGCCCGCCGCTGCGGTCGGTTGCGCGGACATCGACGGCTGGCAGGCGGTGGACCGGGTGCTGGAGGTCGACCAGACGCCGATCGGCAAGACACCACGCTCGTGTCCCGCTACCTACATCGGCTTCTGGGACGAGATCCGCCGTCTCTTCGCCCGGACGCCGGAGGCGCGCATGCGCGGCTACGGCCCGGGCCGTTTCTCCTTCAACGTGAAGGGGGGACGCTGCGAAGAATGCGAGGGCCAGGGCGTACGGCGCATAGAGATGAGTTTCCTGCCGGACGTGCGTGTGGAGTGTGAGACCTGCGGCGGACAGCGCTTCTCCCCCGAGACACTCGCGATCCGCTATCGGGACCGGAGCATCGGCGACGTGCTCGCGATGAGCGTCGAGGAAGCCCGCGATTTCTTCACGGTCCATCCGCGGATCCACCACGCCCTCGACCTGCTGGTACAGGTCGGCCTGGGCTATCTGACTCTCGGCCAGCAGAGCCCGACGCTGTCCGGGGGTGAAGCACAGCGCATCAAGCTGGTCGCCGAACTGGCGAAGGGCGGCCCGGACCTGCCGGAGGACGAGGCGGGCGGCCGGCGTCGCGCTCGGGACCACACCCTGTACGTGCTGGACGAACCCACCGTGGGCCTGCACATGGCGGACGTGGAGAAACTGATCCGTGTGCTGCACCGCTTGGTGGAAGCCGGCAACAGCGTCGTCGTGATCGAGCACAACCTGGACATCGTCGCGGAAGCCGACTGGATCATCGACATGGGGCCGGAAGGCGGAGACGCCGGGGGTCGCGTGGTCGCGCGCGGCAGCCCGGAGGCACTCATCGAACGTCCCGGCGGATCCCACACGGCGGTGGCGCTGAGCGAATTCATGGCCGAGCGCCGACCGTGAGACGAAGATCACTGGCATTTCTGACGAGTTTGTGTAGAATTTCGCCCGTAGACAGAACATTGACGGGAGAGAGACATGGCACAGACGGATGCTGGCCGGCCGACGAGCGGCAGCGATTACGCCATCGGCGCCGTATCGCGGCTCACGGGCATATCGACACACACTCTCCGCATCTGGGAGAGGAGATACGGCGCGGTGATCGCGGATCGCACCGAGAGCGGTCGGCGCATCTACTCGCGCGAGCACGTGGAGAAGCTCGGACTGCTGAAGATCCTGGTAGACCGGGGATTTTCCATCGGCCAGATCGCCAACCTCGATATCGAGGAACTGCGGACGCGGCGGGATGAGGTCGTCCGCCAGGCGAACGAAATCCAGCTCGCCCGCACCGACAAGCCCATACGGGTCGCCGCACTGGGCCGCTTCGCGCTGCAGGGCCTGGGACGCACCGGTGTGCTGCCGGAGCAGGTGGAACTCGTCACCCTGGAGAGCGACCCGCGGAGGTTCCGCGCAGACATTCGTCGACTGCGGCCGGAAGTGCTGCTGATCGAGGTGCCGGTGGTCGAGGAGCGCACTGCCGAGCACATTGCCGCACTGCGGGACGTCTCCGAAGCCGAACGCGTCCTCGTGCTGTACAACTTCGGCCGCAGCGACGACGTCGCCCGTCTGTCCGCCGCCCAGTTCGAGCTTTTCCGGGCACCGACGACGGCACTCGTGCTGGTGGAGGCCCTGTTGCGCGGACCGCAGATCTCGAACCGTCCCCTGCCGCGGGAACGACCGGAGCGCGCACCGGTCCGGGACGACAATCTGCCAATGGAGGCGCTCACCGAAGAGCCGCCGCCGCGTCGTTTCAACGACGGGCAGCTCGCCAAACTGGCCAACGTGCGCACCGATATCGACTGTGAATGTCCGCATCATCTGGCCGATCTCGTGCAGAGCCTCACGGCGTTCGAGGTCTACAGCGAACAGTGCGAGTCACGCACGACGGAGGACGCCGCGCTCCATGCGTACCTGCACGCGATGACGTCTCAAGCACGCGCGCTCATGGAAGAGTCCCTCGCCACGCTCGCGCGCGTCGAAAACCTGCAGTACTGAAGCCGGGCGTTGGCCAGCCGCCACCTGTTCCTCGCGGCCGCCCTGGCACTGCTCGTCGCCGCGCCCGCCGGCGGTGCCGCGGCGGGATCCGGCTTCGGCATCCGTATCTCGCCGCTTGCGAATCTGATCTATCACCTCGACTGTCTGAGCGGCTACCGGCGCTGCACCCGGGAGGCGTATGACACGTTGTGGCAGGAACTGGGATGGAGTGCCAGGGACGAGGAGCGCATCGCCCGCTGGCGAGCGCTGCAGGAGCGATACCGGATCTATGCAGACTTCACCGAACCGGGCCGGCCGGCCCCCTATCCGTACACCTTCCCCTACCTGCAGGCACGGGGCGTCGATGTCGGCGAGAAATTGCGTATCGCGAGCCTGCAGGCCGGGGATCTGGCGGATTACCGGGAGCGGCTCGGGCTGCTGCTCCAGCCGGGGGACGCACGTGACGCGGCGGCAATCGCCGCACACTTCCGACCGCGCTTCGACGAGTGGTGGACGCAGGGTCCCGCAGCCGATCTCGAACGACTGGCCGCCGGCTATCGGGGCGTCGCCGAGCGTGCCGGACTCCGCGAGCTGCTCACGGGCGTAGCCGCACTGTTCGACGTGCGCATGCGGGAGGTCGAGGACCTCCAGGTCGACCTCATCGCGCTGCCGGAGCGGGCAACCGGGTCGCAGGCGACCGTCGTCGAGAATCACGCCATCGTCGAGAGCCGCCGGGGTGAGTCACCCGCAGATCGTCTCGGCGTGGTCATCCACGAATTCGTCCACTATCTCTACGCCCAGAGCCCGGCGGAGCGACACGAGGCGATGCTCGCGGCCTTCGTGCGCAGCGAACGGCCGTGGAGTCTCCGTGCTTACAATCTCATCAACGAGGCCATCGCCAGCGCCATCGGCAACGGCATCGCCGAGCAGCGTCTGCAATCCGAACGCGAATACCTCCGCTACGCGGCCCTGCCGGATTCCTTCTACGCCGACTACTATGTGGACACGCTGGCAAAGGCCCTCGTGCCCGTCATGGAGCGCCGTCTCGCGACACGGGAACCGCTCGGCCCGGGATTCGCCGCCGAATATCTGGCGACGGCGGACAGGGCACTGGGAGATCGGCTGGACGACCTGCCCCTGCAGCTGATCTCGTCCGCCATCGTCGCCACGGATCCCGTGCTCGCGGATCTCGCGCGGCGGCCGGCCTCCACGCTCACCACGTTCTCGCTGTTCACACACGTCACCGAGACGCCAGGTCTGGCGGAGACGGCGCTCGCTCGCTATGCGGAACTCTCGGGCATCGTGCTGATACTGACGGAGGATCTCCCGCGGCTCGCCGGCTTCGTCGATGAAGATCTCATCGGGCTGATGCAGGGCCTCGGCGAGCGGATCCCGGCTTTCGTGTACGGCCGGGCACGAAGCCCCCGCGCCACCGTGTACTTCGTCTCCGGGGAAGACCGGGCCGCCGTGGCCCGCGCTCTGGACCATCTGCTCTCTCGCAGCACGAGTTTCACCGGTCTCAGTCTTCCGCCGGAACGGGCGTCGGCCTATCCCGCGTCGGATTCGTCCGAGACGATCTCGAATCGGATACCGATGCCGCGGAGCCGCTCGAGCAGCGCGTCGCCCATGGCCTCGGCCGGTGTCAGTACGCCGTAGCGTTTCGGCAAAGACCGCTCGTCCAGCGCGAGACAGAGACCGGCCTCCGCCAGCATGCGCGAGGTTTCCGCGTAACCCGGTTCGCCGCCGGACACCTCGCCGATCAGCCGCCGGCCGTCGGCGCGGGCGATGAAGGTGATACGGAACCGTCCGGTCCGCCGCGTCTCCTCGTCAGGCCCGGAACCGGGCGGCTTCAGACCGCCCAGCCAGCGCCGCACCGGCCCGACCTGGGCCAGGCCAGCGACGGTGCCGATGCCCGTCGACAGGGCGGCCAGGTTCGCCAGCGAACCCGCCCTCAGATAGTGGGCATAGGTGAACTCGCGTCCATACTCGGGTAACGACGACGCCGACCGGATGATGATCTGTCGATCTATCGTCGGGAATGGCATGACCCAGCCCGCCACCTGCTTCTCGTAGTGCACGCCGCGGGGATCGACCTTCACCCGCCGGTCACCGCTCAGCCCCTGTTCCATGCGGGCGGCCACGCGGCGTGTCTCCCCGAGGTTTCCGAGTGCCTCCAGCGCCGAGTTCCAGGTGCCCCCGGAGATGCCGCCCTTCGCGGAGACGATACCCTCCAGCTGGACGTGCGCGTCATCCGGCAGTGCCCGGACCATCATCCAGGCGCCGAGATCATGCGGGATGCTGTCGAAACCGCAGCAGTTCACGACCCGGACCTGCTGCTCCCTGGCACTGGTGCCGCAATGGTCGATCACCCGGTCCACGAACGCCGGTTCGCCGGTGAGGTCGGCGTAATGAGTGCCCGCTTCCACGCAGGCCATCACCACGGCCTCACCGTAGCGGATATAGGGGCCGACCGTCGTGACGAGCACACGGGCACGGCGCGCCATCTGCAGGAGTGAGTCGTAGTCGGTCACGTCGGCCCGGATCACCCCCGGACCACCGCCGAGTTCGGCAGCGAGCGCCTCCAGCTTGCCGGCGTCCCGACCGGCGATCGCCCACCGGAATTCCTCTCCCGTCTTCTCTGCGAGGTATCCGGCCGTCAGACGGCCCGTGTAGCCGGTGGCTCCGAACAGGACCAGATCGAATTCACGCCTGCCCGACATCTTCCTGCTCCATGTCCACGGCATCACCGACGCGCACGTCGCCGTCGGCAACGACGCGGCAGGTGACGCCACCACGCCAGTCAGGGGTCAGCGCAGCGAGCAGCCCCTCGCTCGCCTCGTCCATCCGCGAGCAGGGATCGAGCTCACCGGTTATCTCCAGTACGGCTTCACCGATCACCAGACGACTGCCGGTGCGGTGCGGCAACCGGATGCCCTCGATCAGCAGGTTGGCGCGTCGATCCGTCCATGGCAGGGTGCGGCCGAGCTGCGTGCAGGCAGCCTGCCAGTCCTCGGCCGCGAGCACGGTCACCTGGCGCTTGCCCGGTCGGCCCCGGAAATCGCCTTCGACCCCGGCAGCACCCGTGATCCGGGCCCGGTCCAGCACTTCCATCGGTGCACGCTTGCGATCGCGCCGCGCGATCGAGACGAGCCTGCCCTGTTTCATAGCGGGCCTCCCTGACGTCTAAGGCTTTGATGGTAGCAGGGAAAGAGCCCCGCGGTCCGGCGGGACACGACACGCCATGCAGGAGGGTCTTCAGGCCCGATTCGATCGACCCGATTCGTTCAGGAGTCCGTCAGAACCAGAACGAGACGAAGAGCTGCAGTACGTTGGCATCGAAGCCGTAGAGGGGCTCCTCGCCCGGTGCCGCGCCGGTCACACGCAGATCCCGGAAGTTGTCGTAGTCGAACCGGATGCGGTCCCAGAACAGGTTCAATGAGCCCTTGTCGTAGAATCGCGCATCCTCGCTCACGAATTCCCAGCTGACGCCCGCCCGCACCGTGTAGTTGCTGAAGGTACTCAGCTCCTTGTCTCGAGCCATGAAGTTCTGCGCGTCCGAGCGCGGGAACAGGTCGGCATAGAAATCCGCCTGATCCTGAGTGTAATGGCGATAGCGCGTACTGAAGGTAAGGCCGTTCTTCCAGGGATGTACGTAGCCGATCTCCGCCGTATGCGCCTCGATCCCCCAGCTGTCGGAGAAGTAGCGATACGTACCGTGCAGCGCCGCACGCCAGGGCAGATAGTAGCGGGCCGTGACCGACCCGGCACCGCTGGTCCGGGTATTCGGATACAGTTCGGGCTGGTAGGCGTAGCCGACCGGGTCCTCCGGTGCGAGGTAACGCACCGACCGATAGGGGTTGTTCAGGAAACCCTCGTCCGTGATCGCGTCGAACGCGAAGCTCATGATCAGATTGCGGCTCACGATCTGCGTGATACCGAGGCTGTACTGCTGCCGGTCGGCTTCGCGGCGGAATGTCGGGTCATTGGACTTCCCGACCTCGTCCCAACCGAGCGCGTAACCCAGGGTCACGGTCGTCATCTGCCCGAACAGGTCCTGACTGATGCTGAAGTTCAGGCTGTTGCCGGTGAAATCGCTTTCGTCACTCCGTGTGTACCCCACGTTCATCACGGTATTGCCGTACAGGTAGCTCATACCGAGGGAGCCCTGGTTGCGCTCCTCGGTGTATGGACTGGCCGTCGTCACGACGTCGATGGATGCACTGGACACCATGTCCAGGTAATAGTTGGCCGACAGGGAGAAACTCTTGCCGACCTGCTTGCGCAGCAGAACGGACGGTCCGTCGATGGTGACACCGCCGCCTTCGTAACGGTGATAGAGAACGTCGGCCCGATCCTCGGGCAGTACCGTGGCCGCCAGGCGGGCGGGCAGCAGCAACGCCAGGGAGAGTAGCAACAGGCCGCGACGATCCGACATCTTCCCGCCTCAGTTGCAGCCGCAGCCGCCCCCTGCGCTGCCCATGCCGCCGCGGGCACCCTCACGCGATTCGTACACGTGATGCTCGTAGGCCGTCGCGACCGGATCCATGTCGAGGGACATGATCGGGTCGGCGAGTCGGTCCCGCTCGTAGGGCTTCACCCACGGCTCCACGCCGGAACAGGCTGCCGTCGCACACAGCAGCGCGGCCGCAGCGGCCATCCTCAGCAGTACTCGTCGCATCCCGTGTCCCTCCGGTCCGGCTTCAGAAGAAGACCGTGAATCCGATATGACCCTCGATGTTGTGGGCCGTCTTCTCCTCGCCGAGGATGTCTATGTCGAACAGGTGGTCACGGACGTCCGCGTGCAGGGCGATGGCATCGTTCAGCAGCAGGCGGTAACCGAAACCGAAATTCACTGTGAAGCGGTCGTCGCCCGCGAAATCCGTACTGCCGATCCCGGCGATCAGGTAGAGCGCCTGGGAAAAGGCGAGGTCGCGCCCGACGAAGGCTTCACCCGGCAATACGTTGTAACCCAGTGACGCGTTGTAGTATGTGAACTCGCGCTCATCATCGGTCAGAATCTCCGCGGCTCCGCTCAGCCGCTCGTAGCTCGTTTCCTCCGTGTCGGTCCGGCCGATGGCCGCCTCCACGAACAGTCCCTCGCTGATGTGATAGGCGAAGCGCAGGCCGTAGACCGGGCTCACGCCGAAGTCCTCGACGCTCATGAGACCCGTGAAGACCCCGACCTCGAAGTCCTCCGTATCGATCTTCGGCGGTCTCACGTCCCTGCGCTCCACCTCCGGCTCAATCACCTGTTCCGGCACCTCGGCGAGCGCGTCGTCCGCCGCGTCCTCGTCACCCAGGAACGGCAGGCTGCCGCAGCCGGTCAGGGCCAACGTCAGCGTCGTCAGAAGTACAACCCGAATCCGAGTTTCCATTCTTCGATTTCCTCATTCTCGTCGCGGCTCGTGAACACGACATAGCTTTTGTATTCGGCCCGAAAAATAAATCGCCTGGTGAGCCATGCCCGGACGCCCACGCCGACATGTGCCGTCTGATCCGTCCTGTCCTCCGGCCGGACCAGGGTGGCGACGGGCTCGATATGGATCACGCCGGTCCCGAGCGTGAAGAACGGCGATACCCTGAGCCGGGGCCAGGTCTGGTGCACGATGTTGATATTGGCCATCCAGCCATCGGAGAAATTGCCGAGTACCTGGGACCCCCAGAGTTCGAGCGAGAGGTTGGGCGTGAAGGCGTAGCCGAGATAGGCGCTGATGATGTTGGCCCCGCCGAAGTCACCGGTCAGCGCACCGGATTCCCAGCGGCGTGCCAGGTATTCGTCACGCCCTGCCGTCTCGAAGCGGACGGGCTCGCCGCTCTCGTCGAGTGTCATCAGCATCTCGCGCTCGTGGACCCAGCCTTCCCGGCCCCCGCCGTCGCGCACCTTGAACCATTCCGTACGGCGTTTCATCAGCTCGACCGTCTCGCCCCGCTGCACGACATTGAAGACCGGGTAACCGCGGCCCGGTCCGGTATGCATCTCCAGGTAAGGATCGGCCACGGTCACCGAGCGGTGGCGCTCTTCTGCGTACGCGCCCGCGGCCAGGGCGAGACCCAGCACCGCGGAGACGACCAATGTGAGCGCCCTCACGGATCA
The DNA here is from genome assembly GCA_037382365.1 of Gammaproteobacteria bacterium. Taxonomy (GTDB): domain Bacteria; phylum Pseudomonadota; class Gammaproteobacteria; order Steroidobacterales; family Woeseiaceae; genus Lentisalinibacter. Next base: position 22,553 of record JARRPZ010000031.1, read on the forward strand.
GTCCGCCGGCGCGTCGAAGGGGTTGTTGTAGTACTGGGCCCCGATGTCCGCCCATTCGGACAGCAGCTTCAGTTCGGCCGGCGTCAGGAAACCGCCATGGGTGCCGCCCGCATCGAACCGATCGAAAAAGCGATCGGATGCGTTCGCGCCGGCCGTACTGATGCTCGCGGGCACCGCTACTGTCTCCAGCAGGGGCTCGCCGGTATCCGGGTCGATGCCCGCATCGACGACGCGATCGACCAGCGCCCCCATGTCCAGCACCTGCTCGTTGTCGTCGGCGAGCAGCTCCCGATAGGCGTTGAAGTGTGCCGGCTCGTCCGGGGAGGCGCCGTCGGTGAGCTCGAGCTGCCCGTCCGGTACCTTCAGCTGACCCAGCTCGTCGGTGCGGGTGTGACAGTTGATACACGTATGATCCGCGATCACGGTGACACCATCAGCGTCCAGCACGGGGCGCGGCTTGGACCAGAGCGGATGGATGTGCTGCTCGTAGTTGATCACTCCCCGGCAGGTCGCGCTCCAGTCGGCGATGCAGTCCGGCGTCGTCGGCGGCAGCGTCTCCAGCCCGGACTCCCCGGCGACGTTGGTCGGTCCGTAGCGCCAGGCGAAAGGCTCGTCCCGGGCCCGACCGGCCGCCGCCTCGTCCGTCCAGACGTCCTCGTAGACGATGTCGAGCGACGTCTCGATGCCGGCGCAGTCCGTCGCACAGCTCGCGCGGGCACGCACCTCGGCCATGGTCTCGCCGACGTCCGCGAACAGCGCCGGATCGGTATTCGGGAACGGACTCCCGGTGATCTCGGCGCCCTCGTTCAGCACCGGATAGGCGTCGCCCCGTCCGTGAGACTCCCCGCTCTCGGGATCGTGGCAACCGCTGCACTCGAGGAGCTGGCCGGGCCGCAACTGCAGCCAGTTGTTGTGCCGGGGACCGATACGCCGGCCCCGTGCGTCCAGGACACTCACACCGAGCGCCACATTGGCCGGCACCTTCATCATCACGGAACCGTCGGGCTCGATCTCCGCATAACCCACGACCTCCCGCATCCCCTGACCGGCCGACACGCCGAAAGCGGTGTTATCGAAATCCAGGACGTCGTCGTCGGGTATGGAGACGGCTTTCACGACCCGGAGGAAACGGGCCGGACGCTCGGCGGCAGTCGTCAGCGCCGGGTCGGCCAGCACGTCCAATCCGACACCGGAGACATCCTCTCCGCCGATGTCGTAGACGCTGCGGATATGGATGACGGCAGCGCCTTCCGAGGCGAGGTCCGGGCCCAGCGTGAACGGCGTCGCGCCGTCGAAGACCACCGGCGGCGTGCCGGCATACGGCTCGGCGGCCACGATATCCGTGTAAACGAAGCCTTCCTCCGGGGCGACGACGGGTTGCTGGGTCTCCTCGCCGCGATCATAGATCCAGATGCCATACAGCGGCGGCGCCTCGACCAGCGCCTCGTCGGCGAGATTCTGGTCGCTGCAGGGGACGATCCTCAGGTCGACGGGGTCCTGCAGCCGGCATTGACTCCAGCTGACGAGCAGGCGGCCGGTGCCGTCACGCAGCGGGAACACCGAGTTGTAGCGCCCGCCCGGAGACGGCGCGGCGTCGTCCGTGAGGACCTCGTTGATAGTGGCCGGCGTCTGCGCCGGACCTTCGAGCACACCGATGTTGTCCCGGTTCGGCTGGGTATTCTCGACGTAGTTCGCCACGTCGATCTCGACGATGTCACCGCCCCCCGCCGTACCGTCGAACGGGCGCAGCAAAGCCATGACCCTGCCGTCCGGGAGCTCGCGCGGCTGCAGGAACTGCACCTCCCCGCCGTCGCTGCCGGTCTCATGACTGTTGGCGCCGTACAGGAGTTCGAGTGCGCTGCCGTCGGGATTCATCCGATAGAGATGCATGCCGTCGTTTCCCGGCGCGTTGTCCCAGCGGCTGAACATGACCTGTCCGTTGGAGAGCACCGTCGGATCCAGGTCGTGGCTCTGGTTGAAGCTGACCTGCTCGATCTCCGTGCCGTCCGGATTCATCACGTGCAGCAACAGCGCCGGCACGTTGCGATCCTCGTCCAGCGCTGCGAACCGGGGCTTACCCTCATCGAGCAGTACCGCGCCCGACTGTCGCTGACGCGTCGAGGAGAAGATGATCCGGCCGTCGGGCAGATACGCCGGGCCGAGGTCGTGCCCCGCCTCCGCGACGATGTCGGAAGGGATGACCCGTATCAGCGTCTGCGTCGGAATATCGTATTCCCAGATGTTCCAGGTCGGCTGGTCGTCTTCGTCGGCGCCTTCGATGAATTGGGCCCGCATGGCGAACAGGACCTTCGTGCCGTCACGGCTCACCTCGAGATCGCGTACGTCGCCCAGTTCCTCGGTGATTGCGCCGGTGACGTTGATATCCGCGGTGCTGGGCGAGGCACGGTCACGGACATAGAGATCCGCGCCGATATTGAACGTCACCGGCTCACGAGCGTCGAAGCCGACCGGATCGCCCTCCTCGTCGACGGGCAGGGGACGCTTGACGTAGGCGACCGGGAAATCGAGTATCACCGGATCCGGATCCTGGCCGCCGCCGAAACCGATCCGGCCCTCGCCGCTGCCGCCCCCGCCACAGCCGGCCAGCAACAGGGCAGCGGCCACTGCGGCGCATGCCCCCCTCTCGTGTCTCTGCGTCGTGCTGATCATAGGACATCCTCTTTCCTGCAGCCGTCACGCGACGAGACTCCCGTTCACTCGTGCAGGCGCCCCGCCCCGATCGGCCCGGGCGGGCCGTCGCGGACGGGCTGGCAGCCAGCCGCGGACAATGGTGGACACGGTCCCCGCTGCATTCTGTTAACAACTTCACAAATCCGCCGAGACCGCACGCGATAGTGCTCCCGCACCTCGAGAGAACGGCGCAGTATAGGGAGCACGAAGTTCCCCGCGTAATGTGGAATTTCGACGACATCGCGAGCGCTGCTGTGCGCTCGCGCGCACATCGATGGCGACGATCCGAGTCCGACCTCCCCGATAGTGGTGTCGGGGAACGGCGACGGTGGGAATCGAGCGACGAATCAGCCGTTTGTCTGCAGAACCACCGTGGGCATGTCGAATTCCAGCGACAGGCGCTTGACATATGCCGCGCTCCGAACGAACCCGTATCGCAGCGGCAACTCTCTGTTTACAGGCATGAATTCCGACTAGGCGGAGACCCCTCATCACGCTGGCACACGAATTGCAAAAGCCCCTCCACGGTGATCGCGTGGTCCTTGTGTGACCTGCGATCCCTGGGTTCGGTGACTTGTGAAAGCAGTCACGGCGGCCCGGAGGAGGACGTGCGAGCATCCGTTGCTTCAATCGATGCGACCCGTTCGCAGGGCTTCTGAAAATGGCAAACCCGTCGAAAGGCGGGGACGCAAAGCTGACGGTCTACGGATAACCATCCAGGACGGCAGAGCTGCCAGGAGCGAGGGCTGGAGAACAGCCGGGAGACCCGCAGGGGTCTGCCACGTTCTTGACGATCTGCGTCCCTGGCAAGGAAGGAACAGGGAAGGCATGAGCAGCATCGTTAACTATGCAGGCTGGCAGCCGTCGGGCTCGCTACTTCGCCGCGCTCTGGTCGGGATCGCCTGCATCGCCCTCGCGGCGATCGCGCAGAGCGCCGAGGCGGGACCTCGCGAGCAGGCGAAACGGCTGCACGATCGCCTGGCGGGCGTGCCACCCGCCGAGCAGGTCCTCGCGACGATGGAGGCCGACATCCTGGCAGGCAACCCCATCGCCGCGGCCGAGACGGCGATGGACAACAGCGCTTTCTACAACGTCACGCTCAGGAACTTCGCGACCCCCTGGACGAATCGTGATCAGACGGTATTCGCGCCGCTGAACGACTATACGGCCACGGTAATCGGCATGATCCGGGACGACGTGCCCTTCAACACCGTGTTGTCCGCCGACATCCTCTACGTCGGCGACAACGGTCTCGGTCTGCCGCCCTATTCCATGACCGACAATGCCCATTACGAGGAGATGGAGGCGCGCCACGTCGACCTGAAGACCGGACTGGTGCGCACCACCCAGTCGACGGTGACCGATCTGCCGGCTGCGGCGACGGCCGGTGTCGTCACGACGCGGGCAGCCGCCGAAGCCTTCTTCGTCGCCGGCACCAATCGGGCCATGTTCCGGTTCACCCTGATGAACCACATGTGCAACGACCTGGAGCAGGTCAAGGACGGCTCCCGCGCCCCGGATCGTATCCGCCAGGACGTCTCGCGCAGCCCGGGCGGGGACAGCCGCGTGTTCCTGAACAACTGTATCGAATGCCATGCCGGCATGGATCCGATGGCCCAGGCCTATGCGTACTACGACTTCGATCCGGAGAGAGGTCGCATCGAGTACACGCCGGGCCAGGTGCAGCCCAAGTATTTCAACAACGACGCGAATTTCCCGTTCGGATTCCGCACGCCGGACGACCGTTGGGACAACTACTGGCGCCAGGGCACCAACACACGCCTCGGCTGGGACCCTTCCCTGCCCGGCAGCGGTAACGGCGCGAAGTCGCTGGGCGAGGAATTCGGCGCGAGCGATGCCTTCGCCGAATGTCAGGTGAAGAAGGTCTTCGAGGCCGTCTGCTTCCGGCAGCCGAGTGACGCGGCCGACCGGTTGGCACTGCAGAACATCGTTGGCGCGTTCCGCGCGAGCCAGTATCGAATGAAGACGGCATTCGCGGAGACCGCCGTCTACTGCATGGGCGACTGAGGGAGCCGCGGATCATGGACAGCAACACGACAGCCCTGCCGATGCGCCCGACGAACGCCGGGAAGGTCTTCGCCGCCCTCCTCGTGGCCGCCGCGCTCGCCGGCTGTTCGAGCGGCGCGGATACCCAGGAGAACCCGGTGACGAGTGTCGCCAGTTCCCCCGATTACACCGGTCCCGCTCCCGCGACCGACGACGTGCAGTCGTTCAAGATCGAGGTTTGGGACAAGGTCCGCCCCGACAACCGCTGCGGCGCCTGTCACGGCACGGGCGGTGAGACACCCGGCTTCGCCCGCACCGACGACGTCAACGCCGCCTACGAGGAGGCCAATACGGTCGTCGACCTGACGTCGCCCGGCGATTCGCGGATGGTCGCGAAAGTGGCCGGCGGCCATAACTGCTGGGAGTCGAACGACGCCGTCTGCGCCGAGATCCTGACGACCTGGATCACGAACTGGGCCGGTGACGCGGCCGGCGGCGGCAAGAGCATCGAACTCGAGCCACCCGCGGAGAAGACGCCGGGGGCCAGCAAGAGCTTCCCCGACGACGGCGGATCGCTCTTCGGCCAGACCGTGCATCCCGTCCTCACCCGCTATTGCGCCGATTGCCACGTGGCGGCTGCGCCGACGTCGCAGTCTCCGTTCTTCGCGGAAGAAGACGTCGCGGCCTCCTACGACGCGGCGAAATCGAAGATCAACCTGGACGATCCGGCCGCCTCACGATTCGTCGTACGCCTCGCCAGCGAATTCCATAATTGCTGGAGTGACTGCGCCACGGATGCGGCCGAGATGCGGTCCGCCATCGAAGCACTCGCCGGCCAGGTCGCTCCGACCGAGGTCGATCCGTCTTTCGTCCTCAGCCGGGCGCTGACCCTCACCGACGGCATCGTCGCGAGCGGCGGCAACCGCTACGAGCGCAACGTGATCGCGCTATGGGAATTCAAGACCGGCCAGGGCGACACGGCATTCGACACCAGCGGCGTCGAGCCGGCATTGAATCTCACCCTCAGCGGCGACTACAACTGGGTCGGCGGATGGGGTATCGCGCTGCGCGAAGGCAAGGCGCAGGGCACGACGACCGCCAGCCGCAAGCTGCACGACCTGATCAAGGGGACCGGCGAGTACGCCATCGAGGCCTGGGTGGTACCCGGGAACGTGGTCCAGGAGGAAGCCCGCATCGTCAGTTACTCGGCCGGTACGACGGATCGGAATTTCACCCTCGGTCAGACCCTCTACAGCTACGACTTCTACAACCGCTCCGACGTCACCGACGCCAACGGCGACCCGGTGCTGACCACCTCCGATGCGGACGAGGACCTGCAGGCGACGCTGCAGCACGTCGTCGCGAACTTCGACCCGGTGAACGGCCGCAGCATCTACGTCAACGGCATCCACACCGACGATATGGAGCCGACCGGCACCGGTGGCAGTCTCGCCGACTGGGACGACACCTTCGCATTCGTACTCGGTAACGAGGTCTCGGGCGACCGGCAGTTCGCCGGGACGTTCCGGATGGTCGCGATCCACAACAGGACCCTCACACCGGAGCAGATCGGGCAGAATTTCGAGGTCGGTGTCGGCGAGAAATTCTATCTGCTGTTCGGCGTGAGCCACCTGGTCGACGTCCCTGAGGCCTATGTGCTCTTCGAGGTGGCCCAGTTCGACAGTTACTCCTATCTCTTCACCAAGCCCCATTTCCTGAGCCTGGACGAATCCGCGACCTGGGGCGGCATCCCGCTCGAGGGGATGCGGATCGGGCTGAACGGCGCCGAACCCCGCGCCGGTCAGGCCTACAAGAAGCTCGCCACGACGCTCGCCAGCGACGCGGCCAGCGAGGAACTCGGTCAGCCGATCGCCGATGTGGGGACCATCATCGAACTGCAGAAGGGACCGGAATCGGACGAATTCTTCCTCACTTTCGAGGTGCTCGGCGCCAACACGAACGTGCGTACGGAACCGGTACCCCTGGTATCCGCACCCGTCGATCTGGCGCCGTCACCGGATATCGGCGTACGGACCTTCGACGAGCTCAACGCGTCGATGTCGCAGATCACCGGCGTTGCGATGACGCATCCGGAGGTGGTCGAGACCTTTACGACGATCCGCCAGCAGCTGCCCACGGTCGAGAGCTTCGGCGCATTCTCCTCTTCGCAGCAGGTGGGCATCTCCCAGCTCGCGATCGAATACTGCAATGCCCTGGTCGAGGATGCGGGACTGCGTGCCCAGGTGTTCCCCGTCTTCGATTTCACCGCCGGCGTGACGACGGCCTACGGCAGCGCCGCCGCCCGGGATGCACTGCTCGATCCGCTGATCATGCGCATCAACAACACGGCCTTCGTCAGCCAGCCGCACCCGGACGACGTGAAATTCGAGCTGAACAATCTGATCGACCGGTTGACGGTCTGCGGCAACAGCTGCGCACCGGAACGCACCGCGACGGTGGCCAAGGCGACCTGCGCCGCCCTCATCGGCAGCGCGACGCTGACCATCCAGTAACACGAGAACGTCCGAATCGAGGCAAACGAAATGGCGAGAAAGTACGGTCCCATCGATCCCGACGCGCCGATCCGTCACCCGGATCATCCGCGTCCCATCACCCGGCGCCAGCTCCTCTCCCAGGGCTTCATCGCCGGCACGGGCACCCTGATGGGCGCCGGCGCGATGAGTCTTTTCGCCGACCCGCGGGCCGCCTCCGCCGCGTTGAGCCCCGACCTTCAGGCCCTGACCCAGTCCTGTGGCATCGCCGTCCAGGGGGCCGGCAAGATCCCGTTCATCGCCTTCGACCTGGCGGGCGGGGCGAACATGGCCGGATCGAACGTGCTCGTCGGCAAGGAGGGCGGCCAGCTCGATTTCCTGTCGACGGGAGGCTACGCGAAGCTCGGCCTGCCCGGCGACATGATCCCGCCGGTCGCGAACCCGCAGACCGGCGTGAACGATTTCGTCAACACGGATCTGGGTCTCGCCTTCCATTCGGACAGCGCGTTCCTGCGCGGCATGATGATGCATGTGTCGCCGGCGACCATGGCGAACGTCAATGGCTGCGTCATCCCCGCGCGCTCGGAGAACGACACCGGCAACAACCCGCACAATCCCATGTACGGCATTGCGAAGGCAGGCGCCGATGGCGAGCTGCTGACGCTGATCGGTTCGCGTTCGTCGGACTCGGGCGGCAACTCCATGGCTCCCGCCCTGCTGATGGATCAGTCCCTCCGACCGACGAAAGTCGACCGCGCCAGCGACGTCACCGGGCTGGTGGACACGGGCAAGCTGGTCGGCCTGCTGAGCCAGGACGACGCGGTCGCCGTGATGGAGTCCATCCAGCGCATCAGCGACATGAAGCTCGGTCGCGTCGACACCCGGCTCGAGATCACGGCCGACGAAGTGCTGAAGGATCTGGTGAACTGCGGTTACGTCAAGGCGGCGGATCTCGCCGATCGTTTCGGCGAACCGGGCATCCTGGACCCGGACGCCGACCTCGATATCGTCGGCGACGACCTCGCGAGCATCTTCAGCCGGACCGATTACGAGAACGACCGGGAGTTCCGCAAGACGGCGGCCGTCATGAAGATGGTGGTCAACGGCTTCGCCGGTGCCGGCACGGTCGCGATGGGCGGGTACGACTACCACGGCGGCATGCGCCGGGAGGGCGAGGTGAAGGACTTCCGCGCCGGCCGCTGCATGGGCGCCTGTCTCGAGTACGCGGCCCGCAAGGGGTTGCCGCTGATGCTCTACGTGTTCAGCGATGGTTC
>JARRPZ010000032.1:0-22284 GCA_037382365.1 Gammaproteobacteria bacterium
GAGGCCACCTACATCAGCATGATCGCCCGGCGACGGCTCATCGACCGCTTGCGAAAGACCAGCAGGGAGCCGGATCGCGAGAACCTGGACGACGTCGAATACGCGCTGTCCGGCAACGGTCACCGGGCACTCGAGGCGTCGGTCGAGACCGAGAAGGTCGCCGAAGTGCTGAGCAATATGAAACCCGAGCAGCAGAAGGTCATCCGCATGTCGACCTGGCTCGGCATGTCTCACTCGGCTATCGCCGAAGAGACGGGCATGCCGCTCGGAACCGTTAAGAGCCTGCTTCGGCGGGGTCTGATCCAGATCCGCGAGGAGCTGGGAGAGCAGACCGCCGCCGATCGGGGGACGCTGTCATGAGCACGAACAACGAGTTGCTCCTGGATATGCTGACCGCAGGGGCCACCGAGGGCCTCTCTGCCGACGAGCAGCGGGAGCTCGACGCATTGCTGGCATCCAGCCCGGACGCGGATCCGCTGGCTATGCAACTCGCCGCCGCCGCCGCGACCAATGCATTCGCGAAGGCGGACGCACGCGGCGCCGATATACCGGCCGGCCTCAAGGATCGTCTTCTGGCGGACGCGCGCCGGCACTTCGAACAACGTCCGGCGGCTCCTTCCGTGGTGAATCGACCTCTGCCCGACGAGGAGGGCGCCGCCGCGGCCGATCCGATCGAGGCGCGGGCGGAACTCATCCGCGAGGCGCCGGGCACGATCGTAGTGCCCTGGAACCCGCCCGAGGCGGCAGACTACGCGGACGTTTCCGGCGACGTCGTCTGGAACAATTCCCGTCAGGAAGGCTATCTGCGACTTGCCGGCATGCCCGCGAACGATCCGACGCGTGCGCAGTATCAGCTATGGATCGTGGATCCGGAACGCGACGAACAACCGGTGGACGGCGGCGTCTTCGACATCCCGGGGGGGCGCTCGGAGGTGATCGTACCGATCAAGGCGAAGCTCGGCATCCTCGACCCGCAGGCCTTCGCGATAACGCTGGAACAGCCGGGAGGCGTGGTGGTCTCTGACGGTCCCCTGCTGGTGGTGGCAAGCGCCGGCTGAATCGCGACCTCAGCTGATGGGCAGGGGCGGTTCCGCCACTTTCAGGAGCTGTTTGCCCCGGTTCTTGCCCTCGAACAGGCGCCTGAGCGTGGCCGGGCAATTCTCGAAACCCTCGCGGATATCTTCCTTCACACGGATGCTGCCCTCCGCCAGCCAGCCGCCGAGCGCCTCGACGGCCTCCGGGAACCGCTCCCGGTAGTTCAGGACGATGAAGCCCTCCATCCTCGACGAGCGGACGACCAGCTGCATGTAGTTCCTGGGTCCCGGCGGCGGATCGGTCGTATAACCGCTCGAGATGCCTCCACACAGGACGATGCGCGCATGCTGGGCGAGATTCACGAGCACGTCGTCGAGGATCGGGCCCCCGACGTTGTCGAAATAGACGTCGATGCTGTCGCCGCAGAGCTCGGCGAGCCGCGCACCGGTGTCCTCGTTCTTGTAGTCGATCGCGGCATCGAACCCGAATTCGTCGGTCAGCCAGCCGCACTTCTCCGGCCCGCCGGCGATGCCGATGACCCGCGCACCCCGGATCCTCGCGATCTGCCCCGCGACCGACCCCGTGGCACCGGCCGCACCGGACACGACGACCGTATCTCCCTGCTGCGGCCGACCGATATCCAGCAGGCCGAAGTAAGCCGTGATCCCCGTGACGCCCAGGACACCCAGGAACCAGGTCGGCGGCACGTCGGACGGCAGTTTGTTCAGGGGCAGCGGCCCGCCCGGATCGACCGCCACGTAGTCCTGCCAGCTCATCATGCCCTGCACGAGATCGCCGGGACGATAATCCGCATGCCGGCTGGCGACCACCTGACCGACCGTACCGGCACGCATCGGTTCACCGATCTGTACCGGCGGCACGTAGCTCTTCACATCATTCAACCATCCCCGCTGCGCCGGATCGAAAGCGAACCAGAGGGTGCGCACGAGCACTTCGCCGTCTGCCGGCTCCGGGACGTCGGATTCACGCAACTCGAAGTGTTCGTCGCCGACCATCCCGGTGGGGCGGTGGGCCAGCACCAGCTGCCGGTTCACATCAGTCATCGCTCTGCTCCTACTGCCTGGCTCCGACCCGCGGCCGGACGTTTCGCCGCGTGGATTATGGCACACGCCCTCAGAGCGACGAGCGCATCTCCCCGCCCGGCACGGGCTCTGCGCCGTGCCGCCTTCGCTGCGCATCGACGCTTCCGCCCGCCTCCAGGACGGCGGTGAGTTCCGCCGCCTTGAGGGCGAACCGGGACTCGTCTTCCTTCAGTTCGAGCGCGCGTTCGATGTGCGCGAGGGCCGCACGGAAATCGCCTTCGCGCTCCGCGCGACGGGCGAGCGCGTAATGATAATAGGGGTTACGCTCGCGGACGCTGCTGACTCTCGTCAGCCACTCGTCGGCCTCCTGATCGCGGCCCTGGCGCACCAGCAGCACGGCCAGATTGTTGATCGCCGACGTATTGTCGTGGGCGAGATGAATCGCGTAGCGGAGCATGGCTTCGGCACTGGCATCGTCGCCGACACGCTGATAAACGAGGGCCAGGTTGGACCAGCCGTCACTCCAGGCCGGCGCCTGCCGAACGGCCGCCCTGAGATAGACCCAGGATCTCGCATAGTCGCCCTCGGCGAGATAGCCAGCGCCCCGATTATTGTAGAACTGGGCGATCGCCTCCCGGTCGCTCAGCATGTGGCGGGGACCGCGGGGTTCCGCCGGGTACGGATAGAAATCCATCACGTAGTCGCCGTAACCCGATAATCGACCATACACATTGACGTGTCGGGCGGCGAACAGGACGTCGTCGCGCATGTCCCACTCCGGCACCATCTCCACCTGCTGGAAACGGGCATCGATACCGGCCTCCCGTGCGAGGGCCACGAACAGGATCGACAGGGACAGGCAGTTGCCGGCACGGCTGCGGAAAGTCTCCGCCGCTGTCCCGGTCCGGCCGGCATCGTAATCGATGCCGAGCGAGCCCGGATGCAGCAGGAGATTGGTGAGACTACGTACAACGACCGGCTTGAACCGGTCCGGATTCACCTGGTCGGAGAGATAGCGCCGCATCTCCGGCGTCAGAGCCATGATCTCGGCGGCGCCCGGCGGCGGCTCGACGGCGGCGATCCGCGTCGCCCAGGGTTCCGGCAGCGGCGCGGGCTCCGGTTCCGGGACGGTCTCCATCAGGGACGCGCAGCCGGCCGCCAGGGTCGCGGCCAGGGCGACCAGCGCCGCCACCACCCCTCGCCGAAATCCGGACATGCACACCCTCCTGCGGGTCAGGCCGCCCCCCGGCGTTCGGGGCGGCGGATCCCCATTGCCCGCATGCGATCGGTCAGCGTCGTCGGACGCATTCCCAGCAGCTCCGCCGCACCGCCGGGACCCGAGACCTTCCACTGCGCATGCTCCAGCGCCGCGACGAGGTTGGCGCGTTGGCGCCGCTTCATCTCTGACTCCGTGAGGAACGGCCGCTCGGTATCATCTGCAGCAACGCCGGGGGAGTTCCGTTCCTCGTTCGCGTCCCTCTGAGGTAGGGACAGATCCAGCCGGAGAACGTTCCCCGCGGTCAGTATGACGGCGCGCTCGATCACGTTCTTCAGTTCCCGCACGTTACCCGGCCAGTGGTATGCCCGGATGGCTTCGACGTGAGCCTGGCTCAGGGTGAGCGGCTTGCGCCCGAATTCGCGGCAGGCCTGGCCCAGGAAGTGCCGGGCGATCTGGACGACGTCGTCGGCCCGCTCCCGCAGTGGCGGAACCTCGATCGGGAATACGCTCAGACGGTAGAAAAGGTCTTCACGGAATAATCCGGCCTGCACGTCCTGACGGAGATCCCGGTTGGTGGCCGCGATCACCCGGACGTCGACGGTGCGGGTGACATCGTCACCGACGCGCTCGAATTCGCGCTCCTGCAGCACCCGCAACAGTTTGCCCTGCAGCTCGATCGGTATTTCCCCCACTTCGTCGAGGAATATCGTCCCGCCGTCGGCGAGTTGGAAGCGACCGACGCGATCGCGATGAGCCCCGGTGAAGGCACCCCGGACATGGCCGAAGAACTCGCTCTCGAAGAGCTCCTCCGGGATGGTCGCACAGTTCACCTTCACCAGTGCTGCGTCGGCGCGTGGACTGCGCGCATGAATGGCATGGGCCACCAGCTCCTTCCCGACTCCGGATTCCCCCTCGATCAGGACATTCGCCGCCGTGCCCGCGACCGCCTCCAGCCGACCGAGCATGGCCTTCAGCGCGGGACTCCCGCCGACGATGCGCCCGTAGTTCATCGCCACGTTGATCTCCTCGCGGAGGTAGTCGCGTTCCCGCTCCAGTTCGTCGCGGAGGCGTGCGTTCTCCGCAAGCGTTTCGCGCAACCGCTGCTCGGTGCGATTGCGCTCCGTGACGTCGGTGCAGGCAACCAGCAAGCGAACCACGCGCCCCTTGGCGTCGCGCTCCGAGACACTCGACACGATGGTGTCGATCACGCGCCCGTCCCGGGTCACCATCTGCCGGTCCCGGCCGATCACGTTGCCCTCGCTGATCACGCGCTTCAGACGCCCGCCGCCGAGTTCGGAGCGGTAGGACTCGGACATGAAATCGAGGATCGAACGGCCGAGAACCTCTTCCGCCCGATAGCCAAGGACCTGCAGCCAGCGATCGCTGACGTGGGTGATCCGACCTTCCGCATCGACGATATGCAGCATGGCGGGCGTCGCCCGATACAGCTGCCGGTAGCGGCGTTCGATCTCGCCGGAATCACCGAATTCCTCGTAGACGACCACGGTGCGGACATAGCCGCTCCGGGGATCGCGCTCTATCACCGCATTGGAGACGAAGAACACTTCTTCGCCGGATACGGTCAAGAACTCCACCGGTTCGTCGATCACCCGGCCCGTGCGGCGAAGCTTGGGAACGACCTCCCGAAGGATCCGATCGGCGCAACCGACCGTCGTGAAATCGACGGGGCGCCGCCCGAGCAGTTCGTCGCGGTCGTAACCAAGGCGCTCGCAGAAGCGCTCGGTGACCTCGACGAAGCGCCCCTCTTCGTCGAGAAACGCACCGATGACCGGGATGCGGCGCATCAGGCGCCGATAGCGCGCCTCCGTTTCCATGACCCAAGAATACACGATATTCCGTGACTCTAATCACGAAATCCCGTGTATAACGAAATCTCGTGACGCCGGTCATCAGCGTTAACCGCCGCAACTACCGGCGGCAGCAACCTGGCACGGGATATGCATCAATTCAAATGACCATCGCGGCTGCTCTGCACCGGGTCGGTCACAGCGTTTCCTGGCGCGGCGCGGTCGGTCATTCTCTCCCCCGCCACCGGGCCGCGCCGAAACGAACCGGCAACGACGCCGGACTTACGGACCCAGGAAGGGTCCTTCGGCACCAGTTCCCCCGCCGGTGCCGAACACAGGGGCCGGAGGGCGATCCTTGTCGGATGCCCCCCTGCTAAAACGACGATTATTCCTCCGGCCCCTGCTTTCTTTTCCGTTCCTCGTCACTCGTCTGCGGCTCTCCGTCGGCGCTCGCGTTCTTCCTGCGCAACGAGCGACCCGCCGTCGTCTCGCTGATGCGCTCGCGGATCTGCCGGAGCCAGCGCCGTGCCCACGCAAACTCGATGCTGAGGATCGCGAGGCCCAGGGGGATCACGACCAGGGCGGGCCCGGGCGTCACCAGCATGACCACCCCTGTCAGCACGACCGTCGTGCCGACGACGAAGATCACGATCCGCTTGGCGGCCTTGTAGGTAACGACGGCGGCTTTCTTGATCATCTGCGATCCGGATTCGTTCTCGGTGCCGGCCCTATTGTGCCTGAACCCCGGCCCACATTATCTTTGCAGCGATGAAACTCACCCGCCTGCTGCCGACTGCCCTGGCCGTGCTGCTGCCCGTCGCGCCCGCCATCCCTGCCGAGATCCTCGAACTCGAGCAGGTCAGAGAAGGCAGCGCGGCCGCCCCGCTCGTCGGCGGCGAAGGGGCGGTACGGTTCGTCCTCCGGGTCACCGCGACCTGCGGCGCGGAGGAAACGCTGACCGCCCTCTCCGTCTCGGTGGCGGACTCCCGGCAGGCGGTGCCGCCTGCCGGGCGGGACGATGCAGGCCGGGTCGACGTCGTGCTCGAGGTCCCGGCCAGGCAACTGAAAGGCGTAAACCGGCGTCTGCTCTGTTCGGACAGCATCGGTACCGAGGGCTCACTGGAACTGCTGCAGGGAGCCTTCAGCGCGAATGCCGCTGCCCGGTGTGACGACCCGGAGCGCGGCAGCCGAACGCTGTATGCGAGTACTGACGTCGACGTATCCTACTGGTGCAGCGGCGAGGATCAGTCCGCGGAGGATCAGTCCGGGGAGGAACCGCCCGCGGACAATTGATGCGCCAGGAACGTCAGGGTCAGCTGCCACGCGGCCCCCGCCGTCTCGGGATCGTAATTGTTGCCGCTGGGGTTCGCGAAGGCATGGCCGACGCCCGGGAAGATCTCGATGGTGAAATCCTTGCCGAGTCGATCGAGCGCCGCACGGAACGACTCGACCGAGTCGACCGGGATGCCGCGATCCTCCGCACCGAAGATACCGAGGAGCGGGACGTCGAGGGGCGCGAGCACGTCTTCGTCGTCCACCACCTGACCGTAGTAGATGACCGCGGCATCGAGCCGCTCAGGGAACAGGAGCGCCGTCCTCAGTGACCAGTGCCCCCCGAGGCACCAGCCGATCGAGGCGATGGCCGGCGCGCCGGTCTGCGCCAGGAACGCGTAGGCCTGACGCAGGTTGTCTTCGGCACGTGACTGATCCTCGACGAGTTCCTGCATGAGCTCGCGCGCCGCCGGCGCGGTCTCCGCCACGCGGCCCCCATAGAGATCGACGGCCAGCACGAGATAGCCCTCGGCCGCCAGGCGATCGGCCATGGCGCGGATGTTGTCATTCAGACCCCACCACTCGTGGATCATGATCACGGCCGGCAGCGGCTCCGACGCATCCGCGGGCGCGGCCAGATAACCCCGGGCCAGCGTGCCCGCCACGTCCGCGTACGGCAGTTCCTCGCTGACCACCCGGGCGGGGGACGAACCGGCCGCACCGCCAGGAACCGGTTCGTCGTCCGCGTGTTCACGGGCCATCGCATCGACGTTCTGGTCACTCATCGACGCTGTGGGAGGCGGGGCTGCCTCATCCGTACGCTGTCGCTCCTCCGACCCTTCTCCGCCACAGCCGGCCGAGAGACAGGCCAGCAACAGCGGCACCAGCATTCGTGCTATCGCGTATCCCATGAGCGCAGTGTAAACAAATCTCGGGGCGCGGCCGAGGCTGTTGCCGCCGCTGTGCAGGCGATGACACACTATCGCGGCACCGGGGAGGCGGCCGGCGTTTCACGGAGGGCAACGGTGGGCTACCTTCAGGAGGCACTGATCTATCTCGTCACGGCGGTCATCGCCGTGCCCATCTCGAAGCGTATCGGCTTCGGCTCGGTGCTCGGCTACCTGCTGGGCGGCCTCGTGATCGGCCCCTGGGGGCTGTCGCTGATCACCGAAGTCGACCACATCCTGCACTTCGCGGAACTGGGCGTCGTGTTCCTGCTGTTCGTCATCGGTCTGGAGCTGCAGCCTTCCCGGCTGTGGGTGCTGCGGCGACTGGTCTTCGGCCTCGGCGCCGCCCAGGTGATCGTGACCGGGACGGTGATCGCGGGGCTCGCCTGGCTCGCCGGACTCGACGGCGCCGCCGCGGTAGTCGCCGGCGCCGGCCTCGCGCTCTCCTCGACGGCTTTCGTGCTGCAGTTGCTGGCGGAGAGACAGCAACTCACCACCCGTTACGGGCGTTCCGCCTTCTCCATCCTGCTGTTCCAGGATCTCGCGGTCATCCCGATCCTTGCCGCGATCCCCCTGCTCGCGGCCCGGGCGCCGGAGACCGAACTCGGGGCAGGACGATGGCTGTTCGGCGTCGCTGCGCTGCTCGGATTGGTGTTCGGCGGCCGCTACCTGCTGCGCCCGGTGTTGCGCTGGGTGGCAGGGACCGGCATCAGTGAGTTGTTCACGGCCGTCGCACTGCTCGTGGTAATCGGAGCGGCCAGCCTGATGCAGGTGGCGGAACTATCTATGGGCCTCGGCGCCTTCGTCGCCGGCATGCTGCTGGCGGACTCGGAATACCGGCATCAGCTGGAGGCCGATATCGAGCCGTTCAAGGGACTGCTGCTGGGCCTGTTCTTCATCGCGGTGGGCATGTCCGCCAACCTGGGACTGGTCGTCTCCCGACCGGGAGACGTATTCGGTCTGGTCGCGCTGCTGCTGATTGTAAAGACACTCGTGCTCTACGGCCTCGCGCGAATGTTCGGCATCGCGAACGACCAATCCCGGTCGCTCGCGCTGGTGCTGTCCCAGGGAGGAGAGTTCGCCTTCGTGATATTCACCGCGGCCGTCGGGTCGGGGCTGCTGGCAAAGGAGACCTCCGATCTCCTGATCGTCGTGGTCACTCTATCGATGGCCGCCACACCACTGCTCTATCTCGCCAACGAATCGTGGTCGCGGAGAAACGCGCCGGTCACTGCCGAGCCCGAATACGATGAGATGCCCGCCGAGCATAACGAGATCATCATCGCGGGCTTCGGTCGCGTCGGTCAGATCGTCGGACGGGTCCTGCGCTCCCGCGGTATTCCGTTCACCGCCCTGGAGAAGAACCCGGAACGACTCGATGCCGTGCGTCGATTCGGCAACGTGGTGCATTTCGGCGACGCCAGCCGCCCGGATCTGCTGAAGGCAGCCGGCATGGATCGCGCCCGCTTCTTCGTCCTCGCTCTCGGCGACGTGGAGAAATCGGTGGAGATCGCCCGCTACGTGCGTCAGCATTACCCGAAGGTCACCGTTATCGCCCGGGCGCGTAATCGCTTTCACGCCCACGCGCTCATGGACTGTGGCGTGCAGGTCATCGTCCGCGAGACCCTGCATTCCAGCCTTTTGATGACCAGCCGGCTGCTGCGTGATTACGGCATCGACGAAGAGGAGGCCGAGCGGACCGTGACCACCTTCCTGGCGCACGACGAGGCCACCCTGCAGCGCCAGCATGCGGTGGCTCACGATATGGAAAAGCTGGTCCAGACGACCCAGGAAGCGGCGAAAGAACTGGAGTCTCTGATCGGCGCCGACCGGCGCAAGACTCAGTCCTGAGCCGTCGTGGGCCGATCTCCCGCGAGGCCCTCGGCGGTCTCGCGCAGCACCGGCGTCAGCGGATGGCCGGATCCGGCCAGGGCCAGCGCGCGCTCGATCATGCGACGGGCCTCATCCCGTCGCCCCGCCAGCGCGAGTGTCTCAGCGAGATTGTTCATGGCCACGAGGTCTGCCGGATCGGTGGCCAGAAGTGCCCGGTACTGGGCCTCCGCGACGGCCAGCTCCTCCTCGGCAAACGCGATATTGGCGAGTCCGAGTCGCGCCAGGCGATTGTCCGGCCAGCGCGTGAGCGCGGCGCGATAGCCGGCGGCGGCGACGGCGAGCCGCCCCGTCGCCTCCGCCGCGGCGAGCGCCCCGAGGTAGCCGTCCGGATCATCCCCTGCCGGCAGCTCCCCGGGCCTCAGTGCGACCAGCGCCCAGTTGTCCGACCTGGCCCACGTGCGCAGGAAGACGCTCCGGTCCGTGACGCGGCGGCGTTGCGTTCCCGAGCGGAGCACATAGTCGTCTCCCTCCGGCTCCATCCCCACCACGACCGCGTAATGCCAGCGCGGCAACAGGCTCACGCCCAGATTCTGCATCACGAGTACCGGTCGGCCGGCGCGGAGCTCCTCCGCGAGCGCGGTCTGCCGCGGCGGCAGCACGTAGGGAATTCGGTCGTGCCGGCGAGTCGCGGCCAGCAGCTCCGCCTGCAGGGAACCCTGGCGCCCCGGCAGGTAGACCTGGTCCACGAGATCGTCGGCCCGCACCGGCACACCGGACGCGGCCAGCACGGTGGCCAGCGCGGCCGGGCCGCACTGGTAGCGCTCCTGCGGGAAAAAGGGTGTCGCGGTCAGCTCGACCGGCGCCTCGACGAACGCGGCCACCGGTCGCCCGGTGGCCGCACAGCCGGCCATCGCCAGGGTGCAGAAGAGGAGGGCGAGACGCGCCAGTGCCTCACCCTGCACCGGCGGTGTCAGATGCTGCTGAAGACGTTGGTAACGCCGACGAGTTCGAGGATCAGCAGGACCACGAAGACGATGCCGATCACAGCCAGCACGTCACCGCCGGCGGCCACGTCGGCGATGCGACCGTCGAGTGACATGAGTTCCGCATCGGACAGCGAGGCGGCCCGTTCCGCCGCAATGGCCGGCTCGATCCCGTAGCGCTCCAGCTCGGCCGCGACGTCGGCCCGCGCAAGGAACGCGCTGACCCGGTCGAGGCGGTCACTGCGCTCGGCCATCGCCGCCGCCTGTTCGGTGGAGATCACGCCGGCGGAAGCGCTGATAGCGAATCCGGACGACAACATCGCGGCGGACGCCAGGCCGACGACAAAACGGCGCAGGAAGTGATGGATCATGCTTCTCTCCTCTTCTTTGCGGCAGGACGATCGGCCAGCCTGCCCGGACTGATGCGAAGCGTGGAGCATAGCACCGCTGCTGCAGCCGAATCAGTGACGCAGTTCCTCTTCGTCTTCGTCCTCTTCCCACGTCCTCAGTTTGCTCTTGTCGGCAGCCTGCCACTGCTCTTCACTGCGCCGCATCATGGCGCGGATGTAGATGACGAGATACACGGCGCCGGCCAGGAGCAGCCCGATTACGATATACAGTTCGATACTCATCCGGTCATGCTAGCAAGGTCGTGCGGGCACCGACAGCCCCGGCAGGCGTCGGTCGGCGCGACCGTCTGCGCTACAATCAAGCCAGAGGTGTGGAGGACATCGGATGAGCATTGCTCAGCATATTCATCCCGCGCGGCAAGGCCACTTCCGCCCGCGGCAGATGCGTTTCGACCTGCGCGAATCGCTGGCGACGGACTGGCATGGCGGCAGCCCGTTCCGGACGGCCTGGTTCAATGCCATGTCCATGTTGTTCCCGCTGGGCGAGAAATTCTTCATCGATACCGTGCGTGCCTACGCCGATCGTATCGAGGACGAGACACTGCGGGCCGACGTGCGGGCATTCCAGGGTCAGGAGTCGATCCATCGGCGCGAACATCAGCGCTATAACGAGGCCCTGTGCGAGGCACGCGGCTACGATCTGGAGGAATTCGAGGGCCCGGTGCGGCGGCGCATCGCCTGGGCGAAGGACCATTTCAACCCGCGCCGCCTCCTGGCCGGGACCGTGGCCAACGAACACCTGACCGCGATCATGGCCCACGACCTGCTGTCCCACGACGACGCACTGGCGGGCGCCGATCCCGCCATCGCCGAGCTCTGGCGCTGGCATGCCGTGGAAGAGACGGAACACAAGGCCGTCGCTTTCGACGTGCATCGGCTGGTCGGTGGTACGACGAAGGAGCGTCGACACGCCCTCGTGATGTCCAGCTTCTTCTTCATGAAGGACACCCTGCGTATCACCCGCAGCATGCTGAAGCAGGACGGGCAGCTGTGGCGATGGCGCACCTGGTGGGACGGTTTCCAGTTCCTGATCGGCCGTCCGGGAACGCTGCGGCGGATCGTGCCTGCCTGGCTGTCGTTCCTGCGGCAGGACTTCCACCCCTGGCAGCATGACAACCGCGAGCTGGTCGAGCGCTACGAACTCGCGCGGAAAGGCTGAGTCGCTGTCGGTACAGCAATCGCGCGAGGGCGTCAGGCCACGCCGAATTCGATCATGCTGTCCGCCATGTCCTCGACCATGGTCTCCAGTGATCGCGGCTGCCAGCCGAGGATGCGTCTGGCCCGTTCGCTGGATACGTCCATCCGCAGGCCGATCTCGGGCACGACCAGCCGGGTCGTCTTGTCGAACAGCGCAGCCAGGCGGAGTGCGAAACCCGGCAGATGCCGCGTGGGGATGCGATAGCCACGATCGCGAAGATGCCGGTCGAGTATCCCGGCGATCTCGCTGAACCAGGCATGGTCGATGGCCAGGATGAATCGCTTGCCGGCGGCCTCCGGGACGTCGATGGCCCGCACGTGAGCATCCGCCACGTCCCTCACATCCACGGGCGCGTAGCCGATCGGCGGGCAGCCCGGCAGTTCGCGACGCATGAGTTTGCGCACCGCCTCGCCGCTGGTCCCGTAATCCTCGTCCAGGATCGGCCCGAGGACCAGGCCGGGATTCAGTGCGACCAGCTCGGGCGGCTGCCCCGGCGGCAGCGATTCGACGAAGTCCCACGCGGCCCGCTCGGCGAGCGTCTTGGATTTCTCATAGGCACCCGCCGTCTTCTCCGGGATGCTCCAGCTCGACTCGTCGAAGACCGTGCTGCCGTCTCGCTCGTGCCCGTACAGCACGGCGGCGACGGACGAGGTCATGACCACCCGCCGGACGCCGAGCTCCGACGCGAGCCGGAGTACGCGCAACACGCCTTCCCGGGCCGGCACGATGAGGTCGTCTTCGTGCCGGGGCGGCGTGCGCGGCAGCGGCGACGCGACGTGCAGGACGGCGTCACAACCCTCGATGGCCTCCCGCCAGCCGTCGTCGGCCATCAGGTCGGCCGTATGGAAGGACAGCCTGTCGCCCGCATCCACGTGCCTGGCGAAGGTCTCCCTCAGGGCCGTCTCCCGTGACGGAGAGCGGAGCGTTCCGCGGACCCGGAATCCTTTCTTCAGCAGCTGCAGGATGCAGTGCATCGCGATGAAACCGGACGCGCCGGTCACCAGTATCGTCCTGTCTTCCTGTCCGGCCGTCATGGACTCCTCCTCTCGATGCGCTCGGCGGTCATGGTCCGACCTTGATCTCGTCGATCAGCGTGCGGCGCACGCACAGGCCGTCCTCGAGCCAGTGCCAGGTGCGGCAACGCCGGTCGTCATGCTCGTTGATCACGATCATCTCCCACAGCTCGACGCCGGGGTCCTCGTGGCGCGTCCAGTTCAACACCACGACACCCGGCCCGCTCTCCCAGGCTGTGCCACTCAGGATGTCGTTGTCGAAGTGCACCTTGCCGTCACGGTAGACGCCGGGCAGTTCGGCGTGTTTCGAGCGGCCGTCGGGCCAGACCCAGCGGTTCTTCTGCAGATAGTCCCACCGGCCGCTCTTCGGGAACCGGACCTCCACCGTCGAATGATGACGGTCGACGATCTTGCCGAGGGCGTCGATATGCCGGTACTCGCCGTCCCAGAATCCTTCGTGGCGCAGGAAACCGGGCAGATGCTTCGCTATCGTCATGTTCAGTCTCCGAACCGGACACGCCTACCATACTCCACCCCGCAGGCGCTGCGCAGCGCTGTCCGATTGACGCTCCAGGGCGAGGTCGGCATGCTCTCGCGATGCCGGCCGCACCGCCGCTCATCGAGATCCGCGATGCCGTCGTCTGGCGCGGCGGGACGCGCGTGTTCGACGGCCTCGATCTGATACTGCACGCCGGACAGCATGCGGCCATCCTGGGCCCGAACGGAGCCGGCAAGACGACGCTCCTCAAACTGATCAGCCGTGAACTCTACCCGGAGGCGCGAGAAGAGCCGGCCGTCCGGGTCATGGGCCGGGGCCTGCAGGTCGTCGGCGAATTGCGCAAGCGTCTCGGACTCGTCTCCCATGACCTGCAACACGAGTACATGGACCGGGTCCCCCTGGCCACCGCCGTGGTCGCCGGATTTGCTGGCAGCCAGTCGCTCGCCGGCGTGCCGTTCGAGCCCGGACCGGAGCATCTGGCCCGCAGCCGGGAAGTCATCGCCGAGATGGGGCTCGAAGGGCTCGAGGACAGGCCGTTCCGTTCCCTGTCCACCGGCCAGCAGCGGCGCTGCCTCCTGGCCCGTGCACTCGTCCACCGGCCCGAAGCACTGATCCTCGACGAACCGACCGCCGGCCTCGACCCGGCGGGGGCATTCTCGTTCCTCGCAAGGATCCGCCGACTGATCCGCGAGGGCACGACCATCGTGCTGGTCACCCACCACGTCAACGAGATCCCGCCCGAGATCGACCGGCTGGTGTTATTGAAGGCGGGTCGGATCGTCGCCGACGGCAGCAAACGGCAACTGCTCACCGCCGGGCGACTCGGCGATCTTTACGGGGTCCCGGTCAGGGTTCTGGAGTCAGGAGGCTACTTCGTCGCTCTGCCCGGCTGATACGGATCGGCGGCAGCTTCTCGTGCGCACACCGATATGCCGTCATGTCGGTCGTGACGCCCGCGCTGTTGTTACCCATGTCGGCGTTCAGCAGAAGGGCCGGCTCGTTGTCCACGCAGATCGCGTAAGGCGCTTGCAGCCTCCCCGACCCATCGGTCTTGTCCGGGTTCGCGTAGCCGTCCCATAGTATGTCGGGCAGCGATCCGCCGAGTCCGAACATCGCCACCCTGAGGGTCTTCAGGGCGAGCGTCGCCGGAGCATCACCGCCGCCGGCAAAGCGGTTGCCGTAGATGTAGACGGCCTCCGGGTAGGGATCGTAGTCGGCGGCGACCTCCATGGCGCCCTCGAAGCCGGACGTGAAATAGCTGGAGAGGATGATATTGGCCGTCGCGTTCTCCGCGATGTCATTGTCGAATATCTCCACCCGGTCGCTGGCGTTCACGAGGATACCGGTACCCGACGGGAGGCCGGAGACCGCGGTGCCGCTGGGGGCGAAATTCCCGATGTTGTTCGCCACGATCCGGTTGTCATATACCCGCGTCGAATGACCCTGTCGGGGAAGATTCGGCACGTTGAATACCAGTATCCCTGCCGTGTTGTTCGTGACCAGGTTGCCGTGGACGTCGGCACCGACCGTATTCTGGATCTCTATACCGGCCACGTTGAACTCGGCGCGATTGTTGCGCAACACGACGTTGCGCGACTGTCCCACGTAGATGCCGGCGTGGGATCCCCCGATGGCGACACAGTCCTCGAGCAGCAGATTCTCCACCTGTAGCAGATAGAGTCCGTAAGCGCCGTTTCCGCTATCCGGTGCCCGGTTCCATTCCGCCCGCACGCGGCGGATCACGACGTTGCGTCCGCCCTTCAGCGTGAATGCGTCACCGATCGAATCCTCGATGGCGAAGTCTTCGATCAGGACGTCGCTCCCGTTCACCATGAGACCCTCGGCCCCCTGGATCTGCCCGGTGAAAGAGAGTACGGAGCGATGCATGCCCGCACCGCGCAGGGTGACGGCGTCCGTGTTCAGCGCAAGACTGCGGGTGATGCGGTGGACACCCGGCGGGATCTCGATGACGGCGCCCGGCTTCGCCGTATCCAGTGCGGCCAGCAACTGTACCTGGAAGGCACTGTGTGCCTCATTCGGCGGCGGTGGCGGATCGCTGCAGGCGACGGCCAGGAGGATGATGCCCGGCAGGCTCGCGATCCGGATCCTTTGCATGCTCTCCCCTTCCTGATTCCGACGGCGCACCGGCCAGGCACCATGCAGCCGGCAACGGAACGTGGCGGGCATTGTAGCCGACGCATGCGCCGGGGCAGTGTCAGCCATGGACGTCCGGCAGGCCCTGCGGAATGTCGGGAGGGAGATGCCCGGTCTTGACGTAGAGACGAGCTCCGTTCGGTGTCGATACGGCGTGACGGCTGCCGGGCGGGAAGCGCATCCAGTCGCCGGTCCGATACTCTCGCTCTCCGTCCCGGAGTTCGCCGTCCAGCACGAGCACTTCCTCACCGCCGTCATGATCGTGCTCGGGGATGACGGCCCCACTCGCCAGTCGATACAGCGCCACCCGTTCGCTGCCGTGGGCGTGCAGGACCAGGCGTTCGACGCCGGGCAACCGGGTGTCCTGCCAGTCACCCGCTCCCGTATCGATGACGACCCGCACATCGTCGCCCGGCGCGAACTGCCACAGCTTCACGAACAGGACGCACCCCTCCTCGCTCGCCGGCGCGTGTGCCGAACCCGGCGGATTGCGCAGGTAAGTGCCGGCCGGGTACGTCCCGTGTTCGTCCGTGAACAGCCCCTCCAGCACCAGGATCTCCTCGCCACCGCCATGGGTGTGCGACGGAAACCGACTGCCGGCCGCGTAGCGGACGATACTCGTGGCTCTGGCCACCTCGCCGCCCACCCGGTCGAGCATCCGGCGCTCGACGCCGGCGGTGGGTGACGGCACCCAGTCCATGCCCGGGGTCCGTTCGAAGGCTGTCGCTGAGAAGTCGGCGTTGATATGCATCATGGATCCCCGAAATGCGAAGGGCCTCTGATCCTGCGATCAGAGGCCCTTCATGGCAAGCGGTCGCGCTGCGTATCAGAAGGAGTATTCGGCTTCGAAACCGATGATGCGACCCTTGTTCAGCGGCGAGAACGTGGCGCCGGGACCCGGGGTTACCCCCAATACCGCTTCGGCGAGGGGCCCGCCGGCGAAGATCGCCGGCAGCTGCGTGTCGCCGCCGATCGTCACCTCGTCCTTCAGGTTCTTGCCGTAGACCGACAACTTCAAGGCGCGGTCCATCAGATACAGCGAAAGGCTCGCATCCAGCATGTCTGCTTCCTTGAGGAGGCCCAGGTTGTTGTCGGTGTAGGGCGCCTGATCACGATGATTGAACGACACCAGCCAGTTGACGGCCATGCCGTTACCGATGTCCCGGTCGTAGATCAGACTGGCGCCGTACGACCAGGGGGCGAGACGCGGAATATCGAGCGCCTTGTCCTGCTCGTCGACGACGCCGTCGCCGGAGATGTCGAACCGTACCTCGTCGTACTGACCGTCCACGTAACCGGCATTGATCGTCGCGGTAAGGGTGTCGGTCACGAACGCACGCGCCTCGAGGTCGAAGCCCTGGATGGTGGCGTCAGCGGTATTGTCGATGATCTGCACGACACCGGCGACCGGATCGGAGAGGTTGACTTCACGCTGCAGGTCCTCGAGCTTATTGTAGAAGACGGCGGCGTTCACGCGCACACGTCCATCCAACAGATCCGTCTTCAGCCCGACTTCGAAGGAATCCTGGGTCTCCTGGTCGAACGGACCCGGCGAGGCCGTCGGAGACGTATTACGCAAGTTGTAGCCGCCGCTGCGGAATCCGCGCGTGTAGAAGCCATACACCTGCGTCACGTCGTTGGGACGCCACTGGAAGCCGACCTTCGGTGTCACGGCGTCCCAGTCTTCTTTGTCTACCAGGTTATAGAAAGAGCAGCCCTCCTCGGTCGTGCATGCCGGGTCTCCGGTCACGGGATCAGGCAGACCCAGCGTCGTGATCCGCACGTCCTTCTCTTCGGTGCTGTAGCGCACGCCGAGGTTGATGGTGAATGACGGCGTGATCTCCCAGTCGACCTGGGTGAACAGACCCCACGTCGTCTGCTCCTGAATGCCGCCACCGACGATCTGGTTCGTGCCGAAGATCAGGTTGCGCTCCTCGCGGTAGTCGAGGTCCTGGGTGAGGTAGTACAGACCACTGGTCACGAAGAAATTGCCGAAATTCCCGGAATAACGCAGCTCGTTCGACAGCTGGTCCTGCAGGGTGAGCGCGCGGGAATGGAACAGGAAGAACGGCGAGGCGTCGATATCGCCCGCCGAGGCACTCTCGTAATCCCGATAGGCGAGGATATTGACGATCTCACCGTCACCGAAGCCGACGTCCAGTGTCGTCTCGAGGATGCCCTGATCCCACTCGTTGTCGTATGAACCCGGGTAGTCGATCGAGAAGTCGAAAGTTTCCCTGCTATAGAGGCCGCCGTTCTGCGACGCGGGACCATCGCCGTTCGAGCGCCCGTTCTCGGTACGAAGCAGGAACTCGAGGCTGTCTGTGGGCCGCCAGGTCAGGCCGGTACGGATCAGCGTGGTGTCGGCCTCGCCGAAGTCGCTGTCGTCGAACAGGTTGGTGTGATAGCCGCCGTCGTTGTTGTGATAGACGGCGAACTTGCCGAGCAGGCTGCCGCCGGGGAGGATCGGCCCGGAAAAGACGCCGGAAGCGATCGCGTTGTCGCCGGTCTCGACGGCACCCTTCACCTTCACCGAGAGTTCTTCGGTCGGGCGGGTGGTCTGGAGCAGCACGGCACCACCGGTCACGTTGCGACCGAACAGCAGTCCCTGGGGACCACGCAGCACCTCGATGCCGGCGAGGTCGAAAGTGTCGAACACGACGCCCCCGTTGATGCCGTAGTACATGCCGTCTACGAATACGCCCACCGTCGGGTCGATGGAGGGGATGGAGCTGTTGACGCCGATGCCGCGGATCGAGAAGTTCGCGACGCCGCGGGTCGTGCCGATGTCCTCGAACTGAACGTTGGGTATGCCGTAACCGAGCGCTTTCAGGTCCCGGAGATAGAGCGCGTCGATCTGCTCTTCACCGAGTGCAGTGACGGCAACGGGAACGTCCTGGACCTCCTGACCGCCGGCTCGCTTGGTCGCGGTGACGACGATCTCTTCCACCAGCGCGTCGCGCGTGCTCTGGGCCTGAAGCGGTGTGCTGATGCCGACCACACCTGCGAGCGCGACGCCCGCGACTGCCACCCGGACGACGCCGGATCTTGCGTGTTTCACGTTCTCTCCCCCTGTAGGTTAGCCTGAGAGCCACTGCGCCGGAGCGCCGTCCGTGGCTGCCAACGGCCGGCATGGATGACGCATCGGCCGCATGTCGGACTGATCCGACGCGCGTAGCATAGCGATGCGGGCTCCCCATGGCCAAGAATATTGTCGGTTGCCTGCAACAAAGGGTTTCGCCAGCGAATACGCGAAGCCGTTCGAAAGTGAGCCATCGAGCGCCCGCAGGCGGATCCGATTTCCGTTTGTGTACAATGCGCTCGGGAGTTTCCCGGAGAATCGACTCGACGCGTCTGCCGGGGCCCGGAAGCAACGCCGGAGAGAATGTTGCGGCGACGCAACGATACGGCGGATGGCCGTGAGGAGAACGGGACATGACCGAGAAGCTGTACGAGACGGATGCCTACACGCAGTCCTGCGAAGCGATCGTGGTCTCGGCAGACGAGGACGGTATCGTCCTGGACCGGACCGTCTTCTACCCGCTGGGCGGCGGGCAGCCGGGCGATCGCGGCTATCTGGAGACGTCCGACGGCCGGCGCATCGCGATCGCGGACACGCGCAAGGGCGAGGCCGGCGCGATCCTGCATCGGCCCGGGGAGGACGCCGCCCTGCCGGCTCCGGGGGAGACGGTGACGGCGACCATAGACTGGGAACTCCGCCACCGGCACATGCGCATGCACACCTGCCTCCATCTGCTGGGTGCCGTGATCCCGCACGGGGTGACGGGCGGGAATATCAGTGCCGCCAGGAGTCGCCTCGACTTCGACATGGAAGACACGCTGGACAAGGAGGAAGTGTCCGCAGCGGTGAATGCGCTCATCAGCGCCGACCACGAAGTCCGGGCACAGTGGATCAGCGGCGAGGAGTTGCGGGCCCGGCCGGAACTCGTACGCACCCTCTCGGTCTCACCGCCGATGCACGCCGAGCGGATCCGGCTGCTCGAGATCCCCGGTGTCGATCTGCAGCCCTGTGGCGGCACTCACGTCCGCCGCACCGGCGAAATCGGTCCGGTCAGGGTGAGCAAGATCGAGAAGAAGGGACGCCATAACCGGCGGGTCAACATCGTGTTCGCCGAGGAAGAGCAGGCGGCAGGGACACCGTAGGTACACCATGAGGAGAATGTCACCGTTGCTGCTGATGACCATGCTGGCGGCCGGCTGTGGTCCGCAGACCCCGCCGGAGCCGACCGGAGGCGGTGACGCCCCGCAGGCGGCCGCGGAGGTCCCGGAGGAGGAGAACCCGCTACTGGTGAGCGAGTGGCAGACGCCCTTCGGCGTGCCTCCGTTCGACCGCATCCGTCCGGAGCATTACCTGCCTGCGCTCCGCGAAGGGATCCGGCGCGAGAAAGCGGAAATCGATGCGCTGGTTGCCGATCCGCGACCGCCGACCTTCGCCAACACGATCGAGGCCCTGGAGCGGGCCGGCCGGCTCCTGGATCGGACCCGGCGCGTGTTCTATGCGGTGAACTCGGCGAACTCGGACGAGACCATACGATCGACGGCGAGGACCATCGCCCCGGAGCTGGCGGCCCGCGAGGACGACATCCTGCTGAACGCGGCACTCTTCGCCCGCGTCGACGCGGTCTGGCAGGCGCGGGACGAGATAGCGCTCGACCCGCAGGAACGCCGGCTACTCGAGGAGACCCGCAAGGAGTTCGTACTGGCCGGAGCGGCGCTGAGCGATTCCGCGCGCCGCCGCCTGAAGGAGATCAACGGCCGCCTGGCGATCCTCGACGAGGAATTCCAGCAGAACGTCCTCGAGGAGACCAACCGCTTCGAGTTGCTGGTGACGGAACGGGCCGACCTCGGCGCGCTGCCGGAGAGTCTCGTGGCTTCGGCCGCTGCCGAAGCCCGGCGCCGTGGTCACGACTGTGACGAGTGCTGGGTCTTCACGCTGCAGCGCCCAAGCATCGAGCCCTTCCTCGAATATTCGCCGAACCGGGAACTCAGGAAGGAGATCTTCCTCGGTTATGCCCGGCGCGGAGACCGGGGCAACGAGGCGGACAACAACGCGATCATCGCCGAGACGGTGGCATTGCGGGCGGAGCGTGCCAGGCTGCTCGGCTTCGAAAACCACGCGCAGTCCGTCCTCGTCGACCGCATGGCCGGTACGCCGGAGCGCGTCTATACGTTGCTGGACGAGGTGTGGGAGCCGGCACTGGCGATGGCCGAACGCGAGCGGGACGCGCTGACGGCGATGCTCCACGCCGACGCCATCGAGGGTGACCTGGAGCCGTGGGACTGGCGCTATTACACGGAGAAAGTGCGCAAGGCCCGTTACGACTTCGACGAGCAGGCGCTGCGCCCCTGGTTCGAGTTCTCCGCGGTACGTCGGGCCGCCTTCGATCTGGCGACACGGCTGTTCGGCCTGACATTCGAGGAACGGCCGGCCCTGCCGCGCTGGCATCCCGACCAGCAGGTGTTCGAGGTATTCGACGCGGACGGCTCACATCTGGCCATCCTGTACATGGACTGGTTCGCGCGGGAGAGCAAACGGGGCGGCGCCTGGATGAATGCGCTTCGCCAGCAATCCAGCATGGACGGTCCCGTCACACCGGTCGTCACCAACAACTTCAACTTCCCCGCGCCGGCCGACGGTCAGCCGGCGCTGCTGCGCTACACGGAGGCGGAAACGCTGTTCCACGAATTCGGCCATGCATTGCACGGCATGCTGTCGGACGTACGCTATGCCTCCCTCGCCGGCACCAGCACCGCGGTGGACTTCGTGGAGATGCCTTCCCAGGTCATCGAGAACTGGCTCGGCGAGCCGGAGATGCTGAAGACCTTCCGCCATTTCGAAACGGGGCAACCGCTGCCGGACGAACTGATACGCAAGATCCGCGCCACGTCGAAGTTCAATCAGGGCTTCCGTACGGTCGAGTACATGGCGGCCGCCTATCTCGACATGGCCTATCACACGCTGGGCGCCGGCAGCGAGGTGGTACCGGCGCGATTCGAGCGGACCGAGATGGAGCGCATCGGCCTGATCGACGACATCATCCCGCGCTATCGCAGCACCTATTTCCAGCACGTATTCTCGGGTGGCTATTCGGCAGGCTATTACAGCTATCTCTGGTCGGAGGTCATGGACGCGGATATCTTCCAGGCGTTCCGCGCCCAGGGACTGTTCGACCGTGAGACGGCGGCGCGGCTGCGCGAGGAAATACTGTCGCAAGGCGGCACACGGCCGGGTCTCGAACTGTTCAGGGCGTTCCGCGGCCGCGACCCGGTCATAGAGCCGCTGCTGGAGCGCCGGGGCCTGCTGCCGGCACGTCCGCTCTCGCCCTGAAAGGAAACCGGGCCGTCCCTGGCCCGGTCGCATCTCCCCTGGCGGGGCTGCCGATGCGGCCCGGGGGAGGCGGGACCGCATCATCGACGATGCCCGGTTACCGGCCGGCTGCGGCCAGTGTCGTCTCTATGTTGAGGTTGACCGCTTTCTCGCCGGGCGCCAGCGCGGCGGCTTTCTCGAACAGATCCCGTGCGGCGTCGTAGTCGCCGGTCAGGAAGTGGTACGCGCCGAGATTGTTCAAGTCGCTCCACGTGGCATATCGATTCTCGGCTGCGAGGGTGCAGGCTTCTTCTGCCGATCCGTAGTCCTTCTGGCGCAGGTGCGCGTTGCAGAGCGCGGCATACGCCCGGTTGCGCGCGTATTCGGTGCGGACCCGGTCGACCCGGGGCGCGATCAGCCCGACCACGCGCTCCATGTTGCCGTCGGCCAGCGCCACTTCGGCACGCTGGATGAACTCCGGTGTCGTGTGCAGATCCAGTCCCGAGGCTGCGGCGTCGCCTGTTGCGACGGATGCGGTGACG
>JARRPZ010000033.1:0-30628 GCA_037382365.1 Gammaproteobacteria bacterium
GCACTCGCCGGCGACCGCCTCATCCGGCAGGAAATCGAGATCCCCCTGAATTTCTTCCCGAAGCCGCCGGATACGCCCATCGACGGCCGCATCATCTCGGTGGTAGATGGTATTTCGCTGATCGGTCAGTACCAGGTGATCGTCATCAACCGGGGGGCCCGCAACGGCCTTGCGCCGGGTGACGTGCTGCGGGTCCTGACCGCCGGCGAGACGGTGCGCGATCGTTACCGGAAGATCGACGGCCACGGCTACTTCGGCCGCGGGGAGAAAGTGAAGCTGCCGGACGAACCGGCGGGCACCGTCATGCTGTTCAAGGTTTACGACCGCATCGCCTACGCACTCGTCATGGAGGCGGAAAGCGAGATGCGGGTACACGATATAGTAAGAAATCCCTCCTGACGTTCGACGCGCGACGGCCGGCGTCCGGGAGGGCGCCGGCCGTTCTCGTACCATGCCGGCGCAGCGGAGCCGGACATGGATGAAGAAACGCAGGCCTGGGCCCGCACGGACGGCCACCACATCGTCGGCCGGTCGTCGCCGGATTATCCGCCGCTGCTCGCCGAACTGCGCGATGCGCCGTCGACCCTGTACGTGAACGGAGACCCGGCGTGTCTGTCGATGCCGCAGCTCGCCGTGGTGGGCAGCCGCAATCCGACCCGCGGCGGCGAACGCACGGCCTTCGAGTTCGCTGCCCATCTCGCAACCACGGGTCTCACCATCACCAGCGGCCTCGCGACCGGCATCGATGCGGCCGCCCACCGGGGCGCCCTGTCGGCCGGGGGCCGCACCATCGCCGTACTCGGCACCGGCGTCGATCGGGTCTACCCGGCTGCGAACCGGGAACTCGCCCATCGCATCGCTGACGCCGGCGCCCTCGTGAGCGAATTCCCCCTCGGCACGCCGCCCGCCGCATGGCACTTCCCGAGACGGAACCGGATCATCAGCGGTCTCGCTCTCGGGACGCTGGTGGTGGAGGCGGCGAAGCGGAGCGGATCGCTGATCACCGCCCGACTGGCCGCCGAGCAGGGGCGCGAGGTGTTCGCCATACCGGGTTCCATCCATAACGCGCTGGCACGGGGCTGCCACCGGCTGATCCGCGACGGTGCGCGACTCGTCGAATCCGCGGACGACATATTCGCCGAACTCGCTCCACTCGCCGGCACGCTGCGAGCAGGCCTGGAGCAGGCCGACGAGACACCGGATTCTGTCGAGTCTCAGGCGGCGACTCGCAGGCGCGACGAGGATTACGACAAACTGCTGGAAGCCCTGTCGTGGGAGCCCGTAGACGCCGAAACACTCATGCGGCGGTCCGGATTGACGATCGAGCAGCTTTCCTCCATGCTCCTGATCCTGGAACTCGAGGGCGAGGTGGAGACACTTCCGGGCGGGAGGTTCTCGAGGGTCAGACAGGAGCGCCTACCCTGATGAAAGAGAACGTTCTCGACGTGTTGATGTACCTCTTCGAGACCTACATCGACACCGAAGAAGAACCCGAAGCCGACCAGAGCGAACTCCGCGAAGAACTGTCCCGGGCAGGATTCCGCGATGCCGAGATCGAACACGCGCTGGACTGGCTGGACGGGCTCGGTTCGAACAACGAGCTGCTGACCCCGAATCCGCAGACGGAGAACGGCACGCGGATCTACAACGGGTTCGAACTGTCCCGTCTCGACGCGGCCTGCCGTGGCTACCTGATCTACCTGGAGCAGGTCGGCATCCTGTCCCCGCCGCAGCGGGAGATCGTCGTCGACCGGCTGCTCGCCCTCGAGTCACCGGACGTGGACGTCGAGCAGATCAAATGGGTCGTGCTGATGGTCCTGTTCAGCCAGCCCGGTCAGGAACTCGCCTACGCCCGGATGGAGGACCTGGTCTTCGATGAGGACTCGGGGACCATCCATTGATCGGCGGACAGTGAAGCGGCAGACTGGCCGCGTCAGCAGATACCGCGGCAGAGTCCGCGGTTTTTCATTTCTGGACGGGCGACAGGAAAACGCCCGTAGACAAAGGACGCAAGGTAGCGGATGAGCAAGAACCTCGTCATCGTGGAATCGCCCGCAAAGGCGAAGACCATCGAGAAATACCTCGGCAAGGATTTCGATGTCCTGGCCTCGTACGGCCACGTACGGGACCTCGTGCCGAAGGAAGGCGCGGTGGACACCGAGCACGGCTTCGACATGAAGTACCGGGTGATCGAACGCAACGAGAAACACGTCAATGCGATCATCCGCGCGCTGAAGAAGGCGGATGCGCTGATCCTCGCGACGGACCCGGACCGGGAGGGCGAGGCGATCGCCTGGCACCTGTACGAACTGCTGCGTGAGAAGGGCGTGCTGGACGGCAAGGACGTCAACCGGGTCGTCTTCTACGAGATCACGCGCCAGGCCATCAAGGAAGCGATGGATCACCCGCGGGGGCTCTCGAGTGAACTGGTCAACGCCCAGCAGGCGCGGAGAGCGCTGGATTATCTCGTCGGGTTCAATCTCTCGCCGCTGCTCTGGAAGAAGGTGCAGCCGAACCTCTCCGCCGGCCGGGTGCAGAGCCCCGCCCTGCGGCTGATCGTCGAGCGGGAAGAAGAACGCGAGGCCTTCGTCTCGCGGGAGTACTGGACGATCGAGGCGGACGTCAGCAAGGAGGGGCAGACCTTCCCGGCGAGACTCGCAGCCTACCGCGGCGAGAAGGTCGAGCAGTTCAGCTTCGGCGACGAGGACACCGCCATGGCGGTCGACGCCGCGCTCCGTCAGGCCGCGGACGGCGTCCTGCGCACGGTCAAGGTGGAACGCAAGCAACGCCGGCGTAACCCGGCTGCGCCGTTCACCACCTCCACTCTGCAGCAGGAGGCATCCCGCAAGCTCGGCTTCAATACGCAGCGGACCATGCGCGTGGCGCAGAAGCTGTACGAAGGTGTGGATATCGGCAGCGCCGACGGCAACGTGGGGCTCATCACGTACATGCGTACCGACTCGGTGACCCTGGCACAGGTCGCCCTGGACGAGACGCGCAGCGTCATCGCGGAGCGTTTCGGCAAGGAGAACGTGCCGGACGAACCGCGCCAGTACAAGAACAAGTCGAAGAATGCCCAGGAGGCCCACGAGGCCATCCGTCCGACGTCCGTGAGCCGGACGCCCGATGAACTGGAAGGCAAGCTCGAGGCCGACCAGCTGAAGCTCTATCGCCTGATATGGACGCGCACCGTGGCGAGTCAGATGGTGCCGGCCGTGTTCGACACGGTGACGGCGGAGATGATCCCGGCGGACGAATCGGAGGAGCAGGCCACCGGACGCTTCCGCGCCACCGGTTCGGTGCTGGTCAAGCCCGGCTTCATCGCCGTCTACCAGGAGGGGCGGGATGACGCTTCCGCGGACGACAGCGACCGCCGCCTGCCGGACCTGGCGGAAGGGGACCGACTGAAGCTCGAAGAGATCCGTCCCGAGCAGCATTTCACCGAACCGCCTCCGCGTTACACGGAGGCGAGCCTCGTGAAGTCGCTGGAGGAACTGGGCATCGGCCGGCCGTCCACTTACGCCAATATCATCTCCACTCTGAGGAACCGGGAGTACGTGGAGATGGAAGGGCGCCAGTTCGTCCCGACCGACATCGGGCGCATCGTCAACACGTTCCTGACCGAGCATTTCAACCAGTACGTGGACTACGACTTCACGGCGCGCATGGAGGACGATCTCGATGCCATCTCACGGGGTGACCGTGAATGGGTGCCGCTGTTCCACCAGCTCGTCGAGGAGAAGGAACAGAACGTGACGCGCGAACAGGTCGCCCAGGCCCGGGAACTGGGTACGGACCCGAAGAGCGGCAAACCGGTCTCCGTGCGCATGGGACGTTTCGGCCCATTCGTGCAGATCGGCACCAAGGACGACGAAGAGAAGCCGAAATTCGCGGGTCTGAGGCCCGGCCAGAAGATGAGCGAGGTCGATCTCGACATCGCGCTGGAACTGTTCAAGCTGCCGCGCAAGCTCGGCGAGACGCCGGAAGGCGAACCGGTCTCCGCCAGCATCGGCCGTTTCGGCCCCTACGTGCGTTACGGCAACAAGTTCGTCTCGATCCGCGGCGACGACGATCCCTATACCATCAATCTCGAGCGCGCCCTGGAGCTGATTCGGGAGAAGAAGAAGGCCGATGCCGAACGCATCATCCAGGATTTCCCCGATGAGGGGATCCAGGTGCTGAAGGGCCGCTACGGTCCGTACGTGACGGACAAGACCAAGAATGCGAAGGTGCCGAAGGATCGCGAGCCCGCCTCGCTGACGCTGGAGGAATGCAAAGAACTGATAGCGGCGGCGCCCGCCCGGGGCCGCGGCCGGAAGAAAGCGGGGAAGAAGAAAGCGGCTTCCGCCGGCGCCGGCGAAAACCGGAAGGCGGCCAGGAAGAAGACGACCGGGCGCAAGAAGGCTGCCGCCAAGAAGAAGAAAAAGAAGAAGTCCGGCGACTGAACGAGCGAAGAGAAGCCGATGGCGTACCACGCGCCACTGACGCGCTATGCCAGGATCCTCCACGACGGGGGCGTGATCGCTTATCCGACGGAGGGCGTCTACGGTCTCGGCTGCCTCGCCAGCCGGCCGGACGCGGTGCAACGCATCGTCGAGCTGAAAGGGCGCGACGCCGGCAAGGGACTCATCATGATCGCGTCCGATCCGTACCAGCTCGAAGGTTGGGTGGCCATGGCCGATCCGGAGGAACTCCTCCGCCGCGACGGGGACCGGGCGCGCACGTGGATCGTCGCCGCCGGGCCGCTCGCCACGCCCGAAGTGACCGGCGGCCGGCCGACGGTCGCCGTGCGTGTTACACGCCATCCCGTCGCAGCGGGCCTGTGCGCCGCGGCCGGCGAACCGCTGATCTCCACCAGCGCGAATCGAAGCGGCCGCCCGGCGATCGTCCGTGCCACGGTGCTTCGCAGTGTATTCGGTCCTCTCGTGGACGCGATCGTGCCGGGTGCGCTCGGCAGCGCGAAAGGGCCATCGGAAATCGTCGACTTCGAGACCGGTCGCGTGCTCCGACCGGCCGCCGACTGAGCGCCCCGCTTGTGGGCCCCCGCCGATCTCATACAATGCGGCGCTCTCTCCGAGACGTACGGGTGGCAGGTGGCGATGAGTGACTTCGGCGAACAGCTCGCAGCGGTCAGGGACTATCTGACGGGGCTGCAGGAGCGGATCACCGAAACGCTGGAGAGCGTGGACGGACAGGCTCGATTCAGACGCGACAGCTGGGAAAGAGAGCAGGGCGGGGGCGGCGAGACCCGCGTGGCTGGCGGCGGTGCATTGCTCGAACAGGCAGGCGTGAACTTCTCCCATGTCTACGGCGACAATCTGCCGCCGAGCGCGACCAGGAGCCGACCGGAACTCGCCGGGCGGGGATTCCAGGCGATGGGCGTGTCGCTGGTGCTGCATCCGGAGAATCCCTACGTCCCGACCACCCATGCGAACATACGCATGTTCGCGGCGGAGAAGCCGGACAGCGAACCCGTCTGGTGGTTCGGCGGGGGTTTCGATCTCACGCCGTACTACCCGTTCATCGAGGACGTGGAGCACTGGCACCGGACGGCGCAGGCCGCCTGCGAAGACTTCCCGGACGACACCTATCGACGTTACAAGGACTGGTGCGACGAGTACTTCTACCTCCGCCATCGGGGCGAGACCCGTGGTGTCGGCGGGCTCTTCTTCGACGATCTGAACGAGTGGGGATTCGATCGTTGCTTCGCCTTCATGCGCAGTGTCGGCGACCACTTCCTGCCGGCCTATCTGCCCATCGCAGAGCGGCGCCGCGACATGCCGTTCGGGGAGCGCGAACGCAGTTTCCAGCTCTACCGGCGCGGTCGTTACGTCGAGTTCA
This sequence comes from Gammaproteobacteria bacterium, assembly GCA_037382365.1. Classification (GTDB taxonomy): domain Bacteria; phylum Pseudomonadota; class Gammaproteobacteria; order Steroidobacterales; family Woeseiaceae; genus Lentisalinibacter. Next base: position 5,842 of record JARRPZ010000033.1, read on the forward strand.
ATCTGGTCTACGACCGGGGAACCCTGTTCGGGCTGCAGTCGGGCGGACGTACCGAATCGATACTGATGTCCCTGCCCCCGCTCGTGCGCTGGCAATACGACTACCGGCCCGACCCGGGTTCGCCCGAGGCCGAACTCACGGAGCGATTCCTGAAACCCACCGACTGGCTCGGCGTCACATGAGCCTCTCTCCCTTCCACCTGGCGCTGCCGGTGACCGATCTGATCGCCGCCCGCACGTTCTACGTCGATCTCCTGGGGTGTGGCACCGGCCGGGAGGACGAGCGCTGGCTCGATCTCGACTTCTTCGGGCACCAGGTGACCCTCCACCTGGCGGAGGGGGCGGCCGGTGAATCGACGAATGCGGTCGACGGCGACCGGGTGCCGGTGCGGCACTTCGGCGTCATATTGCCCCTGGGAGAGTGGCAGACCCTGGCGGAGCGCCTGCGGGCTTCCGGCGTCGCATTCCTGATCGAACCGCGGGTCCGCTTCCGCGGTCGCCCCGGCGAACAGCACACGATGTTCCTCCGCGATCCGTGCGGTAACGCTCTGGAATTCAAGAGTTTCGCGGATCCGGGACAGGTGTTCGCCACCGGCTAGGACCGGGGATGCGGCAGTCCCGGTTCGGCGCTATGCTTGCAGTCTGCTGCAAGACAGGGACCCAAGGCATCGGTTTGCCTCGGGTTCCTTAGCCAACGACCCCGAGGCGAGAGAGACCGGTGTTCCGAATCCTGCGTCTGGCATGCCTGCCACTTCTGGTGCTCTGCCTCTCGGCGACGGCGCACGGCGCCGGTCTGCGCCAGTCGGACGGCGCGGCGGCCGGACTCAGGCTCTCGGACGAAATGGGCACTCGCCCCGACGGCCGCAAACTCTATATCGTGCAGCTGCGCCGGCCCGGTGCGGCGGAGCACTATGCGAAATCGAGGGTCGCGGGCCGGGCCGTGTCCGCCAAGGTGATGCAGGCGGAAGGCTTCCGCCGCGACGCGCCCGTCGTGAAATCCTGGATCGCCGGTGCTGACAGGCTGCAGGAGAGTTTGCTGGCGAAGACCGCGCCGGGCACACGGACCGTGTACGACTATCGCTACGGTTTCAGCGGCTTCGCGGCGGCCCTCACCCCCGCCCAGGCCGAACGGCTGCGGCACCGGCCCGAAGTGGCGGGCGTCTGGGAGGACGAGATCCGGCCGCTGGCGACGAACGAGAGCCCGTCGTTCCTCGGCCTCTTCGACAACGAGGACGGGCTGGCCGGTCCCCTCGGGCTGGAGGGCGAAGGGATCGTCATCGGCGTCATCGACAGCGGCATCACGCCGGACCATCCGAGTCTCGCGGATACCCGGGAGGCGGACAAGCCCCGACTGTGCACGACCTCGTTCGCTCGCTCGTTCATCGGCCTCTGGCTCTGCCGCGAATACGAGATCCTGGACGACGTCCTGGTATTCGATCCGCCGGAGGGGTGGAGCGGCACCTGCGAATCCGGCGAGTCCTTCACCGAAACGGCCTGCAACAACAAGCTGATCGGCGCCCGCTATTTCGTGGACGGTGCGCAGGAGACCGGCGAACTCGATCCCGGCGAATTCCTTTCGCCCAGGGATGCCGACGGTCACGGCACACATATCGCGAGCATCGCCGCAGGCAATCCGGTGGAGGCGTCCGTCTCGGGCACGGTCCTCGGTCGCATCAGGGGTATGGCGCCGATGGCCCGCGTTGCGATCTACAAGGCCTGCTGGCTGCGCCCCGGCGACACGCGGGCGAGCTGCAACACGTCCGACCTGGCGCGCGCCGTCGACGCCGCAGTCGCGGACGGCGTGGACATCATCAATTACTCGGTCGGCAACTCCCTCGCCACGGTGACCGCTCCGGATGACATCGCCCTGCTGGCGGCCGCCAAGGCCGGCATATTCACGGCGGTCGCCGCCGGTAACGACGGGCCGGGCCTGCGCACGATCGGCTCGCCGGGCAGCTCGCCGTGGGTGACCACGGTCGCCGCCTCCACCCGCAGCGGTTCGCTGTACACGGAGGCGATGGAGGTGATCTCGCCGCCGTCCCTCGCCGGCAAATACGCCTCTCGCGAGGCCGCTTTCACACCGCAGCTCGAAGACACCGGCAGCATCGAGGAAGAACTCGTGCTGGTGGACGATGACAGCCTCGCCACCGATGCGGGCGATGCGAACGGCACGACATACGATGCCTGCCAGCCGCCGGTGAACGGCGACGACATCGCCGACAGGGTCGCCCTCCTGGCGCGGGGCGGCTGCACCTTCGAGACCAAGCTTCGGAACGTGGAGGACGCCGGCGCAGTCGCCGCGCTGGTCTTCAACAATGCCGGGGCGCCATTCGTGATGACCGGCACATCGGGATCGGTCGACATCCCCGCCGTCATGATCGGCGAGGCGGACGGTACGCTGCTGCGCGACGCCATCACCCTGGACGAGGAGATGATCGATGTCCGGCTCGCCTCCGGCATCTTCCTGAACGAGCAGCAGACCGGCAACGTGATGTCCACCTTCTCTTCCCGCGGGCCGGCCAGCGGTGCTCCCGACATACTGAAGCCCGATCTCACCGCGCCCGGCGTCAGCATCCTCGGCGGGTTCAGTCCGGATGCCGCCAACGCGGAGAAGGGCGAGTCGTTCGGCTACCTTTCCGGCACGTCCATGTCGACGCCGCACGTCGCCGGGATCGCCGCCCTGTTGCTCGAGGCCAATCCGGACTGGTCGCCGGCCGCACTGCGCTCGGCGCTGATGACCACCGCCTACCAGGACGTGCTGCAACCCGACGGCGCGACGGCGGCCAACCCCTTCGATTTCGGTGCCGGTCATCTCCAACCGAATGCCGCCGTGGCGCCGGGTCTGCTCTTCGAGGCCGGCGCCGACGAGTACGACAGCTTCGGCTGCGGCCTGGACCAACCGATCCCGGACCCGGCCCGCTGTGAAGAGCTGGCGGCCGCCGGCAGGAGCTTCGGAGCGACCGATTTCAACCAGGCGTCCATCGCCGTCGAACAACTTACCGGACGTCGCAGCATCACCCGGACCGTGACCGGCACCGGGCAGGCAGGAACCTGGCAGGTCGAGATCGACCCACCGCCGGGCGCGGTCGTCACCGTCACGCCTGCCACGTTATCACTGGCGCCCGGTGAGACGGCGAGCTATACGGTCGATCTCGAATTCCTCGGAGCCGGTCTCGATCTGTGGTATTTCGGGGCAATCACCTGGCGCTCGGGCGACACCGCCGTCCGCACCCCGCTCGCGGTCCGGCCCGTCTCCCTGTCCGCGCCGGAAGAGGTCCGGGATGCGGGCGGCAGTGGCAGCCTCAGCTTCGACGTCGACTTCGGCTACAGCGGCAGTTACCAGGCCGGTGTGCTCGGACTGAACGAGGCGCTCGTCATCGACGGCTTCGTTGATAACGATCCGACCAAGAACTTCACGTTCCGTATGGACAATGGCGTCACCAGCCACGTGATCGACGTCCCGGCCAACCAGGCCTATCTCCGGTTCGCGCTCTTCGACGAAGAAACCGACGGGGACGACGACCTGGATATGTACGTCTACTATTGCCCGGACGACCTCTGCACCAAGATCGGGGAGAGCGGCTCTGATACCTCCGCCGAGGAATTCAGTCTCGTCACGCCGCCTGCGGGCCGCTATGCGGTGCTGATCCACGGCTTCGAGACCGACGAGGTGGCCGGCGGACCGGGCGCCAATTACCGACTGTTCGCCTGGGCCTTCGGGCTGGCGGACGACGCCGGCAACATGAGCGTGTCCGCACCGTCCAGCGTGAGCGCCGGCAGCACGGAAACGATCCGGGTGGACTGGTCCGGCCTCACCGTCGATCGACGCTATCTGGGCGCCGTGTCACACATCACGCCGACCGGGCTGATCGCCCTCACCATCGTCAATATCCGCAACTGACGCAACGAGTTAGGTTCCGGGCGGTGGCCCTCTGCCGCGTGCGGCACGGGTCTCACTCCGCGATCTCCGCGCACTCGGCATGCCGGAAACAGCCCACGATGTGATCGTTCACCATGCCCGTGGCCTGCATGTGGGCATAGACGATGGTGGAGCCGACGAACTTGAAACCGCGCTGCCGCAGGTCCCGTGACAGCGCGTCGGACTCCGGCGTCGTGGCCGGCACGTCGGACTGGTGACGCCAGCGATTCTGCACGGGGTGGCCGTCGACGAAACGCCAGATGTAATTCGAGAAGCCGTCGAATTCCTCCTGGACCGCCAGGAAGGCACGGGCGTTCGTGACCGCGGATCGCACCTTCAACCGATTGCGGACGATCGAGGGGTCCTCGAGGAGTTGCGCGATCCGCGCTGCGTCGTAGCGCGCGACTTTCACGGGGTCGAAGTCGGCGAATGCCCGCCGGTAACCCTCTCGCTTGTTGAGGATCGTGGACCAGGACAGACCGGCCTGGGCGCCCTCCAGCAGCAGGAACTCGAACTGGCGCCGGTCGTCGCGAACCGGCACGCCCCATTCATCGTCGTGATACCGAATATAGGTGTCACCGGCACCGAGCGCCCAGGGGCAGCGAACCGCTTCGTCGGCCATGGGTTGCCTCCAAGTCTGCGATACGTCAGCCAGACCTCCCCATTCTCCCTGCCTCCTGCACGGCGGACAATGCGGGGAAATCAGCGTCCGGACGAGAAAGGGCCCGCAGCGTCCGCCACGGGCCCTCTCCGGTGAACGTCGAACGCTCAGACGGAGCCGCCGCAACTCCCTTCGCCGCCGCCTTCGCCGCCGCTACCCTCGTCGCTGTCGCCGCCGCAGCTGCCTTCGCCGCAAGAGCCTTCGCCGCCCTTGTCGTCCTCCTTGCCGCCGCCGCATTTGCCTTCGCCGCAGCCGCCTTCTTCGTGACCATCCGTGGTCTCGTAGCCGCTGGCCAGCGAAGTCATCTGGAACGGGCTGCCTGCGTCGTCCGCCTGGGCGATATTGACGCTGCCGATCGACGCGGCCAGTGCAGCCCCCACCGCGATGGCGATCGGTTTGCGGATGTCCTTGTCACTCATGCTCTCTCTCCTTACTACGATGATGGCCCTCTCCGGGCCGTCGCTTTGCCTGCTCGCGGTCTCGATTTCGCGGCAGGACCTATCAAGTTCAGCCGTATCGTCAGATGCGCCAGTCCACGGCTTCGCGCACCCCTTCGGCCACATCCTCCACGGACCGGCCCTCCTCGCCGATGACGGCGATACTGCCGTCGCCCACCGGCAGGATGACCCCGTGAAAGCCGTTGCCCTCCAGCGGCACCGGGGCCTCGATTTTCTCGCCCGGCATCAGGAGCAGCGTGACCGGGCCGTCCGCGCCCTGTACGACCAGATGGGGTACCGGCCTGCCGTTGATCGGGCAGGTCCTCGCGTACGTGACCAGGCCCAGCCGGCCGCTGTCCAGCCGCGAGACCGCGGGCGACAGAACGCCCTGCAGCTCCGAGGCCCCTACGGCCTCGGAGGTCACCACCCGCGAGTAAGGCTCATGTCGCATGTGGGCGATGACCTCCGCCGCCAGCGCCGCCGGCTCAGGCTGCTGTGGCGCGCCGCCGGGCCCGAGGACCAGTGCAATACCGAGAACGAGGGCCGCGGCAATACCCGCCCAGGCGGGCAGACCGCGCCAGCGGGTCCCCGTACCCCGGCGTGCCGCCCGGCGATCGTCCAGGGATACGACGTCGCTCTCCTCCGGATCGTCCGGCAGCCTGATGTCCAGGTCCGGCACGTCGATGGCCAGCGCCGCCGCCAGTTTCCGCTCGAAGACCGCCGCTTCGGCCGCGTAGCGCGCGCAATCGTCGCACGCGGCGGCGTGTGCCGCACGACCGGGGAAGTCCGCTCCCGGGTCGACATCCAGGGTCTTTCTGAAGTCCTCGCAAAGCATGTCCGTTACTCGTCCGCCGTCAGCCCTTCGGCAGCGAAGTGTTCCTTCAGCCGGTTGCGGGCCCGGTGCAGGCGGGTGAGCACCGTCGCCTGCTTCAGATCCATCACCCCGGCGATCTCCTCCGTGGTGTAGCCCAGCAATACCTGCAGGACCAGCGGTTCGCGGTAGTCGTCCGGGAGTTCGAGCAGAGCCGCGCGCATATCGTCAACATCCGTATCGTGGGAATCGGCCAGCAGGCCTTCGTCCTTCCTCGTGAGATCGTCCACGTCCACCGTATCCAGCCTCTTCCTCTCGAAGTGCCTCGCATTCTCGCGCCTGACGATAGTCAGCAGCCACTGCCTGGCCGCCCCCTCGTCGCGCAGGCGATCGAGGCTGCGCCAGGCCCGCATCATGGCTTCCTGGACCACGTCCTCAGCCAGTGCCGGGTCGCGGCTCAGCCAGAATGCATAGCGGTACATGTCCTGGCGCAATGCGCCGACGAGTCTCTCGAAGCGGTGCCGGCGCCGTCTGTCCTCGGTCGTTCCTGTCATCGGTAACAGACCCGTGGTGATCGCGGAATATTTCAGTAACCGGGCCGCGCAGTGGTCTTGGACACGAAAACTGAATCGGGGGAGAATCCGGTTTTGCGGATTTTGACCCGAGAGTAAAAGTAGATATGAGCAGCCGGCCGGATACAAGGTTCCCTGCCACGCGCCTCCGGCGCACGCGGCGCACGGCCTGGGTACGCGCAATGGTCGCAGAGACCCGGCTCGCCCCGGCTGACTTCATCTACCCCGTGTTCGTGCTGGAAGGCGAGGGACGTCAGGAAGCGGTACCGTCCATGCCCGGAATAGCGCGCCGCTCGATCGATCTGCTCATCGAGCACCTCGGTCCTGTCCACGACCTCGGCATACCGATGGTCGCCCTGTTCCCGATCATCGACCCGGCGGCCAAGACGCCGGACGGCGCGGTCTGTGCCGATCCCGACGGCCTGGCGCAGCGCGCCGTCCGGGCCATCAAGTCCCGCTACCCCGGACTCGGCGTCATGACCGACGTCGCCCTCGATCCGTATACGACCCACGGTCAGGACGGCATCATCGACGAGACGGGCTACGTCCTCAACGACGAGACGGTGGCCATGCTGGTCCGCCAGGCAGTCTCCCACGCCGGGGCCGGTGCGGACGTCGTCGGCCCCTCGGACATGATGGACGGGCGCATCGGCGCTATCCGCGAGGCCTTCGAGAAAGAGGGTCACGTGCACACCATGATCCTCGCTTACGCGGCGAAGTACGCCTCGTGCTACTACGGGCCGTTCCGCGACGCGGTCGGCTCTGCCGGCAATCTGGGCGGCGGCGGCAAACACAGTTACCAGATGGATCCCGCCAACAGTGACGAGGCGCTGCGGGAGGTGGGTATGGACATCGCCGAGGGCGCGGACATGGTGATGGTGAAGCCGGCGCTGCCCTATCTCGACATCATCCGCCGGGTGCGCGAGACCTATGCGGTACCGACCATGGCCTACCAGGTGAGCGGCGAGTACGCGATGCTGAAGGCCGCCGCGGCGAATGGCTGGCTGGACGAGCGCGACACGGTCCTCGAGGCGCTGCTGTCCATTCGGCGGGCGGGCGCGAGTGCCATCCTGACCTACTTCGCGCCCGACGCCGCGCGGTGGCTGATCGAGTCATGAGCACGCATGCGGCGGCGGGTCACCGGATGCAGTCGTGACCGGGACGCGGGACGCACCGGACCGCTACGGTGTGATGGGTTATCCGGTGTCCCACAGTCGCTCGCCCGTCATCCACAGGCTGTTCGCCACGCAGACCGGTCAGAACATGACTTACGAGCTGCTGGAGGTCGCACCGCAGGAACTGGAGCATGCCATCCGGACTTTCCAGCGGCAGGGCGGCCGTGGCCTCAACATCACGCTGCCGCACAAGAGCGAGGTCGCCCGGCTGGTCGACGAGCTGTCGGAGGCGGCGAGCACCGCGGGCGCGGTCAATACGCTCAGCATCGGACCGGAACGGATCCTGGGCGACAACACGGACGGCACCGGCCTCGTGCGCGACCTGACGGTCAACGAGGAGATCCCGCTCCGGGGGAGCCGCATCCTGATCCTCGGCGCCGGTGGCGCGACGCGGGGCATCATGGCTCCGCTGCTCGAAGAGGAGCCCGCTGCCATTACGATCGCCAACCGCACCTTATCGAAGGCGACCGCACTCGCCGGCCACTTCGGCAGTCAGGGTCGAGTCGCCGCGTGCCGCTTCGACGAGCTGGGGCCGGAAACGCCCGTCGACCTGATCATCAACGCCACCTCTGCCGGCGTCAAGGGAGAGGACATGCCGTTCCCCGCTGCCGTGATCGGCGCCGCGACGATCTGTTACGACCTCTCCTACGGCAGCGGGGAGACGCCGTTCACCCGCTGGGCGACGGAGCACGGCGCCGCGCGTTCGATCACCGGCTGGGGGATGCTGGTGGAACAGGCAGCGGAATCCTTCCGCATCTGGCGCGGTGTCCGCCCGGAGACGGCCCCGATACTGAATCGCGTGCCGCGCTGAGTCTCAGCGCAGGGTGACCAGCTCTTCGGCACTGGTCGGATGTATCGCCACCGTGTCGTCGAAATCCTTCTTCTTCGCGCCCATGCGGATCGCCACTGCGAAACCCTGCAGCATCTCGTCGGCACCGTCGCCGATGATGTGGCAGCCGACGATGCGTTCCTCGTCCCCGACGGTCACGAGCTTCATGGAACTCGGCCGCTTGAACTCGCTCAGCGCGTAGAGCATGGGATTGAAGCGACTGGTGAATACGCCCACTTCCTCCCCGTAGCGATCCAGCGCCTCGTGCTCCGTCAGCCCCACCGTCCCGATGGGCGGATGGCTGAAAACGACGGTGGGTATGTTCGAGTAATCGAGGTGACGATCGGACATGCCGCCGAAGACACGGTCCGCCAGGCGCCGTCCGGCGGCGATCGCGACCGGGGTCAGGGCCGCGGCGCCGGTGACATCGCCGATGGCGTACACATTCGGCACGTTGGTCACCTGGTACTGGTTGACGGGGATGAATCCACGCTCGTCCATCTTCACCCCGGCCGCTTCCGGATCCAGTGAGCCCGTGGCCGGTGCCCGACCCACCGCCCAGATCAGGCAATCGTAGCCGTCGAAACGCCGCCCATCGTCGCCGATCAGACACAGTCCGCTCTCGGTCTTCTCCAGCTCCCGGGGGATGAAATGACGTTCGACGATGATGCCGTCGTCGTGCATCGCCTGCATGACCTCGGTGCGCAGCATCTCGTCGAAGGTGCGCAGCACGCTGTCGTAGCGTACGAACTGGTTCACGTCCGCGCCCAGGGCATTCAGCATCCCGGCGAGTTCGACCCCGATATAGCCGCTGCCCACCACGGCGACCCGATGCGGCATCTCCTCGAGTTCGAAGAAGCCGTCGGAGGTGATGCCGAGTTCCGCCCCCGGGAGGTCCGGCACGACAGGATATCCGCCGGTCGCTATGGTGATGTGATCCGCGGTAAAGCGCTCCCCGTCCACCTCGAGCGTGTGTTCGTCGACGAACTTCGCCGTGCCGGCGATGTGGCTGACGTGGCGCTTGCTCAGGTTGTTCGCGTAGATCTTGTTCAGCCTGGCGACATAGGCATCCCGCGCGGATTTGAGGCCGGGCCAGTCGTGACCGTTGCAGTCGAGATCGAAGCCGTAGTCCTTCGCCTGCTCGACGTGGTGCGACATCGCCGCCGCATACCACATCACCTTCTTCGGCACGCAGCCGACATTCACGCAGGTACCGCCGAGCCGGCCGCTCTCGATCACGGCGGCCCGGGCCCCGTACTCCGCAGCTCGTTGAGCGTGGGCGAGGCCGCCGCTGCCGCCACCGATAGCGATCAGGTCGAAGTCATGTGCCACATTGGCTCTCCGGGTCATCTGGGTGGATTTTCCCGTTCGGAACCCGAAATGGCAGGGCTCGAAAAGGGCCGACGCATGCTAACATGCGGCCCGGTTCAGCGAATGCAATACCGCCGTATGTCCAATCCTCTGCTGGAGAAATCGGATCTGCCCCGGTTCCCCGAACTGGAGGCGTCGCACGTGCTGCCCGCGGTCCGCACCACCCTCGAGGAAAACCGGCGCAGACTCGAGGAATTGCTGGCCGACGAGCACTCGGATGCCGAATCGCTGATCGTCCCTCTGGAGGAGATGAGCCACCGCCTGTCGCGACTGTGGTCTCCGATCAGCCACCTGCACATGGTCACGTCCGATCCCGCCTGGCGGGAGGCCTACGGCGAGGCACTGCCGCTGTTGACGGAGTATGCGACGGAGCTCGCGCAGAACGAGACGCTGCACCGCCGCTTCGAGACGCTTGCCGAGAGCCTGCCCGAGGACGCCGATCCCGGTCTGCGCAAACTGCTGGAGCATGCCCTCCGCGACTTCCGGCTGGCCGGCGTCGGCCTGCCGGAGGCGGACAAGCGCCGGTTCCGGGAGATAAGGCAGAAGCTCGCCCGCGCGGCCACCCGCTTCGAGCAGAATCTGCAGGATTCCACGGACGCGTGGAGCCTGTGCATCGAAGACGCGGATCGACTGTCCGGGCTGCCGGAATCCACACGGCAGCGCGCCCGGCGCGAAGCGGAGAGCGAGGGCCTGACCGGCTGGCGATTCACGCTCGACCAGCCCACCTACCAGGCCGTGATGACCCACGCCGACGACCGGCAACTGCGCCGGACGTACTACGAGGCGTGGATGACCCGGGCCTCGGACGAGGGACCGCATGATCCGCGCCACGACAACGCGCCGCTGATCGAGGAGATCCTCGCGCTGCGGCACGAAGCGGCGCGCATCACCGGTTTCAGTAACTACGCGGAGTATTCCCTCGCCAGCAAGATGGCGCCGGGCGTGGAACAGGTGATCGGCTTCCTCACCGAGCTCGCCGAACGCAGTCTGGTCGCCGCCAGGAGCGAACTCGCGGCGGTCGAGGAATATGCCGGGCAGACGATCGAGCCCTGGGACCTCGCTTACTACTCGGAGAAACTGAAGCAGGAGAACTACGCCGTCTCGGACGAAGAGCTGCGGCGCTACCTGCCGGCACCGAAGGTGCTAGAGGGGCTCTTCCATCTCGCCCGGGAGCTCTACGGACTCGACGTGAAGCCCCGTGACGGCATCGCGGTCTGGGACGACAGCGTCACCTATTACGATGTCCGGGATGCCGACGGGACTCTGCTGGGCGGGTTCTACGCCGACCTCTACGCGAGACCCGGCAAGCGCGGTGGAGCCTGGATCGACGAGTGCATCATCCGCAAGGGCATCGGCGACGAGCGGGTGGCACCGGTCGGCTACCTCGTCTGCAATTTCTCCCCGCCCCAGGATGACGATCCGTCACTGCTGACCCACGATAACGTAGTGACCCTGTTCCACGAATTCGGGCATATGCTGCACCACCTGTTGACCCGAGTGGATTACCCGAGCATCGCCGGCATCAACGGCGTGCCCTGGGATGCCGTGGAACTGCCGAGCCAGTTCATGGAAAACTTCGCCTGGCGCTATGAAGTGCTGGCACATGCCTCCGCGCAGATCGGGACCGGCGAGCCACTGCCGGGTGCGCTGTTCGACAAGCTGTACGCGAGCCGCAATTTCAATGCCGGCCTGCAGATGCTGCGCCAGCTGGAGTTCGGCCTCTTCGACTTCCGGCTGCATGCGGAGTATTCGCCCGGACAGGGATCGCGGTCGGCGCACATACTCGAGGAGGTCCGGGATCTGGTCTCACTCGTCCGACCGCCGGCCTGGAACCGATTCGCCAACAGCTTCGCTCACATCTTCGCCGGCGGTTACGCCGCAGGCTACTATAGCTACAAGTGGGCCGAGGTCCTGGCCGCCGACGCCTTCTCGGCGTTCGACGAGTCCGGTATCTTCGACCCCGCAACGGCCGAGCGTTTCCGGGAGAACATACTCGAGGTGGGAGGCAGCCGCGACATCATGGAGGCTTTCGTCGATTTCCGGGGTCGCGGCCCGAGCCTCGAGGCGCTGCTGGCCGCCAGCGGGATCGCCCAGGCAGCGTGAAGATCGCGACCTGGAACGTGAACTCCCTGAAAGTACGCCTGCCCCACGTACTGCAGTGGGCAGCGGAGCAGGAACCGGACGTGATCGCGCTGCAGGAGATCAAGCAGCCCGATGAGGATTTTCCCGCCGAAGCCCTGCGCGACGCCGGCTACGAAGCACTGTCGAACGGACAGCGCACCTATAACGGCGTGGCGCTCGTTTCCCGCAGTGCCGCGCGGGATGCGGTCCGAGCGCTGCCGGGCAGTGAGGACACGCAACGGCGTGTGCTTGCGGCTACCGTGGGCGGCGTGCGCATCGTCAACCTGTACGTACCGAACGGCCAGTCGGTGGACAGCGATAAATTTGCCTACAAGCTCGACTGGCTGTCCAGGCTGCACGATTACCTGATCGAGGAGCTCCGCGATCACGAGCGCCTGATCGTGCTCGGTGATTTCAACATCGCACCCGAAGATCGGGACGTACACGATCCGGAGCTCTGGCGCGGCAAAGTGCTGTTCAGCGAACCCGAACACGAGGCCCTCGGGGGACTGCTGGAGCTCGGGCTCGTGGATCTGTACCGGCAATTCGATCAGCCGGAAGATGCCTATAGCTGGTGGGATTACCGGGCGGCGGCCTTCCGCCGGAACCGGGGACTGCGCATCGATCTCATCCTCGGCAGTCACGCCATGGCCGAATGCTGTACGGCCGCCGGCATCGACCGCGAACCGCGCGGCTGGGAACGTCCCTCCGATCACGCCCCCGTGTGGGCCGAATTCGAGGCCTGAAGTCGGTGACCGTGAACGGCGTTAGGTCAAACTCGCCGTCGCGCGCTACCCACGGAGGGTATGCTGCGCCGAATACACGCGACCCGCAGGCGGTGGCGCAGGGGGCATGCCGGTCGTGGAGCGGGTCGTGAAGCCGGTGACGGGGCGTTTCGGGGGAAGACCGTCACCCTCACGCAGCGGCGCCGTGGGTGCCGATAAGAATAAGTACGAGAAGATGCTGCGCGACCGACGCAACGACTTCGATGTCACGAATACCGTGCAGGTCAGCAATCCCGCCGCGGTACGCAACGCCGTGTGCGCGCTGCTGGAGGAGACATGGCCGGACGCCGGCTTCGACAAGGTCTGGCTCGCTTTCTACGATTTCGAACGGCTCTTCACCGGGCGCATGCCCGGCTACTTCGGCTGCGACACGAGCTATCACGACATCCAGCATTCCCTGGACATCACGCTCGCCATGGCGAGGCTGCTGGCAGGCTATGAGCGCAGCGCAAACGCCGGCGAGCGCCTGGGCCCGGAGCGGGCACTGCTCGGTGTGATCGCGGCACTGTTCCACGACGCAGGCTACATCCGCCATGAAGTGAGGGACCGCGAGTATCGCAACGGGGCCGAGTTCACCCTGTACCACGTCTCACGCAGTGCGGATTTTCTGCGCCGGCACCTCCCTGCACTCGGTCTCGGGTACGTGGCGCCGGCGATCAGCAAGCTCGTACATTTCACCGGTTACGAGATCTCCCCCGACGACATCCGGATGGAGGATCCGCTGGACACCCTCATCGGGCATCTGCTCGGTACCGCGGATCTCGTCGCGCAGATGGCGGACCGCTGTTATCTCGAGAAATGCCGTGACCGTCTGTACAGTGAATTCGTGCTCGGCGGCATCGCCTTCGAGCACGCGCGACCCGGTGAGTTCATCGTGCGCTACCATTCCGGGGAGGACCTGCTGTCGCAGACGCCGGCATTCTGGGAGCATGCCGCGAAACCCCGCCTGGAGAAGACCTTCGGCGGCGCATATCGATACTTCGAAACGCTCTTCGACGGCACGAACCCGTACATGGAAGCCATCGAAGCGAATCTCCGCTTTCTGCACCCGATAATCGAGAACGGCTACTGGCAAATGCTGCGACGAAAACCTGCCTGCTACGTGGGCGAGCAGTCGAGTCTCCGTGTTCTTCGGGAGATGGTGCAGGAGGAGACGGCGCGCCTGGAACGGGCCCGCATGCAGAGCGTCGCGGGTTAGCGTTTCAGCGCTCGTCGCGGAGGAACACCGGCCGGTCCGCTTCCGACTGTTCTTCGCTGTATCGGTATCCGTCTTCGGCGAAGTCCCGCAGGCCTTTCAGTGTGTTCACCCGCCCGCGGATGATCCATGCCGCCATCACGCCGCGGGCACGCTTGGCGAAGAAGCTGAGGACGCGGTAGTCACCACCCTTTGCCCGGTCCTTGAAGACCGGCGTGACGATGCGACCGTCCAGCTCCTCCTCCCGCACGACACTGAAGTACTCGTTCGAGGCGAGGTTGACCAGCGCCCTGGGACGCTGGTCCGCGAGTTCCCGGTTCAGGGCCTCGGTGATACGGTTGCCCCAGAACGCATACAGATCCGGCCCGGCCTCGTTCGCCAGCGCGGTCCCCATTTCGAGGCGGTAGGGTTGCATCAGGTCGAGCGGCCGCAGCAGGCCGTAGAGCCCCGACAGGATACGCAGGTGGTCCTGGGCGTAATTCAGATCCCGGGACGAGAAGCTGCCGGCATCCAGACCCTGATACACGTCTCCCTTGAACGCGAGCAGGGCGGGGCGCGCGGTCGCGGGGGTCTCGCGATCGGCGAACTGACGATATCGCTCGACGTTGAGCTTCGCCAGCTTCGGCGACAGATTCATCAACGACGAGATCTCCTTCTCGGACTTGCCACGCAGGATCTCCACGAGCCGGCCGGCATCCTTCCGGAAACGCGGACTCGAGTGCTTCTCGGTGCTCAGTGGAGATTCGAAGTCGAGGGTTTTCGCGGGCGACAGGACGATGATCATGTTCGGCTACCGGTTCAGCTGACGGAGGGGCGGCCCGGGCGGGACGCCGGAGCCTCATCCTAGTGAAAAGACGGCCGTTGTAAAGGCGGAGGCGAAGACTGTCACGGACTTGTCCCGACAGCCACGGCTCATCTGGCGCGGCAACCCCACACCAGCACCTGGTCGCCGATGGTCACCGACGGTTCGCCGTCCTTTATCCACAGGAGGATGCCGTCGGCGGTCCAGCGCTCTCCGTCGGATGCCGCGACGCGGGGGAGCACGTGACGGCGGCCGTCGAAGCGCACGGTAGCCGTGTCCTCCCGGATCGTCAGTTGCAGCGACCCGCCTTGCTCGCAGTCATAGTAGCGCACGTCGGGAGCGCCCGCCGCACAGGCGCCGCAGAGTATGACCGAGACCGCCGCGAACGCCGGCAGCCGCGACGACGGTGGCCGTTTCAGCCGCGGAATGGCCGGTCCTGGCGCGGACGCGCTTCGCTCACCCGCGCCGGCCTGCCCTTGAGATCGTGCCCGTTGAGGACGCGTATCGCTTCCTCGGCCTCGCTCGAGTTATCCATCTCCACGAAACCGAAGCCCTTTGAGCGGCCGGTCTCGCGATCCATGATGACCTTCGCCGATTTGACCTCACCGAAGGCGGCAAAGGCCTCCCGCAGTTCTTCGTCCGTCAGACTGTAGGAGAGGTTGCCCACGTAGATATTCATCGATCCGTCCACATCGCCGTTACCAAACGCTGCCATCAGCCGGATCAACAGCATGGGACCCCGGCCGGATGGGCCCGGTGGAACCGGGCACGGGTCGGCGAATCGACGCCGCCCCGCCGGCGTCAATATTAGCGGCGCGCGTTGAGTGACTCAATTTTGCCTTCAGGAGACGCCCGGTGTCTCGTACATGGGCAGGAAGGCCGGCCTTGCGGCGACCCGATCGATCCACGCCCGGATAGCCGGGTAGCGGGCGAGGGAGAAGCCACCTTCCTCCGCCACGTGGGTGTAGGCGAATAGCGCGATGTCGGCAAGCGTGAAATGGTCGCCGACGATGAACTCACCGATTTCGAGCCGGCGCTCCATGACGTCCAGGGCGCGATAACCGGGAGCGCTACGCACACGAAGCTCCTCTTCCCGTTCGGCGGGGCGGCCGAGGTAGCGGACGATGAATCGTGACGTGGCGATGTAGGGTTCGTGGCTGTACTGTTCGAAGAACAGCCACTGCCACACCAGGGCGCGCTGGTAGGCGTCCCGGGGCACGAGCGGCGTCCCCTCGCCGAGATAAGCGAGGATCGCGTTGGATTCCGCCAGGCAACCCTGCCCTTCGATTTCCAGCACGGGGACCCGGCCGTTGGGGTTCTTCTCCAGGAATTCGGGCCGGCGCGTATCGCCGGCGAGGATGTCGACATCCACCCATACGAATGGCAGGGCGAGCTCGTTCATGATCAGCTTCACCTTGTAGCAGTTGCCCGAGATGGCGTCTCCGTAAACCCGGTACATCGCGCAGCCCGCGTCAGGCGGTGATGAATGTCCAGACGCCGATACCGACGAACAGCACGCCGGCGATCCGCGACATGAGCGTCGCGTCCACCACGCCTGCCACCAGGCTGCCCGCGAACACCGCCAGCGCGCTCGACAGCGTGAGCGCGGCGGTGGCACCCGCGAACACGACGAGTCGGCTGGCGCCGCCGTCGGCGGCGAACAACATTGTCGCCAGCTGGGTCTTGTCGGCGATCTCCGCGACGAACACGGTGATCGCGACGGTCAGGAAAAGTTTGATATCCACGCTTTCGTCCCGCTGAGGCTGATCAAGATACACGCAAGGCCGGACCCGCGTTACGGATCACCACGCATCGCCGCCAGGATGACGTCGTGCTCACGCTGCCGGAACGGGTCCGGGTCGTCCGCTACGCGGACGCGCTCGATCGTCTCCACGTAGATTCCCGGGAAACGGTGAAAACGAGCCCCGGCGACCACCAGGTCCCGATACCAGCGGAACGGGACCAGCGAAGCATCCGTGTACTCGGTCTCGGCCAGATAAGTCCAGACCTCGCCGATGCCCGGCAACGACAAGGCGTGCTCATGATACCCCTGGTTCAGCCCTTCGACCCGGTCGAGCGCCGGTTTCTCGGCCGGCACCATGTCGTAGACGGCCGCGTGAACGCGGTGGGCGCGATCCCCGGTGTGGGTGATGGTGGCCTTGGCCGACCCGTCGTGCCCGCGTTTCTCGAACGACAACCGCCAGCCGGGCAATTCGCAGGTCGTCACCAGCGCGGCGGAAGGCGTACGCCGCCGGAGGCGCTCCGGGTGGAGGTTGGAACCGTAGGCGAGGTAGCGCAGCGTGCTCATGCGGCGGATTTTCCGCGCGCTCCGGCCGGCCATCAAGTCAGGACCGCGCATCTCCCTTGCATCCGGTATCCGACATGACTACACTATTTGCGAATGCTTCTCATTTGCATTTAAGGAGAGATCGATGGAAGATCATGCCGCGACCAACAGCGAGCACGATCGGTCATGGCGAGACATGGCGCGCTACCGGCTCAGCATCGCTCGCATACCCGGCGGCGCCACCGCCCTCGAGGTGCGCGATAACCGCCGCGGTTGCCCCCTGCTCGGCTGGCAGGGCGACGTCGCGCGTCACATGCTCGATTCGGGCGTGCTCCCGGCCGAGTATTGCCGGGCCGGCTGCCACGGCTGCGACAAATCGCTCGTCAGGCGCCTGATCATGGCTGCCGCGGCCGCCGAGATGAGACTGAACGCCGAACCGGCAGCCGAACCGGCAATTGCCTGACGACCGTCAGCCCCGGGGATATTTAGCCGCAGCGCCTGATACCCGTTAGACTTACGGGCTGCACGGCAACAAGAACAAACCGGAGTCCGGCTATGCTCCTGCTCATCCTGGGACTGGTTCTCTTCCTCGGCATGCACTCGGTATCGATCGCCGCGGAGGGCTTCCGCGATCGCATGGCGGCAAAGAGCGAGATCGGCTGGAAGGCGTTCTACGGTGTCGTCTCGATCGCGGGCATCTATCTGATCGTCAAAGGCTATGCAGACGCACGGCTCGACCCGGTCGTGCTCTACGTGCCGCCGGTCTGGCTGAAGCACCTGGCCGCGCTGCTGTTGCTACCGGTGTTCGTGCTGTTCTTCGCTCCCTATTTCCCGGGCCGCATCAAGTCGGCCACCGGCCATCCCCAGCTGGTCGCCGTGAAACTCTGGGCCGTGGCCCATCTTCTCGTCAACGGGACCCTCGCCGACGTGATCCTGTTCGGCTCCTTCCTCGCCTGGGCCGTCGTGGACCGTATCTCCATGAAACGGCGTACGCAGCGGCCGATCCCGTCCGCCCCGCCCAGAGGCATCAACGACGTGCTGCTCGTATTCGCCGGCCTCGGCGTCTACGTGACCTTCGTCCTGTGGCTGCACCAGGCCTGGTTCGGCGTGGCACCGTTCGGCTGAGAGACCGCGCCGGTCGCCCGGCAGGGCGAGGCGCTAGAACAGCCCGACGACGAGCATGATCGCCGTGGCGACGAATCCTACCGTCCATATCAGCGAGCGCACCAGGAAGACGCCGGAAGCATAGGCGGGAACATACAGTACGCGGGCGATCAGGTAGGCCCAGGCCGCGCCCTCCGTCACCGGGGAAGAGGCGTCGCCGAGTACCACCACCACGACCGCGATCGTGAACAGGATCAGGCCCTCGAAATGATTGTCCAGCGCTCGTTTCAGGCGACCCGCCACGCCCCACGGCATCTTCTGCTCGTCGCGATTGCCGCCGGTGTAGGCCGTTCCCAGCTGAACATTCACGGGTACCGCCATGAGCACGAATTGCACGAACTGCAGCAGCGCCGCGTAACCGAGGACCTTCAACTCGACAGGCATGCTCTCGCTCCGGGATGAGTGTGGGCCTAGCCTACGACGGCGCGTCGGCGGATGAAAGAGAGCGAGACGCGGGCGTCGTTCTCAGCGCGCTTGCCGCCGCCGCCGGACGACGTTCCGGAAAACGGCCCGGCAACCGGAGTCGCCGGGCCGCAAGAGGCCGGGAACCGCAGCGGAGTCAGCGCCCCCGGCGCACCCGGTGCTCGTCGATCGGCAGGCCGAGACCCCACGCGACATCGAAGAACCACACATGGCCGCTGCCGTAACCGGTCGTCGGCAGCGCCCCCGCGTAGGGCACCTTGAACGGACCCTGGAGTTCGACGGGCGCGAGATCCTCCGCCATGGTCAGCGTGTTGCCAGCGCGGTCCTCGAGCTGGAAATCCACCCGGACCGAGCCCTCCTCGTCGGCGAACCGGAAGCGGAACGTGTACCAGCCGGCCCGTTCGATCGTGGCGCCGAACACATTCAGTGCCGCACGGTCCGGGACCGCATCCACCGGCACGAACCAGTGTGGTCCCGTGTGAACGTCGCCCGTCGGAGTACAGCGCGAGATCCGGACCGGGTGCGTAGGGCGCACCGACGACGCCCAGCGCTGACCAGAATTCGTTGCAGAACCCGAAGGAGACCGTCGCGTAGTCGCGCCCGGCCGATGGTCCCGGCGAGGCCCGGCCCCGATTCGGCGGCGTCGTCTGTCGGATGGTGCCGCACCAGCCGATCGGCCCGGGCGTCGTGCTGTCGTACCAGCCCTCCGTGCCGTGCTCGAAGCCCTGATGCCAGGTGACGAACGAGGATTGGGAATTTGCCATCGGGACCGGCGGTGATCCGGCCGCCCGGGCGCTCGCCGACAGGCCGCCATGGGCGGCGACCAGCGCGAACATCAGCGCGGCGGCGCCGACAAGGCTCCGTGGGCGTTTTCGAGGGTCGTCCGTATTTGCATGCTGCATTGTCATGTCCTCCGCTTTTTGCTGTTTGGCTCACGGATGGCCGTATCCCATCCGCAGGGCTAGAATCCACGGCAGGCATCAATCCAGCGTCAGCGTCCCGTCAACGGGGCTCATCGGCGTCCATCGGCGAGGGGACGACAGCAGGAGGATCGGTCATCGGAGTAGCATGTTCGAGCTGAATCTGCTCGGCGGAGCGACCCTCCGCGAAAACGCCAGCCCTCTGACCGGGCCGGCAGTCAGGCGCCATCCGATGGCCCTGCTCGCCATCCTGGCGACGGCGACGGAACGCACCGCCAGCCGGGCGAAGGCCGTAGGTCTGCTGTGGCCGGATGCCGACGAGGCCACCGCCCGCAACCGGCTCAGGTCGACGTTGTATCCCCTCAGGAAGCTGATGGGTCAACGCGCCATCGTCTCCTCCGGCGACAGCCTGCGACTCGATGACGCGTCCCTGGCATGCGACGTCTGGCATTTCCGACACGCGATCGAAGCCGGGGACGTCGAGAGGGCCGTGCGTCTCTACCGCGGCCCCTTCCTCGACGGCTTCTGCCTCGAGGGCTCGTCGCTGTTCGACGAACATGTCAGATCGGAGCGAGAGGCGCTGGACCGCGCATGGCGGCAGGCGGTCGAGTCGCTGGCCGAAAGAGCCGCGGACAGCCCGCCCGATTCGGTCCGGTGGTGGCGGCAGCTCAATGCATCGGATCCACTCGACTCGCGCGTCGCGGGTCGGCTGGTCCAGGCTCTCGCCGCCGCCGGGAATCGACCCGAGGCGCTGCGCGTGGCCGCCGCCCACGAGGACGTCCTGCGGAGAGAACTGGGGGTGGAAGCGGACGCCGCATTCCGCAGCTCCGTCGAACGGATCCGGAGCGACGCATCGGTGTTGCCGGACTCGGAGCCGGGCGCACGCGAAGCGTCGCCGGGCATCGCGGTGCTGCCGTTCGAACGGCTGGGCGGCAGGGACGACGACGGCCTCGGCGACGGTATCCACAGCGGCATCGTCACCCGCCTCGCACAGCTGGAAGGTCTGTCCGTCATCGCCCGGACATCGGTCCGGGCCTATCGTGACACGCAAAAACAGATGTCACAGATCGCCGGGGAGCTCGGCGTGCGATGGGTAATGGAAGGCGATATCCAGACCAGCGGCGACCGCTTGCGGCTGAATGTCAGGCTCGTGGAAGCGCCGCGGGATCACCAGACCTGGGGCGAGGATTACGTGCGTAGCCTCACTCCCGACGATGTGTTTCACGTCCAGAGCGAGATCGCGGGCGAGATCGTCGAGCGTATCCGGGGCGCACTGACGAACGCGGAACAGGCACGGCTCGCGCGGCGGCCGACCGAGAGCCTGGAGGCCTACCGGCTCGCTGTCCAGGGGCGTATGCATCTCGACCACCGCTCCCCCGGCGATATGGAGCGGGCATTGGCCTGTTTCGAGGAGGCGCTCGGGATCGATCCCGACTATGCCGTCGCCCGGGTCGGCGTTGCCGACGCTCTGGGACTGCTGCACGCATACGGTCACGCCGGCGAGGACGTGCTTCCCAGAGCGGAAGAGGCGATCCGGACGGCGCTCGAGCGAGACCCGGGCTCGGCGGAGGCCCATGCCGCCATGGGACGACTGCTGGGGCAGCGCAACCGAAACGAGGAAGCACTCGCCGAACTCCGGCTGGCCCTCGAGCTGCAGCCCGGCTACGCGGAAGCGCACAGCTGGATGACGATCGGGCTGCAGATCGGCGGGGCACCACACGAGGCGATACGCAGCGCCCGGCGGGCGGTGTCGTTGAATCCGTTGTCGATCGAGGCAGTCGGGAATCTCGCCGCTTCCTGCCTCTTTGCAGGCCGGCTGGACGAAGCGATTGCCGAGGCACACCGATGCCGCGCCCTGGATGGCGACTACGCGACCGCTGCGTTCTTCGAGGCATTGGCTCGATACGAGAAGCAGCAATTCGGCCAGACGATCGAGTTGCTGCAGGCGCTCGAAGTGCCCTGGGCGGGCTGTGGCGTGACGACGGTGGCGGCGCTCGCAACCGCTGCAATGGGCGAGGCGGAATCGGCACGCGGACTCCTCGAAGAGATCCGCTGCGCCGGATTCCCTTTCGACGAGGGCCTCGTACTCGCCGCCCTGGGCGAGACGGACGCCGCTTTCGAAGCATTCGGTCGCGCCCGGTTCGACGGCCTCGATTTCGCGGAGAGTTACTGGCCTACCGTGGCCGTTCGCTATCTGTTCGGTCGGGTCTGGGACGTCATCCGTGGCGACAGACGATTCCGTCGCCTGGGCCGGCGGGTCGACGAGGCCTGGGGCCGCGGCTCACGGATCACTTGAGCCCCATCAGGAGCGTCTCGGCCTCCTGTCGATGGATGTAACCGGCGTCCGCCGCCGACCAGGTCGCCAGTGCAGCCGTCAGCAGCTGGCGGGCCGCTTCGGGATTACCGCGGGCCATCTCGACCCGGGCCAGCGTCAGCTTCGCAAGACCGTAGGACGGGAAGATCTTCAGCAGATTCTCCAGCACCTCTCGCGCTTCCTCGACGGCACCTGCCTGCAGATACAACTCGGCGAGCGTGACGTAGACCGACGACGTGCTGAGGTTGCCGCCAAGCAGCTTGAGCATCGAGGTATCGAGAATGTCTCGCGCCCGCTCGATCTCGCGGATTGCGGCATCGGGCTCGCCGTCCCACAACGCGATCTGAGCCGTTTCCATCGCGATGAAACCCCCGAAGAGATCCGGGTATTGTTCCCTGAAAGCGTCCCGATCCCCGGTCTCCGCGTAGATCTCCGTGTACGTGAAATTCATGAACGAGCTGAACGGCGGCTGGAGCTGGCGGGTGATCTCGTCTGCCCTGGCAATGGCTTCGTCGTAGCGGCCGAGCAGCGCGAGCAGCGTTGGCGTTCGGCTCTCAATGCTCACCAGTCGCGAGATAGGCGGCACGAAAGACTTGCTGAGCTCGATGATCTCTTCGTTCAGTTCCAGCGCCTGGCGGATCTGCCCGAGTATCACGGCCATCTCGAGCTGCGCGCTCAGCACATCGACCCGCCGTTCCGGGGTCAGGTCATCCGTCAGCTGAGCCGCCAGCCGGCGCCTGGCCTCGGTGTATTCGCCCTGAGCCGCGTCGAGCCGGGCGAGTCCCAGTTCCGACTCGAGCGGATCATCGGCGAGGATCACGGCATCCTCGAGCGCGGCCTCCGCCTTGTCGAGTTCACCCGCCGCCTGGTAGACAGCCGCCAGCTGGCGGTGTGCCGCCGCGCTGGTCGGACGCTCCTCCAGATAGAGTCTGAGGTAATTGGCAGCGCCTTCGTAGTTACCGCGCTGCTGCTCGAGTTCCGCTTTCTGCCGATAGACACCGACCGCCAGCGGGTCGAGTTCCAGCAGCCGGTCATAGGCCGCGGCGGCCTTGTCGAGGCCGGCCTCGCCCCCCTGCACCCGGGCGAGCCGGGCCTGCTGTTCGAGCGCCTGCGTGCTGTTCGGCTGCACTTGCGCCCACATGTCCACGATATCGATAGCTCGCCGCTCGCCTCGGCAAATTCCGGATCGACGATCAGGGCCTGGCGGAGTTCTGCGATACCCTCGTCGTAGTTGTTTGCGAGACCGATCGCGAGCACGCCCGTCGTGTAATGGCGGAGTGCTTCGACGGATGCGCTGAGATGCTGGGCGATCGGATCGTCGCTGCGATTATCGGCCGGCGCTACATCCAGGTCGTCCAGGAGCGCCGCGCTGATGTCGTCCACCGCGGCCAGCCAGTCGTCGCTCGTCACCGTATGGCTCGCCACCTCCCTGCCGTTCTCCGCATCGAACAGCGCCGCGGTGATTCGCAGCGACGCGCCATCGGTTGCGAAACTGCCGACGATGAAGGCCGCGGCGAGTCGGTCACGGACGATCTCGACGCGTAACGCCTGCGGCTCGTCGAGCAGGGATTCGTAACCCCGGTCCCGCAACTCGCTTCTCATCGAGTCCGAGTGGAGCGGGGTCTCCACGCTGATGACGGGGGAGACTCGGTTCATGTCGTGAGCGAGCATCAGCGGCAGGCCATAGGAGAGCCAGTCGAGGTCGTCATCCTGCGACTCGTTCGCCCAGAAGAAGGCAACGACTTCCCGGTGAAAACCCTCGCGGGCCACCTGGAACTCCCGTACGTTGCCCGTCTCGTCCCTCACCTGGACGGTCTCCGTCGCCGCCTCGACCGTCAGCGAAGGGCCGGCGATGTAGAGGATGCCGATGGTCGCCAGAACGTTCAGCGGGATCAGTATCCGCTCCGTCATGGTCCAGCGATCTTTGCCGGGGGCACCGTGGTTATACGCGAAGAGCATGACGGCCGGCAGCATCGCCAGCATGGTGATGAAAACGTAGGACGTCACATTGTGCGGCAGTGCGAAGCGGTCGGTGATCCAGTCGCCCAGTTCGATCACCAGCCACGACGCTGCCACGTACATGCCAACGTACTGCGGCACACGCCGGTGTGAAAGGTTTTCGATTACGGAGCGTTCCCCGGGCATCGGACCGCCGATTCCGTTCCTGCGAGCGAGCCAGTATAGCCGATGGTCGACCCGGGCAGCCGCGAGTCCCAGTCCCCTCGCGCGGCGGCATGGCCGGATATTCCGTTACGGCTTCTTCAGTCCGGTGGGGCCGTCGCCGCGTAACGAAGTCGGCCCCGGGCCGAAGGGCCGCTGATCGACGGGCTAGTCGCGGCTACGCACGAACGGCGCGATGACGAGACCGGCGCCGATGCCGATCAAAATGGCCGCAACGAAGATCAGTGCTGACGTCTGGACGTAGATCAATCCCACACCCAGACCGGCCAGCGTAGTACCACCGATCACCCACGAACTTTTGTCAGCGCTGACCATCGCACACACCTCCTGGAGCCGCACGGCCTTCACGCTGTCACGCGGCAGGTCGACGCGCAGCTCGTCTGCAGCATACACGGCGTATCGGGCAGTTCATCCAATCTCCGCCCTGTCATCCGATCATTCAATACGTGCTTTACACAGCACTGTTTCCCTTCTGAGCGCGTCGATCCGACGCACGTCCCTGGAGGGCGACTGGAGCGGGCCGAAGGGGCGCGTCTCCGATTCCATAACTCCAAAAATGACAACTCAATTGGTCTCCGCCTGGACGTTCAGAAAATCCGGAAGTGCCTAAAACTGCTTTATTTCAGACAGTTACGACTAGCGTTCTGATCGCTCGAATTTCCATGCAAATCCTTATTTTGGTGCAGTGCAGCATTGTGATAACTTCGGCCACATGGACTACACGGACGTATATTTTCTGCAGGATCTGGTCGCTCTGGGCGCGCTGCTGATCGCCGCACTGTACCTCTGGGAACGGCGGCAACGTCACGGCAGGAAGCGCT
>JARRPZ010000034.1:0-23294 GCA_037382365.1 Gammaproteobacteria bacterium
CCGCGTTCGCGTTCCCCCGCCGTCGTATCGATGGCGAGGTACATGCCGCCCATGAGCATGGAGAAGATCAGGAAGTAGCTCATCATGCCGAGGAGGATCGCCGATCGGCCCGTCGGGGTCGAGACGTCGACCTCCTGCAGTTGCACGGCGCGGGTGATCGAGGGATCGATGCCGCGTACCTGCAGGCGCAGCGTCCCGATCGTCTCGGCCCAGGCAAGCACGAGAGAGCGCGCGCGCCGCGTGTCGCCGGTGGCCCGGTTGTTGGATTCGTCGATGATCAGTTCGACCCGGGCCGGGACGCCGGCGCGGAACTGCTCGGCATATACGTCCGGGATGTAGAGTATCTGGTCGTACTCACCGTCCTTGACCGCCTGCATGGCGGCCGCCCGGCCGATCCCGAGTTCGTCGGGCTCCACGCCGTTCTGTTCGAGGAAGCTGATCAGATTCGGTGCCCGCTCCGCGCCGGCGACGGCCAGCGGCAGGGGGCGCCCGGAATCCGAGATAGCCTGGTCGAGCGAGAGTGTCATCACGCCGATGAACAGGATCGGTCCGAACAGGGGGCCGAACACGAGCGCGGAGAGCAGTGTGCGCCGGTCCCGGAAGTTGTCCCTCACCTCTTTGGCGAAGACCGTCCAGAGCCGGCTCATTCCAGACCCTCGGTGGTGCCTATGGCCTTCACGAACGCGTCCTCGAGATTGTCGTGTCCCGTGCGCTCCCGGATACGGTCCGGCGTCCCGGCCACGGCGACGCGTCCGTGGGAGATGATCACGATCTCGTCGCAGAGTGCGGCCACTTCCTGCATGACGTGGCTGGAGAACAGCACGCACCGGCCGGCGTCGCGCAGGCGCCGGATCAGCTCGCGCAGCGAACGCGTCGCCATGACGTCGAGACCGTTGGTCGGTTCGTCGAGGATGATATTGCGCGGCTCGTGCACGAGTGAGCGGGCGAGGGCGACCTTCGTGCGCTGGCCCTGGGAGAAGCCCTTGGTACGCCGATCCGCGAACTCACCGATCTCGAGCAGCTCGACGATGCCGTGGACGCGGCGGTCCAGCTCGTCGCCCTCCAGCCCGTGCAGGGCGCCGTAGTAGGCGATGTTCTCCCTTGCGGTGAGCTGGGGGTAGAGGCCGGACGAGTGGGGGAGCGCCCCGAAGCGCCGGCGCGCTTCCAGGCTGTCCGCCGTCACGTCGATGCCGTCGATGGTGGCGCGGCCACGGTCGGGACGCAGCACCGTGTAGAGAACGCGCAGCGTCGTCGACTTGCCGGCGCCATTCGGTCCGAGGAGTCCGGTGATGCGCCCGTCCTCGGCGGTGAAGCTCACGTCGCGTACGGCCTGAACCTTGCCGAACGACTTGGCGATGGCCTCGACACGGATCACGGGGACGGACCGTTGAAATCCAGGAAGAAGGGCATCGCCTGCAGCAGCGTGATGCATTCCGCGTCGATGGCCTGGACGTCTGCCGTGGCGATGAATTCGCCCACCACGCGGGGCGTGCAACCCGCCGGCAGCAGGCCGTGGCCCTGTCCGGGCCCGACCACATGTCGGGCGTTCGCCAGCCCGGAGACCGTCAGATCCCCCCACGCGGGCGGCGTGATGGGGTCGTACTCGCCCGAGAGCACGAGCACCGGCACATCGGTGTCCAGCGGCTCGCGGAAATCCGGATCGATGACACCGCGCGGCCAGTAGCGGCAGATCTCCTGCAGCGTATCGATCTGCTCTTCGCCGATGTAGGTGCCGGCGAGCGCGTCCCGGTCGATGAGGTCGCGGGTGACGTATGGGATGTCTTCCGCACAGATCACCGAGTTGTGCATGCCGATGGCGAGCTGCTCCTGCAGCGAGGCCTCGATCATCATCGTCTGTGCCGCGAGCGGGGTGAAGTTGCCACCGGCTGCTTCGTTGATGAGGTGGGGCAGCAGGGCGGCGGTGATCGGCGCGTAACTCAGCAAGCGGACAGCGGTGGCGAGTTCCTGCGGCGAGAACCGCTTTTCGGTCGGCACGGCGGTAATCGGGTGCGGCAGCCGGACGCTCTCGGGTTCCGCGGCGAGGTCACGCCGCAGGCGATCGAACTCCTGCTCGACTGACGGGAAGTGGCCGGCGCAGATTTCGTCCCCGGCGCAGCGGCTGAATATCGTATCCAGGGTCGCCTGCGCGAAAAGAGCGATCTCCGGTCCGAGGGCCTTGCCCACGGGGACGACACCGTCGAGCACGACGCTGCGGGTCCGCTCCGGATAGCGCCGCAGGTAGTGCTGTGCCACCCGCGTGCCGTACGAGATACCGTACAGGTTCAGGGCCGGGTAGCCGAGGGCCTCGCGCACCGCCTCGAGGTCCTGCACCGCAACGCTCGTCGTGTAGAAGCGCGGGTCGGCGTCGAGGTCCGCGAGGCATTCCTCGATCAGGGGACCGATCTCGTCGGGGTCCGGCACCTCGTCGAGCATGCCTTCTCCTTCCGGACAGGTCAGCCGGGCGGAATCGGGCGGAATCGCCCGTCCCGCGCTGGTCCACGAGGAGTATCGAGCGCTCGCGCCGGACATCCTCGAAGGCGCCGCGGTAGGCCACGTAGAAATCCGTGGCCGCCTGTCCCGGCCCGCCGGCCAGCGGCACCAGCGGGTCCGGCTCGGGCTCGATGGACAGTGCCGGTATCACGGCGATCGAGAGCTCGATGCGGCGTCCGTCGGGATCGTCCGGATTCTCGGGACGTTGCAGCGTACCGCAGCGTGCCTTCACGGTAGCGAGACCCGGCCCGGCGTCGAGCCGGCACTCGGAGAGCGCGAGCGTCTCGCCGACAGCGGAGCCATCGGCCGCGAGAGCCAGGACGAGCCAGGCGGCGATAGATACGAAATGACGGGGAGGCACGACCGCTCCCTGCAGTGTGCGGTAAACCGGCAATACTGCGTGCCCCGGCGCTGCCTGTAAAGCCCGGCGCTTTGCTCGATCGCGGCTCGCACTTAGAATGTGCGCCACCCCGCGGAGGACGCCGGGGCAACAGATACGGACGAATCCAGATGGTCAGCGCACGACAATACGAAGTCATCGTGATCGGCGGCGGACATGCCGGCACCGAGGCCGCGCTGGCCTCGGCCCGGACCGGCGTGCGGACCCTGCTCGTCACCGACAATCTGGAGACGCTCGGCCAGATGAGCTGCAACCCGGCCGTCGGCGGTATCGGCAAGGGTCATCTCACCCGGGAAGTGGACGCGCTGGGCGGGGCCATGGCGCGCGCCATCGATCAGGCCGGCATCCAGTTCCGGACCCTGAATGCAAGCAAGGGGCCTGCGGTCCGGGCCACGCGGGCCCAGGCGGATCGCGCCCTGTACCGGCGGGCCATCCGCGGCATGCTCGAGAACCAGCCGAATCTGACCCTTTTCCAGCAGTCCGTGGATGATCTCATCGTCGAGGGCGAGCGCGTGCGCGGCATCGTCACGCGTCTCGGCATCCGCCTTTACGCCGAGGCCGTCGTGCTGACCGTCGGTACTTTTCTCGGCGGGCGTATCCATGTCGGCCGCGAGAGCTTCGGCGGCGGGCGCGCCGGCGATGCGCCGGCGCTGAGGCTGGCCGAAAGGCTGCGGGAGCTGCCGCTACGGGTGGGCCGCCTGAAGACCGGCACGCCGCCCCGGCTGGACGGCCGGACGCTGGATTTCGGGCGTATGCGGCCCCAGCCCGGTGACGACCCGGCGCCGGTGTTCTCCTTCCTCGGCCGCCGGTCCGAGCATCCCCGCCAGGTGCCCTGCCACATCACCGCCACGA
The DNA here is from genome assembly GCA_037382365.1 of Gammaproteobacteria bacterium. Lineage (GTDB taxonomy): Bacteria > Pseudomonadota > Gammaproteobacteria > Steroidobacterales > Woeseiaceae > Lentisalinibacter. Next base: position 3,743 of record JARRPZ010000034.1, read on the forward strand.
CGTCGGAGACTCACGGGATCATCAGGGCGGCGCTGGATCAGAGCGCCATGTTCAGCGGCAACATCGAGGGCGTCGGTCCGCGTTACTGCCCGTCCGTGGAAGACAAGATCCACCGTTATGCGGACAAGGAGTCGCATCAGATTTTCGTCGAACCGGAAGGGCTCGATACCCACGAGGTTTACCCGAACGGGATCTCCACGAGTCTCCCCTACGAGGTGCAGGAGCGATTCGTGCGCAGCATTCCCGGCTTCGAGCAGGCTCACATCACGCGGCCGGGTTACGCGATCGAGTACGACTTCTTCGACCCCCGGGATCTCGGGCAGAGCCTGGAAACCCGTCAGATAAAGGGACTTTTCTTCGCGGGCCAGATCAACGGCACGACCGGCTACGAGGAAGCAGCGGCGCAGGGGCTGTTGGCAGGATTGAATGCTGCACGCAAAGTGCAGCAAAAATCGCCGTGGACGCCGGGCCGGGAGGAAGCCTACATCGGTGTGCTGGTGGACGACCTGAATACGCGCGGCGCGAGCGAGCCCTACCGGATGTTCACCAGCCGTGCCGAATACCGCCTGCTGCTGCGTGAGGACAATGCGGATCTGCGGCTGACGCCCGTGGGCCGCGAACTCGGCCTGGTGGACGATGAGCGCTGGGGGCGATTCGAGACGAAACGCGAGGCAATCGAACGGGAACGGGGACGATTGCAGGGCTGTCTGGTGCGGCCGCAGGATCTCTCCCGGCGCGAGGCGGAGGAGCTCGGCGGGCCACTGTCGCGTGAGGCCCGGGCGCTCGATCTCCTGCGTCGCCCCGACATGACCTACCAGGCGGTGACTGCCCTGTCGGCGGTGGGGCCGGACACGCTCGAAGAAGTCCATCCGCTCGAGGAGGCGGAGCAGATTCGCCTCCAGCTGGAGGTGAGCGCCAAATACGCAGGCTACATCGAGCGTCAGCAACGCGAGATCGAGAGGCACGCCAGGCAGGAACACCTGCCACTGCCCGAGGATCTCGACTACGAAACGGTACACGGTCTGTCCAACGAAGTGCGGCAGAAACTCGCCACGGCCCGCCCGGCGACGGTCGGCCAGGCCTCGCGACTCGACGGCATGACCCCGGCCGCGGTCTCCCTGCTCCTGATCCATCTCAAGAAACGCAGCCTCCGGCGCAGCGCGTGACGAGAGGCGTAATGACCCTCCGTTTCCCGGTCCTGGCGGTCGCGCTCGCGATGCTGGCCGCCTGTGGCGCGCGCGAGGGTGCGGATGAGCCGTCCCGGACCGCCCCCGGCGTCGACGGTCCGCCCGCGGCGTCGTCCCTGCTGCGTCGTGCCATCTCGGCAGAGCCGGAATCTCTCGACCCTCATCTCGCCCGCAGCGTGCCCGCGACGAAGGTACTCGGCGACCTGTTCGAGGGGCTGGTGACCCTCGGTCCGGACGGCAGTCTGCAGGCGGGTGCGTCGGCGGACTGGACGGTGAGCGAAGACGGCCTGACCTGGACGTTCCGCCTGCGGCCGGGTCTCACGTGGTCGAACGGCGACCCGCTCACGGCCGAGGATTTCGTATGGAGCTTCCGGCGCCTGGTGGACCCGGCGACCGGCGCGTTCTACGGCAGCAACCTGATGCCGCTGGCGGGTGCCCGGCGGATTCTGGAGGGCGAGGCCGATCCGGACACGCTGGGCGTCGCGGCGCCCGACGCCGGCACTGTCGTACTACGCCTCGCGCATCCGGTCAGCGACCTGCTGCACCGCCTGGCCCACCCCAGTGCCGCACCGGTGCATCGCGCCTCGGTCGAGGAATGGGGCGACGATTATCCGGCGCCGAAGCGGCTGGTCGGCAACGGTCCGTATCGGCTCGTCGAGCGCATCATCGGCGGCCACATCGGGCTCGAGAAGAACGGCTTCTTCCGCGATCCGGTATCCGTGCCCATCGAGCGCGTCCGCTATTACCCGCTGGAAGACGAGATGGCGGAGTACAACCGGTATCGCGCGGGCGAGCTGGACATCACCGCCCGGGTGCCGGCGCCCCTGTTCCGCGATATCGAGACGGATCGCCCGCGGGAGCTGCGGGTCGCGCCGTACCTCGGTGTCTACTACCTGGGCTTCAATCTCTCCGAGCCGCCATTCCTCGACGCGCCGGACCTGCGCCGGGCCCTGTCGCTCGCCATCGACCGCCGACGCATCGCCGGCACGCTGGCTGGCCGCGGCGAGCTGCCGGCCTGGAGCTGGACGCCGCCTGCCGTGCGGGACTACTCCCCGCCACGATTCGACTACGCGGATAAGACGGCCGACGCACGGGCCGAAGAGGCGAGGCGCCTCTACCGGGAAGCCGGGTATGGCGCCGAGCGGCCGCTGCGTTTCCGTCTGCGCTACAACACGAGTGACGAGAACCGCCGCATCGCGACGGCACTGCAGTCGATGTGGCGAGACGTGCTCGGTGCCGAGGTGGAACTCGTCAACCAGGAATTCCGCGTGTTGATCGCCGAGACACGCCGGGGTGACATACCCGGGCTGTTCCGCGGCAGCTGGATCGCGGACTATAACGACGTCGGCAACTTCCTGACGGTACTCACGTCCGGTCACACGGCGAATCACTTCGGTTATTCGAATCCGGCATTCGATTCGCTGGTGGCGGCGGCGATCAGGGAACGCGGCGACGAGGAACGGGCCGGCCTCTTCGCCAATGCCGAGCGGTTGCTGCTGGCGGAGCATCCGGTGCTGCCGATCTTCTTCTACGTGAGCAAGCACCTGGTGCATCCCAGGGTCGGCGGCTGGGTGGACAACAGCCTCGACTATCATTACTCGCGCTACCTCCGTCTGCGGGAGCCCCCCGGCGACGAGACCGGAGACTGATACTTGCTGCGCTACGCGTTGACGCGTCTCGCGAGTGCCGTCCCGACACTGCTGCTCGTGGTGGCACTCGCCTTCGTACTGGTCCGCGCCGCGCCGGGCGGTCCCTTCGATACGGAACGGCGCCTCGGTCCGGCCATGGAGCAGCGCCTGGCGGAGGCCTATCATCTCGACGAGCCGCTGCCCCGCCAGTTCCTCCGCTACCTGGGCGGCCTGCTCGAGGGTGATTTCGGGCCGTCCTATCGCTACCGGGAGTCGGACGTCGGCGAACTCATCGCCGAGGGATTCCCGGTGTCGCTGAAGGTGGGCGGGGTCGCCATGCTGCTGGCGGTCGTCATCGGCACCGCCGCGGGGACACTGGCGGCGTTGCGTCAGAACCGGCCGACGGATCACATCATCATGGCGCTCTCCATGATCGGTATCTCGGTGCCGAACTTCGTGGTTGCACCGATCCTGGTGCTGGTGTTCGCGGTCACGCTGCGCTGGCTGCCGGCCGGCGACCTGGCAACGCCGGCCCACTACATCCTGCCCGTGACCGCCCTGGCGCTGCCACAGCTCGCCTACATCGCGCGGCTGACGCGGGCCAGCATGATCGACGTCCTGAAGAGCCCGTTCATCCGCACGGCGCGTGCCCAGGGACTCTCGGAACGCAGTATCGTGCTGCAGCATGCGCTGAAGCCGACGCTTCTGCCGGTGGTCTCCTACCTGGGTCCGGCGACGGCCGCGATACTGACCGGGTCGGTCGTGATCGAGCAGATCTTCAATCTCCCCGGACTCGGCCGCTTCTTCGTGCAGGGAGCTCTGAATCGTGATTACACACTGGTGATGGGCGTGGTCGTCTTCTACGGTGCCCTGATCGTCTTCTTCAATTTCGTGGTCGATCTGCTTTACGGTCTGCTCGACCCGCGGGTGCGCTACCGTTGAGCGCCTTGGCAGGGACCGGCGTGGGCTACGGACTCGCCCGGCATGCGATGTCGGCGCTCGCGCGCAATCGGGCGGCAGTCGTCGCCGCCGGCCTGCTCGGGCTGATCGTCGTACTCGTGATCGTCGGTCCGTGGCTCAGCCCCCACAGCTATTACGAGACCGATTTCGATCGCATCCTGCAGCCGCCGACGGTGGAAGGCGGACACCTCTTCGGCACCGACGACCTCGGCCGCGACCTTCTCGTGCGCACACTCACGGGCGGTCGCATCTCGCTGCTGGTCGGGCTGGTTGCCACCGCGGTCAGCCTGGTGATCGGAGTCGCGTGGGGTGCCGTTGCCGGTTACCTCGGCGGTCGGGCAGATCACGTGATGATGCGCATCGTCGATATCTTGTACGCCATGCCGTTCATGTTCTTCGTGATCCTGCTGATGGTCGTATTCGGCCGCAACATACTATTGATCTTCGTCGCGATCGGGGCGGTCAACTGGCTGGATATGGCGCGCATCGTGCGTGGCCAGACGCTGAGCCTGCGCCAGCAGGAATTCGTCGAGGCGGCGGAAGCGACAGGCGTCTCCACGCCGTCCATCCTGCGCCGCCACATCGTGCCGAACCTGCTCGGCGTCGTCGTGGTGTACGCGACGCTCACCATCCCACAAGTCGTACTGGTCGAGTCTTTCCTGAGTTTCCTCGGCCTCGGCGTGCAGGAGCCGATGGCCTCCTGGGGCTCGCTCGTGCAGCAGGGTTCCCGTGTCATGGAGACGGCACCGTGGATGCTCGTCTTCCCCGGCGTGTTCCTGGCGCTCACCCTGCTCTGCTTCAATTTCCTGGGCGACGGTCTGCGCGATGCCCTGGACCCGAGGGACCGTCCGAGATGACCGTTCTCTCCGTCGCCAACCTGGATGTCACCTTCGACACGGCGGAGGGGCCGGTGGAGGCGGTCCGGGACCTCCGCTTCCGGCTGGGGGCTCGGGAGACGCTCGGCATCGTAGGCGAGTCCGGCTCGGGCAAGAGTCAGTCCGTGCTCGCGATCATGGGACTGCTCGCCGAGAACGGTCGGGTCGAGGGCAGCGTCAGGCTGGACGACGAGGAGATTCTGAACCGGCCGCCGGCGGAGCTGAACCGGATCCGCGGCCGACGTATCGCCATGGTGTTCCAGGATCCGATGACCTCGCTGAATCCGCACGTCACGGTCGGCCGGCAGCTCGCGCGGGTTCTGATGGAGCACCGTGGGCGCTCCTACCGGGACGCGCTGAAGGAGGTCGAGCAGATGCTCGACGCGGTGCGCCTGCCCGCCGCCCATCGCCGCCTGTCCAGCTACCCCCACGAGTTCTCCGGCGGAATGCGCCAGCGTGTGATGATCGCCGGCGCCCTCCTCTGCCGTCCGGAGGTATTGATCGCCGACGAGCCCACGACGGCACTCGACGTTACGGTACAGGCGAGCATACTGGCCCTTTTGCGGGAATTGCGGGACGCCTTCGGTACCGCCCTGATCCTGATCACCCACGACCTGGGCGTGGTGGCCGGCAACTGCGACTACGTCATCGTCATGCAGGACGGCGAGCGTCGCGAGGAAGGTACCACGGAACAGATTTTCGCCCATCCCCGGGACCCCTACACGCGGAAATTGCTGGCGGCGGTGCCGCGCCTGGATGAGAGGACCCCATTACGGCCCCGGCTCGCTACCGGGGACGCGCCGGCGCTGCTCGAGGTGCGGGACCTGACCGTGCGATTCCCGCTGCCGCGGCAGAAGCGGCTCGCGCGCCGGGAATACTTCCGCGCGGTGGAGGAAGCCGATCTCACCCTGTCGCCGGGCGAGACACTGGGGATCGTCGGCGAGTCCGGTTGTGGCAAGTCGAGCCTGGCCAGGGCATTGCTGCAGTTGCTGCCCGGGAGTACCGGCCGCGTGGCGCTGCTCGGGCGGTCGCTGGACGGGCTGGGGCGTCGGGAGATGCGGGCCACGCGTCGCGACCTGCAACTGGTCTTCCAGGACCCGCTCGGTTCGCTCGATCCGCGCATGTCCATCGAGCGCATTGTCGCGGAGCCGCTCACGGTGCACGAGCGTGGTCTCACCCGCGCCGCGCGTCGCGATCGGGTGGTGGCCATGCTGGAACGGGTCGGGCTCGGTCCCGAAACCCTGTCCCGCTACCCCCACGAACTGTCCGGGGGACAATGTCAGCGTGCGGGCATCGCGCGGGCACTGATCACCGCTCCCCGTCTGGTGATCTGCGACGAAGCCGTGAGTGCGCTGGATGTCTCGGTACAGGCGGGCATCCTCGATCTGCTGCTCTCGCTGCAGCAGGACATGGGGCTATCCATGCTGTTCATCGCCCACGATCTCGCTGTGGTCCGCCGCGTGAGCCACCGGGTCATGGTGATGTACCTCGGCCGCGTCGTTGAGCGTAACCTCGCCGGCGAAATCTACTCCCGGCCCCGGCACCCGTACACCCGCGCCCTGCTGGACGCTGTGCCGGTGCCGGACCCGGCGGTGGAGAAGGCACGGCAAGCACCAGCCGCCGCCCGGGATCTGCCGGTGCCCTGGGATCCGCCAACCGGCTGCCACTATCGCACCCGCTGCCCGTGGGCGGTCGCGCGCTGCGAGGCCGAACCCCCGGCCCTGGATGCGTTCGGCAGCGGTGAAGTGGCCTGTCACCGTGCAGGAGAACTCGACCTCGAATTCAGAGGCCGAACGGTATCGGGACGGGCAGACCGTTGATCGTCAGCAGCCGGTTGCCGTACTCCGCCTCCAGACGGTAGTCGTCCTCGTCTTCGCGCAGTACCCCCATCGCGACGAGCATCTCCAGCTCCTCGGCGAACTCGGGCACGATCTCCATGGCCCGTGCAAGTAACGGTTCGGGTACGCGCAGTTCCAGCGTCGCCGTGAGGCGATCGATCAGCGCCCTCGCGTCGATGTTCGTCACGGGCGCCCCGCCTGCCGCGATGGCGACGTAGCTCTTGAGCCGCGCCTCGCCGTCGGGCAGGCCGAGGACGAGGTCACGGAGATCGAGCACCGGCCCGGCTTCCACGAGCCTGGCGAGATCCGCTTCGACGGCTCGGTACCACTCGCTCTTCGATACCGCTGACGCCTTCGCCTGCAGTCGGCGGCCGGTCTCGGCGATCGCCTGGAGACTGGGGGCATGCAGATTGCCGAGCTCCACGTCGATGGCAAGGTTCGCCGTGCCGTCTCCCGGCCCGCGCAGGCGCGCGATCCGTAGTTCGGTCGTGGCGGAGAGGAGGTCGTCGCTGATCCCGCTGTCGGCAGAAAATCGGATCTCCTCTGCCCGGATCCCTGCCGTGCCGCCGTCGACGGTGACGTGAGCGATCTCGGCCGCGGCGCTGCCCACCGGTATTCCGTAGACGGTGTAGCGTTGCTCGCTGACCAGGTCGATCGCTCCGATGTCCACCACCGGGACCGCCCCAGTCCGGTTCTCGACCCCTTCCAGTCGAATCGGCCGGATGATCCCCGAGAGCGTCACGGTCCGGGCGTCCGGGCTGAGATTGCCCTCAACGTGCGCTCCCTGCCATGAGAGGGTGCCGCTGCGCTCCGGCAGTCGGTAGACGCCGGACTCCATCGTGAACAGAAGATCGGTGGATCCGTCCAGCGCCATGGTCGTGACCAGCCGACCCGGCAGGGGAATCGGATCGCCGCGATTGCCCGCCTCCAGTGTGAACGTGGATACCGCCCGGGACAGGCCCGGGGTGCGGGCGCCGTCCGCACCGGAAGTCAGGGGTCCGTGCTCTATGCGCGTGTCGATGATCAGGGCTGGCTGGTCGGCGAAGGTCTCGCCACCGGCCAGCTCTCTCAGCGCCTGCGCCATGCGCGGATCGGTGACGACCACGCGATGCCGGCTGTCGCTGGAAAACCAGCGTCGGCGATATTCCTCGGTGACGACGGCGATGCCCGGGTCGGCATCGTCCCGGAGCGTCATGGTCTCCTCGATACGGCTTTCGGTGAACGAGCCGAGCAGCCAGGGAGCGGCCAGCAGGACGAGGACGAGCCCGACGGTCAGGAAGAAAAGGAATTTCTTCAATGGATTCTCCTCGCGCCGGGGGCCGAGATGCTACCACAGCCCACTCGCGGGCCTGCGGCGGCGGACACTGCGCCGGGCCCGGTCATGAGAGCCTGGCAATCGCGGGGAACTCTCACTACCATAGCGCCCTTGTTCCGACCGGCCCAGAGTTTTCACGGGTAACAGCGTGCCAAGACCGACGACCAAGCGTGCGGCTCTCCTCGCCGCCGCCCTTCTCCCCTTGTCTCTTGCCGGGCAGGCCGTCGCCCAGGGCGATGCCGAGCGCGGCGAGATAATCGGCTATACCTGCCTCGGCTGCCACGGGGTGGAAGGCTACCGTAATGCCTATCCGTCCTTCCGGGTACCGATGCTGGGCGGTCAGCACCCGGAGTACATCGTCGCCGCACTGAAGGCCTACAAGACCGGCCAGCGGCCTCACGCGACCATGCAGGCCCAGGCCAGTTCGCTGTCGGATCAGGATATGCAGGATGTCGCCGCCTATTTCGCGACTTACGGCGAGCCGAAAGCGGACCCCCTGTCCGAGATTCCCGACGGTGCCCCGGAAAAGCTGGTTACCTGTTCTGCCTGCCACAGCGCCAACGGCATCAGCCTGTCTCCGGAATGGCCGAATCTGGCCGGCCAGCACGAGAGCTACCTCCGGCACGCCCTCAACGAGTACAAGAGCGGCAGCCGGGTGAATGCGGTGATGGCGGGGATCATCGTGACGCTCACCGACGAGGACATTCGCCAGCTCGCTGCCTATTTCGCGGATCGCGAGGGTCTGTTCACGACCCACGAGGATTAGCCGGGGCGGGCGGACAGCGACTGCCGGAAGGCCTGCGCCTGACGGCGGATCGCGCCGAGTTCCTCGTCGCTCCAGCGATCGAGATTCTTCAGGATCATGTTCATACGACCGGTGCTGCGGAGCCTCTCCCGGTTGCGGGCGAGGAAGTCCCAGTAGAGCAGCGTGTAGGGACAGGCGTCCTCGCCTGTGCGCCTGCCCGGATCGAAGCGGCAGTCCTCGCAGTAGTTGCTCATGCGCTTTATATACGCGCCGCCCGCGGCGTAGGGTTTCGAGCCCACGATGCCGCCGTCGCCGTGCAGTGCCATGCCGAGCGTGTTCGGGAGCTCCACCCATTCCACGGCATCGACGTAGACGGCCAGATACCAGTCGCACACTGCCTCCGGGTCGAGGCCGGCCAGCAGGGCGAAATTGCCGATGACCATCAGCCGCTGGATATGGTGAGCGTAACCGTTGGCGAGAGTATCGCCGATGCTGCTGGAGAGACAATTCAGCGGGGTCTCGGCGTCCCAGAAGAACGTCGGCAGCGGCTCGTCGTGACCGAAATGGTTCAGTGACCTGTAACCGGGCATCTCCAGCCAGTAGACGCCGCGGATGAACTCCCGCCAGCCGAGGATCTGACGCACGAAGCCCTCGACGGCATTCAGCGGCGCCCGGCCCTCCTGCCACGCGACGACTGCGGCCTCGATCGCTTCCCTCGGATCGATCAGCTTCATATTCAGGCTGGACGACAGCAGTGAATGGTAGAGAAAGGGCTCGTCCTGCCACATCGCGTCCTGGTAAGTACCGAAATCCGGCAGACGTCGGTCCACGAAGTCGTCGAGGGCCGCGAGCGCGTCGTCCCGCGTGACCGGCCAGCCGAAATGCTCCGTATCGCCGGGGTGGTCCGGGAAATGGCGTTCGACGGCGTCCAGCACGTCACGGGTGATCCGATCCGGGTCGAATGTCGGGCGGCCGGGCAGGTCGCCGGGGCCGTCGCGTCCGAACGAGGAACGGTTATCGGCATCGTAGTTCCAGTCTCCGCCAGCCGGCTCGTCGCCATCCATGAGGATGTCGTGGCGGCGGCGCATCTCCCGGTAGAAGTACTCCATCACGAGACGCTTGCGCCCGGAGGCCCACGCCGCGAATTGTTCCGTCGTGCAGAGGAAATGGCTGTCCGAGAGCCACTCGAGCGGCAGGTCCAGTCGCCCGCACATCGTCTCCACGGCGTGACGCACGCGCCATTCGCCGGCCTCGACGGCGACCAGCCGCCGCGGCTCCAGACTGCCGCCCGCCTCCTCGATGGCGGCCGGGACGCTGGTCACGGAGCGGTCGATATCCAGGTAATGCACACGCCAGCCCCGTGATTCCAGGTCTGCCGCGTAGTGGCGCATGGCGGAGAAGAAGACCGCGATCCGGTGCTTGTGGCTGCGCACCGCGGCGGCCTCGCCGGCGGTTTCCACCATGAGTACGACGTCGCGCCCGGGATCGCCTTCGGCGATGGCCGCATTCTCCGGGTCGAGCTGGTCACCGAGGACGAGTATGAGGTCCCGGCATCCGCCCACGTCGTCGGATCGCTTCTTGCCCACGCCATCCACTCTACCCCGGGTGGCGGGTGCGTGCAGAGGGCGTAGAATTGGTCAGAGCCTGTGCAGCTCTCACCGGGGCCGGATGCGGCCCCGAATCCGCTCGCCGCACCACTCCGGAGACACGAAATGACGACATTCAGGGCCTACCGTATCGACAGGAAGGACGATCGCATCGTCGCCGGTTTCGACGAAATCGGGCTCGACGACCTGGCCGCAGGCGACGTCGTGGTCCGGGTGGCCTACTCGACCATCAATTACAAGGATGCCCTGGCGGCGACGGGGACGAGTCCGATCCTCCGCCGCTATCCGCTGGTGGGCGGCATCGACCTGGCCGGCGTCGTGGAGACGTCCGGGGACGATCGGTTTCCACCGGGGACGGCCGTGCTGGTGAACGGTTGCGGCCTCGGTGAGGATCATGACGGGGGCTACGCCGAATACGCCCGCGTACGTGGCGACTGGCTGGTGCCGGTGCCGGAGGGCATGGATGCGCGGGACGCGATGATGATCGGCACGGCCGGCTACACCGCCGCGCTCGCCATCCACCGTATGGAGCAGAATGGTCAGGCCCCGGAGAACGGCCCGGTAGTGGTCACGGGCGCGACGGGTGGTGTCGGCAGCATCGCCATCGACATGCTCGCGGCGCGCGGCTACGAGGTGGTCGCGGTGACCGGCAAAGCCGGCGAGCGTGACTACCTGGAATCCATCGGCGCTGCCCGCATCCTGCTCCGCGACGACATCGACCTCGGGAAGCGCCCGCTCGAGAAGGCACAGTGGGCGGGAGCGGTGGACAATCTCGGCGGCGACGTGCTCACCTGGCTGACGCGTACCGCCGCCTATGGGGCCAATATCGCCAGCATCGGGCTGGCCGCGAGTCCGAAACTCGAGACGACGGTGCTGCCGTTCATCCTGCGCGCGGTGTGCCTGCTCGGCATCAATTCGGTGGACACGCCGCGACCGCTGCGGCTGGCGGTCTGGGAGCGCATCGGTACGGATCTCAAGCCCCGTCATCTCGCCGCGATCGGCCATCGGGAGATCGACTTCGACGAGCTGCCGGAGGCATTCCAGGCCTATATCGACGGTCGCATCACCGGCCGCACCATCGTGCGTATCGGCGGGTAGCGAGGCGGTCCCGCGGCGGCCCCGCGATTTGGGGATGGGACCGGCGCTGGTTTAGAATTTCCGGCCCGCCCCGGTCCCTGGCGACCGCAGCATTGGAGATATCGTCATGCAGCAGGATTCGGCCGGCGCCAGATTCTGGAAGGCGCTGGAGGATGAGCGACCGCTACAGGTGGTCGGCGCGATCAATGCTTTCAGCGCGTTGCTCGCCAGTGAGGCCGGATTCCGGGCGCTTTACCTGTCCGGTGCGGGAGTCGCGAACGCGTCTTTCGGTCTGCCCGATCTCGCCATGACCACGCTGAACGACGTCTGCGAGGACGTGCGGCGAATCAGCTACGCCAGCGACCTGCCGTTACTGGTGGACGCGGACACCGGCTGGGGCAGCGCGTTCATGATCGGACGCACGATCCGCGAACTCACGCGGGCCGGCGCTGCCGGCTGCCACATCGAGGACCAGGTGGCCGTGAAGCGTTGCGGCCACCGCCCGGGCAAGGCGCTGGTCGAGGCCCGGGAGATGGTGGACCGTATCAAGGCGGCGGTCGACGGGCGGACCGACGACCGATTCGCGATCATGGCCCGGACCGACGCCCACGCCGTCGAAGGGCAGCAGGCGGCCCTCGATCGCGCAGCCACGTACGTCGAGGCCGGCGCGGACATGATATTCGCGGAGGCGCTGACGACACTCGACGAATACCGCCAGTTCACCGCCGCCGTCCCGGCGCCGGTGCTCGCCAACATGACCGAGTTCGGCAAGACGCCGCTGTTCACGACGGCGGAACTGGGTGATGCCGGCGTCCGCATGGCGCTTTATCCGCTCTCGGCATTCCGCGCAATGAGTGCCGCCGCGCTGAAGGTGTACCGCACGCTGCGCGCCGAAGGCACCCAGGAGTCCGTGGTGGACCGGATGCAGACGCGCAGCGAGCTCTACGACGTGCTCGGCTACCATGATTACGAGCGCAAGCTCGACGAGCTGTTCGCGGAGAGCGGGCTGACGAAGAAGTGACAGTCCCGGCTCTGCCGGGGCGGGATCGAAATCAGAGGGGACCGAAAGACTATGGCAGCTAACAAGAAGACCGGCGGTCTCGCCGGAGTCGTGGCCGGAAGGACGGCTCTCTGCACGGTGGGCAAGGAAGGTGCCGGGCTGACCTACCGGGGTTACGACATCTACGACCTGGCCGACAACGCGAATTTCGAGGAGGTGGCCTATCTCCTGATGCACGGGAAACTGCCGACCCGCAGTGAGCTCGAGGCCTACATCACAAAGCTGAAGGGACTGCGGAGCCTGCCCGGCGAACTCCGGCAGGTTCTGGAGATGATCCCGGGCGACTCCCATCCCATGGACGTGCTGCGGACCGGCGTCTCCATGCTGGGTAACGTGGAGCCCGAGGGGGATCCGTCGAATCAGGAAGACGTCGCGGACCGGCTGCTGGCGGTGCTGCCCTCCATGCTGCTCTACTGGCATCACTATCATACGGACGGCGCGCGCATCGATACCGAGACCGACGACGACAGCGTCGCGGGTCATTTCCTGCACCTGCTGCACGGCAAGGCGCCGAGTGAACTGCACAGGAAGACGCTGGATACCTCACTGATCCTCTACGCCGAGCACGAATTCAACGCTTCCACTTTCACCGCCCGGGTCATCACGGCCACGTTGTCGGATTTCCACAGTGCGGTCACCGGCGCGATCGGCGCGCTGCGGGGACCCCTGCACGGCGGGGCGAACGAGGCGGCGATGGAACTGATCCAGCGATTCTCTTCGCCCGAGGAAGCCGACGAGGGCGTGCGGGGGATGCTCGAGCGGAAGGACAAGATCATGGGCTTCGGGCACCGGGTCTACACGGAGTCCGATCCGCGCAATGCCATCAACAAGAAGATGTCGAAGCGGCTCTCGGAGGAGACGGGCGACACGCATCTGTACGCCGTCTCGGAGGTGATCGAGAAGATCATGTGGGACGAGAAACGCCTGTTCGCCAATGCGGATTTCTACTCCGCGAGCGCCTACCATTTCATGGGCATCCCGACCTACCTGTTCACGCCGATCTTCGTGTGTTCGAGGCTCACCGGCTGGGCCGCCCACATCATGGAGCAGCGCGCCGACAACAAGCTGATCCGTCCCGGTGCCGAGTACACGGGGCCGGAGCTGCGGGCGTTCACCCCCATCGACGAGCGAGATTGATTACCGGCCCGCTCCGCCGGGCCCCGACATTCAACTGGAGACTCCCATGTCCGCCGACATCCGTTCTGCCAAGCGGCCCGATCCCGATCGGGTTCTGGTCGACATCGCCGACTACGTCACCGATTACGAGGTCGACAGCGACGTGGCCCACGAGACCGCTCACTACTGCCTGCTCGACACGCTGGCCTGCGGTTTCCAGGCTCTCGATTATCCGGCCTGCACGAAGCTCCTCGGACCGGTGGTGCCGGGAGCGACGCTGAAGGGCGGGGCGCGGGTGCCCGGGACGGACTACGAGCTGGACCCGGTGCAGGCGGCCTTCAACATCGGCGCGATGATCCGCTGGCTGGACTTCAACGATACGTGGCTGGCGGCCGAATGGGGTCACCCGTCCGACAATCTGGGCGGCATCCTGGCCACTGCGGACTATCTCAGCCGACAGGCGCGGCGGGAAGGCCGCAAGCCGCTCGCGATGCGCGACGTGCTCACCGCCATGATCAAGGCGCACGAGATTCAGGGCGTGATCGCGCTGGAGAACAGCTTCAACCGGGTGGGTCTGGACCACGTGCTGCTGGTGCGCATCGCCTCGACGGCCGTCGTCACGAAGATGCTCGGCGGCGATCGCGAGCAGGTCATCAATGCCGTCTCCAATGCCTGGATCGACGGCGGTGCCCTGCGCACCTATCGCCATGCGCCCAATACCGGCTCGCGGAAGAGCTGGGCGGCCGGCGATGCGACGAGCCGGGCCGTGCGCCATGCCCTGATCGCGCTCACCGGCGAGATGGGCTACCCGTCGGCGCTGTCGGCGAAGACCTGGGGTTTCTACGACGTGCTGTTCGAGGGCAAGGAATTCAGCTTCCCCCAGGGCTACGGCACCTATGTGATGGAGAACGTGCTGTTCAAGATCTCCTATCCGGCCGAATTCCATGCTCAGACCGCCGTGGAGGCGGGCATGAAACTCCACGAGTCGGTCCGCGACCGCCTGGACGATGTCGAGAAGGTGGTGATAGAGACCCAGGAGCCCGGCGTGCGCATCATCGACAAGACCGGTCCGCTGGACAACCCGGCGGACCGCGATCACTGTATCCAGTACATGACCGCCATCCCCCTCATTTTCGGCCGCCTCACAGCGGCGGACTACGAGGACGACGTGGCCGGCGATCCCCGGGTGGACACCCTGCGCGAGAAGATGGTCGTCGAGGAGAACGAGCGCTTCACCAAGGATTACTATGACGCCGACAAGCGTTACATCGGCAACGCGGTCCAGGTGTTCTTCAGGGACGGTACCAGCACCGAACGCGTGGAAGTCGAGTATCCCATCGGCCATCGGAAGCGGCGCGAGGAAGGCATACCGGTACTCATGCAGAAATTCCGCAAGAGCCTGCAGAAGAAGCTGGCAGGCGAGCAGTGGAAGCAGCTCTCCGAGCTGTCCGCGGATCGCGACGCCCTGGCATCGACGGCAGTCGACGAATTCGTATCGCTCCTGAGCAAGTAGGCAGAATACCGCTCGGTTGACTTGCGCCGAGGCCCGCGCCGACAATTCGCAGCGGGCGCACGCGCCGGCTCGGGCCACGGAGCAATACCAGCCCGAGCGTTCTCGAACCACAGGGAGTATCCAAATGCGCAGCATTATCGCCGCCTTCGCTGCGGGTCTTGTCGCTTTCGCCGGTACCTCGCAGGTACTCGCGGGCGATAATGTCGGCGAGGTCTACATCACGCCTTCCATCGTCTACCTGGATGACGACGAAGATCGCAACGTCGACGACGGGGTCATCGGCGGACAGCTGGCTATCGGCTACGCGTGGACCCGCTTCATCAATATCGAAGCCTTCCTGAACCTCGGTCAGCTGAAGGGCGCTCAGGATCTCGATCATTACGAGATCGGCGGCAATGTGCTCGGCGTATTCAACCGGGAAGGGATTTTCTCGCCCTATGTCCTGGCGGGTATCAGCCAGCTGGAGACCGACTCGCCGTCCGGCGGGAGCGTGGACGAGACGGCGTCGAGCCTCGGCGTCGGCTTCCTGCTCGACCTCGGCGACACCGCCGCCTCGCTGCGGGGCGAATGGCGCTACCGCACCGAGCTGAGCGGCACCGAGTACGAGGAGCAGGTCGCCACACTCGGCATCCAGTTCCCGCTCGCCGGCGGCAAACGTCGTGTCGTCGATACCGACGGCGACGGCGTGCCGGACGAGGCCGATCGTTGTCCCGGCACCCCGATCGGTACACCCGTGGATGCCTACGGCTGCGAACGTGACAGCGACGGTGACGGCGTCGCAGACAGCGCCGACGAGTGTCCCAATACGGCCCGCGGTGCTTCGGTGGATGCCCGGGGCTGCGAGCGCGACAGCGACGGTGACGGCGTCGTCGATCGCCTGGATCAGTGTCCGAACACGATGGCGGGAGTACCGGTGGATTCCGTGGGCTGCGAACTGGACAGCGACGGAGACGGGGTCGTCGACCGCCTGGATCAGTGCCCGAACACGGCGGCCGGCGTGCCGGTCGACGTGCGTGGTTGCGAGATCCGGGACGTGATCCGCCTGCCGGAGGTGAACTTCGAGCACGACTCCGATCGCCTGCTGCCGGGTGCGGAGAGGACGCTCGACGAGGCGGCCGAGACGCTGAAGCGTAATCCGGACCTGACGGTCGAGGTGGCCGGCCACACGGACAGCCAGGGCGCGGCCGATTACAACCTCGGTCTGTCGGAGCGTCGGGCCCGCTCGGTGATGAACTACCTGATCGGCCGCGGCGTCGATCGCGGCATGCTCACTTCCCGCGGCTACGGCGAGACCCGTCCGATCGCGGACAATGCGACGGCGACCGGACGCGCCGAGAACCGCCGTGTGGATCTGCGGATACTGAGCCGGTAGCGTGTCGAGCCGGAGGGTCACGCGGCCCTCCGGCTCGCCTCCCGGTGCCGACCCCCGCCATCCCTCCACATCGCTGCGGTATCGCGGATGACGGACGTTCAGCCGGCGGAACTGGCCGAGGCCATTCTCGCGGGCGCGAGGCGTCTCGGACAGACACTCCCGGCCGGGGAGGCGGAGCGACTGGCCCGGCTGCTGCTCCTGCTGGAGAAGTGGTCGCGCGCTTATAATCTGACGGCGATCCGCGACCCCCGCATGATGGTCGTCGAGCACGTCCTGGATGCCCTCGCGATACGTCCATCCCTGGAAGGCGAGCGCATCGCCGACGTCGGCACGGGTGCGGGGCTGCCGGGGCTGATCCTCGCGGTTACCGAACCGTCCCGTCACTTCACTCTCCTGGATGCCAGCGCGAAGAAGCTGCGCTTCGTGCGTCAGGCGATCGCGGAGCTCGGCCTCCGGAACGTGGACGTCGTGCATGCCCGGGTGGAGGACTATGCGCCGGACCCGGGCTTTGATACCGTGGTCTGCCGGGCGTTCGCGCCGTTACCACGCTTCGTGGAGTCGAGCGGCCACCTCATCTCCGGAGACGGGAAGCTCCTCGCCCAGAAAGGCCTTTCGCCAGACGACGAGCTGGCTGCGCTGCCGCCGGGGTGGGCCGCGGCGGTCGAGCCGCTGACGGTGCCGGACCTGGCCAAGACGAGGCACGTGGTCAGCGTGAGAAGAACAGAGAAGCCGGCATGACGAAAATCATCGCGGTCGCGAATCAGAAGGGCGGCGTCGGCAAGACGACCACCGCCGTCAATCTGGCGGCCTCTCTGGCAGCGACACATCGGCGCGTGCTCCTCGTGGACATGGATCCACAGGGCAACGCGACCATGGGCTGCGGCGTCAACAAGATGGAGCTGGAGCAGAGCACCTGCGACGTGCTCCTCGGCGATGCGACGGCCGCCGACACGATCCTCGCCGTGCCTACCGGCAATTTCGCCCTGTTGCCCGGCAACGAGGATCTGACCCTGGCCGAGGTCCAGCTGTTGCAGGAGATCGGCCGCGAGATGAAGCTCGACCGGGCCCTGGCACCGGTCTCGGGCCTCTATGATTTCGTGATCATCGACTGCCCGCCGTCGATCAACATGCTGACGATAAACGCACTGACCGCGGCCGATGGTGTGCTGATCCCGATGCAATGTGAATACTATGCGCTCGAGGGACTCAGTTCCCTGCTGAACACGATCGGGCAGATCAGGGAGAGCGTGAATCCGCGGCTGGAGATGCACGGCGTCCTGCGCACGATGTTCGATCCACGCAACAATCTCGCCAATGAGGTCTCGGCGCAGCTGATCGAACACTTCGACGACAAGGTATACCGGACCGTGATCCCCCGGAACGTGCGCCTGGCGGAGGCGCCGAGCTACGGACTGCCGGTGCTCTACCACGACAAATACTCTCGTGGTGCGCTCGCGTACCTGGCACTGGCCGGAGAGATACTGCGTCGCGAGGGCGACCCGGTGCCCCGGGTGCAGGCAGGCTGAGACCCGGAAAGGCCGGGCGGACCTGCTACAATTCCGCTCCCCGCTTTGTCGCCCCGGGGCCGCCGAGCGATACAGGAACCATGGTGACCAGGAAGAAGAGGCTTGGACGAGGACTGGACGCACTGCTGTCCCAGTCCTCCGCCCGCAGCACCACCGGTGAGGAGCCGGCAGGGACCGGCGAGACGTTGCGCCGTCTGCCCGTGGATCTGCTGCAGCGCGGCCGCTATCAGCCGCGCAACGACATGCGCCAGGATTCCCTGCAGGAACTGGCCGATTCGATCCGCGCCCAGGGCGTCGTCCAGCCGATCGTCGTGCGGCCGATCGCCGGCAGCGACGCCGAGACCCGGTACGAAATCGTCGCAGGGGAGCGTCGCTGGCGCGCGGCCCAGCTCGCCGGTCTGGGGGAGATCCCCGCGGTGGTCCGCGAAATCCCGGACGAGGCCGCCGTGGCCATGTCGCTCATCGAGAATATCCAGCGCGAGGACCTGAACCCGCTGGAGGAGGCGATGGCGCTGTCCCGGCTGATTGCGGACTTCGAAATGACCCACCAGGAGGCCGCGGATGCCGTCGGGCGCTCCCGGGCAGCCGTGAGCAACCTCCTGCGCCTGCTGGAACTCGGGGAGGACGTGAAGAAGCTGGTCGAGGCGCGCAAGCTGGAGATGGGCCACGCCCGCGCGCTGCTCGCGATCGTCGACCCGGCGCGCCAGCTGGAAGCGGCCCGGCGGGTGGTGAAGGGCCAGCTTTCAGTGCGGGCCACCGAGCAGCTCGTGCAGAAGCTGACCTCCGCGAAAAAGGAGCCTGCCCGAGCCGGGCGTGAGCAGGATCCGGATGTCCGGCGACTCGAGTCGGAGGTCTCGGAGCGGCTCGGCGCCCGGGTAGCCGTGGAGCACGGGCCCCGGGGCCGGGGCCGCCTCGTGATCCGCTACAACAGCCTGGACGAGCTCGAGGGCATCCTCGAGCATATCCGCTGACACGGCCCGTCGGGTGCCGGCGGCTCCGCTGCCGGATGCGCCGATCCGTGACCCGGGAGGTCATCTTCCCGGGTTGCGCCGGCTTCAGAATCTACTTGAAGAACAGTACCGAACGGCGTCGGCGCATTGTTGCGTAGCAGCAGGACCGTCTCTATAATGCTCCGGATTTGCGCAGGATCGCTTTCACAGACCTGTCGACGCCACAGACCCCGGGGTTAGTGGCGTTTTTATTGTCGCTGGCACGGAAAGCTCCTCGTGAGTGAGCGCACCGGCGACCAGCCAGCGGATCCGAGGCAACTGGTGCTGAAAATCCTGCTGGCGCAGACGGGACTGACACTTGTCCTGACCGCGGTGGTCTGGATCGGTTTCGGGACGATCCCGGGCTACTCGATGCTGATCGGCGGCCTGATCTGCGTTCTGCCGAACGCGTTCCTGGCGGCGAGGATCATGAGAGCGGGTCCCGACGCACTCTTGCGCGGAGCATGGGTCGGCGAGATCGGCAAATTCGCACTGACGGCGCTCCTGTTCGGCGTGGTCTTTGCGGCGGTGAGGCCGCTGTCCTTTGCTGCGGTGCTGACCGGTTTCATACTGGCACAACTGGTTATATTGGTAGCGCCGGCCCTCGAAAGCCGCGCGGTCGAATCACATTCTGACGAGTAGCGAGAGCAGCACGGGAATGGCAGGCGAAACTCACTCCGGAGCGGAAAGGACGGCGAGCGAATATATCTCGCATCACCTCCAGAACCTGCAGGTCTGCCGCGT
>JARRPZ010000035.1:0-19701 GCA_037382365.1 Gammaproteobacteria bacterium
GGGCGACGGGTTGCCATCGTCGGTGCCGGCCCGGCGGGCCTCGCCGCGGCCGACGTACTCGCCCGCAACGGCGTCTCGCCGGTCGTCTACGACGCTTACTCCGAGATCGGCGGCCTGCTCACCTTCGGCATCCCGCCGTTCAAGCTGGAGAAGCACGTCATCCGGACCCGTCGCGAGATCCTCGAGGGAATGGGCGTCGAGTTCGTGCTCGAGACCCGCGTCGGCGAGGACGTGCCTTTCGGGACGCTGGTCGACGAATACGATGCGGTGTTCCTCGGGATGGGCGCTTACACGTATGTGCGTGGCGGCTTCCCCGGGGAGGACCTGCCGGGGGTCTACGAGGCACTGCCGTACCTCGTGTCCAGCGCGTTCCGGGAGCTCGGGCTGAGCCGCCGGGTCGAACCGAGGATGAACCTGGCCGGCAAGCGGGTCGTCGTGCTCGGCGGCGGTGACACCGGCATGGACTGCAACCGCACCGCGATCCGCCAGGGGGCCGCGAGCGTCACCTGCGCGTATCGCCGCGACGAGGCGAACATGCCGGGCTCGCGCCGTGAAGTGATGAACAGCCGGGAGGAAGGCGTCACCTTCCTTTTCAATCAGCAGCCGATCGATATCGTCGGCGGTGAGCAGGTGACGGGTGTCAAGCTGATCGAAACCCGTCTCGGCGCACCGGGACCGGGTGGGCGCCGCCGGCCCGAGCCGGTGCCGGGGACCGAGCACATCCTGCCGGCGGACGCCGTCATCATCGCTTTCGGGTTCCGGCCGTCACCCGCCGACTGGTTCGACGAGTTCGCGATCCGGACGCGGCCGAACGGGCGGGTCCTGCTCAATGGCAGCCGTTATCCTTTCCAGACCTCCAACCCCAAGGTCTTCGCCGGCGGCGACATGGTGCGCGGCTCGGACCTGGTCGTGACCGCGGTGTTCGAAGGCCGCGAGGCAGCCAAGGGTATCGTCGACTATCTCGCCTCCGACGACTGAGCCGACGCGGCGAGCGGGATCGACACGACGAAGACCACGCCGGACTCGTCCGGCAGGTTACGCGCATCGATCCGACCGCCGTGACCCTCGGCGATCAGCCTCGCGATATAGAGACCGAGCCCGAGATGACTGGCGGCACGGGAACCGCGTACCGACACCAGGCTGTCGAATATCTGCTCGCGCATGTGCCCGGGCAGGGGCGGGCCCGGATTGGCGACCGACAGGACGGCTTCCCGCGGTCCGGTCTCGAGCCGGATCTCGACGGCCGCGCCGGTTTCGCTGAACTCCACGGCATTGGCGACGAGTTTGTCCAGCATCTGCACGAGCAACTCCGGCGCCCCGGCGACCGGCGCGGATCCGGTGTCGCGGCGCAGACGGAACGTGCGTTCCGGATAGGCCGTCGCGTAGCCGGCGGCGGCAGATTCCACGACTCCGGCCAGGTCGAAGCGTTCGATCTCGGCGGCGGTCACCGCCTGTTCCGTGCGGCTCGCTTCGCTCATCGCATTCAGGATCGCCTGGAGTCTGCGGGAGCCCTCGCGGGCGCGCGCGGCGTATTCGCGTTGCTCCGGGCTGATGCCGACGCCCTCCAGGTTGTCCAGGGAGGACGTCACCACGGCCAGCGGCGTGCGCAATTCGTGGGACAGTCGGGCGCCCAGCGTACGAAGATATTCGTTGGTCTCCTCCACGCGCGCGAGCAGTCGGGAAAAACTCCGGGACAGGTCGCCCAGTTCATCGGCCGCCGAGGCACTGGGCAGGCCGGCACTGATACGGCCGCTGGCACTCATCGCCCGGTCGGCTGCACCGCTGAGCCGGGTGATGCGCACTGACAGCCACGTCGCGTACCCGAGCAGGGCCGCGGCGACCGCGAGCGTCGCGATCAGCGTCAGGGTCGTCAGGCGTGCAAGGGCCCGGTTCGTCAGGGTGAGGATCGCGGCACTCGATTCACGCATGATCACCGCGCCTATGACATTGGCGTTGCTGCGCACCGGCGTCGCAGCGCTGACCACGGCCTGGCCGCCTTCGGGCAACCGGCGCCAGACACTGCCCGCTTCGCCACCGAGCGCGTCGCGCACCCACGGCGCATCGATCCGGCCCGTCGGCGGGTCCGCAGGCAACGGCGGGACCGTGTCCGCCAGCAGCCAGCGGTACAGGCGCGTCGCTCTCGTCGGACTGCCGGTCGACCCTTCCAGTGTCAGGCCGCCGGCATCGGCGAGCCGCCAGCCTTCCCCGTCGGTCACCGTCAGCTCGAGCCCGGGACGCGCGTAATTGCCGAGCAGGGTGCGGAGCGCAGGCGACGGCGCGGCCAGCCGTCCCGGCTGCGCGCCCGTATGGGTCGTCGCAATGACCACTTCCCGGCCATCCTGCTCCTGCAGCACGCGGACCCCGAGTCGGTCGGCAACGAGTGCCCGGGGTATCCGCGCCTCGAGGTTGAAGCCGTCCGTCGTCGGTGTCCACCACGCCCGGATGCGTTGTCCGCTGACCCCGTCGGCATCCCTTCCGCCGTCGAAGGCGTCGCCCTCGCCATCGCCCTCGCCATCGCCAACCGTCTCGCGTGTCCCGATGGCGGGCGACAACGGTCCGGGTGCGACGGGTTCGAAACGGTACACCGTCCCGGGTGCGCCGACGTCGATCTCTATGCGCTTGTCGGCGGCATCGCCGGCGGCGCCCACGTCCAGGAACACGTGGAGGTGCTGGTTTGTTCGGCCGACGAGGAGCGCCATGCGCTCGCTGAACGCCTGCGGCTCCGCCCCGTCCGGTATCACCCAGTCGTCGGCGTAACCGTCCAGTACCGGCGTGCCCCGGACCAGGTGAGCGTAGAGCGTACTCGCGCCGGGTATCGTTGCAGCATCCGGGAACAGCGCCGGCCGTTCGGCGAGCAGCGTGGCGATGCTCTGCGCCGTGTCGAGCAGCAGGCGCTGCTGGCCCTGGCGCAGCGCGTCCTCGGTCTCCCGCAGATACTGGCATCCGGCCCAGGGCAGGGCGAGTGTGACGAGGCCGATGAGGGCGAGTTGCAGGCGCAGACCCATGTCAGTGTGCCGCTCCCTTCGCGACGGCGCGCCGGCATGCCGTCATTCGGAGAGCCAGCGATAGCCCATGCCGTAGACGGTATCGATGGCTGCGAAATCCGGGTCCAGCGACTGGAATTTGCGCCGGATGCGTTTGACGTGGGACGTGATCGTATTGTCGTCCAGCACGACGTTGGCGGCGTCCATCAGCTGCTGACGGTTGCGGACGTGGCCCGGATAGCGGGCCAGGGCATGGACGAGCCAGAATTCCGTGAGCGTCAGGGGGACGTTGTCGCCCTGCCAGCGCACGGACAGGCGCTCCAGGTCGATCTCGAGGTCGCCGCGCCGGACGAGCGAGGACTCGCCGCCGCTCGTCATCGCCGTGAGTCGACGGAAGAGTGCGGCTACCCGGGCGAGCAGGTGAGGCAGACTGATGTCCTTGGTCAGGTAATCGTCCGCGCCGAGCCGCAATCCGGAGATGGCGTCCAGCTCGCTGTCGCGCGCGGTCAGGAAGAGTATCGGTACCGTGGGCGACAGACTCCTCAGCTCCCGGCAGAGTTCGAATCCGCCCTCGACGTCGTCGGCCAGGTTGACGTCGATGATGACGAGGTCCGGCATCCGGCCGTGGAATGCCTCCAGAGCCGAATGCCGGTCGCCCCACCCCTCGACATCGTAGCCCTCGCGTCGGAAGGCGGCGGCGTAGTTCTCCCGGATGGCGGGTTCGTCTTCGACGATGGCGATGCGTCTCTTCACGGGATACTCGGTGCGGGCGGACGCCACAATTTGCCACATTCGGTCCGCGAAGTGCCACGAGCCCGGCCCGCAAGTGCCCGGAAAGTCGGCTCTACTTCGAGGTAGGCAGCACTATCTCGGGAGGCCGGAAGAATGATCAGTCATGCAAGGGCGGACGCAGGCCGGGCGTGGGCTTGGCTCGTCGTCGGATTAATGCTGGCGAGCACGGCACAGGGTTCGCCGCTGGAGTGGGTGGACGGCGACGCGCGCCGTCCCGCGCCCCATCTCTCGACTGCGGTCGAAATCGAAGTGAGCGGCCTCATCGCTCGGGTAGGCCTGACACAACGTTTCCGTAACGACGGCAGCGAGTGGACCGAAGGGGTATACACCTTCCCTCTGCCGGCGGAGGCGGCCGTGGATACGCTGCGCATGCGCTATGGCACGACCGTCGTCGTCGGTGAAGTCCAGGAGAAGCAGCTAGCCGAGAGACGCTATCGGGAGGGCCGGGACGCCGGCCACCGCAGCGTGCTGGTGGACCGGCAGCGGCCGAATCTGTTCACCACTCGCGTCGCCAACGTCGGTCCCGGAGAGACGGTGGAGATCGAGATCGGCTGGCAGCAGGCCGTCGGCTACGAGGACGGCGAATACGCGCTGCGCCTCCCACTGACGATCACGCCCCGATACTTCCCCCGGTCGGACGTGGACCGCCCGGACGTTGGGGCGGTCGGCTTGCCGGATTCAGGGTCGATCGAGGCGGCGGCCGTCTCGGGATCCGACGGCCACCGCCTGACCCTGTCCGGCATCATCGACGCGGGCGTGGAACTGGAGTCCGTGACCGGACGCTATCACCCGCTGCGCGTGACCCCTGACGGCGGCGTCTACCGTATCGCTCTCGCCGGGACGGACGTGGCCATGGACCGGGACGTCGAGATCGGCTGGCGGCCGCTGGCCGGGACCGGGCCGAGCGCCAGCCTGTTCCGCGGGACGGGAACGCCCGGCGATCAAACGGTGCTCCTCTTCTTTCAGCCGCCTCATGCCGGGGACCGACCGGGCGCCTGGCGACCACCGCGGGAGGTGATATTCGTGATCGACACCTCGGGGTCCATGCATGGCGAATCCCTCGCCCAGGCCAGGCGCGCACTGGCGCTCGCGCTCGGCAGGCTGCGCCCCGAGGACCGCTTCAATATCGTCCAGTTCAACACCGGCATACGGTGGTTCTTCCCGTCCCCGGTTCCCGGCACCGCTGCCCGCATCGGCGAGGCGCTGGCGCTGACCCGGGCACTGAAGGCGAACGGCGGTACGGAAATGGAGCCGGCGTTGCGGGCTGCCCTGCGGCCCGCCGGCGGCGACCGGCTCCGCCAGGTGGTTTTCATCACGGACGGGGCGGTCGGCAACGAAACCGAACTGCTGGCACTCATCCGGGCCGAGCTCGGCGAGACCCGGCTGTTCACGGTCGCGATCGGCTCGGCGCCAAACCGGTGGTTCATGCACGCGGCCGCCGAGGCGGGCCGCGGCTCGGCCCTGGTGATCGGTTCCGTCGGAGAGGTGGCGGAGCAAATGGATCGACTGTTCCGCAGGCTCGAACGCCCGGCACTGACGGATCTCGCAGTGACGTGGCCGCCCGGCGTCCAGGCAGAGTCCTATCCGAGTCCGGTCCCGGATCTCTATCACGGCGAGCCGGTCATGGTGACCGCACGGCTCGACGCGCCGCTGCCGCCGGACGCCGTCGTGACCGTCAGCGGCCGTCTCGGCGACGGCTACTGGACCCGCCAGCTCACGTTCGGCGATGCCCGCACCTACGCCGGTATCGGCAAGCTCTGGGCCCGCGGCCGCATTGCGGCACTGGAGGGCGCGAGCCGCGCCGGCGCCGATCCGGAAGAGATGCGCCGGCGCATACTCGAAACCGCCCTGGCTTATCAGCTGGTCAGCCGGCATACGAGCCTCGTGGCGGTGGACGCGAGTCCGGCCCGGCCGGCGCAGGAGGGGCTGGACAGTCGACGCGTCCCCGGCCTCGTGCCCCGGGGCCAGAAGGTGGAGCTGGTATCGGGATGGCCGGCGACGGGAACGTCGGCGCCGCTGCGTCGGCTGGCCGGTCTGCTGGGCCTGCTCGGCGGACTGCTGCTCCTGCTCGCGCTGCGCTGGCAGGATATCAGGCGCTACCGTGCGGCGTGACCGGCTGGTCGTGGCCGCCGTACTCGCGATCGGCCTCTGGCAGCTCGGCGCCGGAGCCTGGCTGCCGCTGAAAGCCTGGGCGGCTCAGAGCCTGCTGCGCCAGGCATGGGAGGAGACGCGGGACGGGTCGACCGGCGTGCGTCCATGGCCCTGGGCCGATACCTGGCCCGTCGCGCGCCTGAGTGCCATCGGCGGGGTCGTGGATCTGATCGTGCTGGCAGGCGGCAGCGGCCGGACGCTGGCTTTCGGTCCCGGCCACCTGGATGCCAGCGCCGCACCGGGGGAGGAAGGCAATACGGTTCTGGTCGGCCATCGCGACACCCATTTCCGCTTCCTCTCGGAACTCGAGCCGGGGGACGATCTCGGCATCGAGACGGCGGATGGCCGCCGGTATCGCTATCGGGTGACCGGGACCGCCGTCGTCGACTCCCGGCGCGACGGCATCAGCCTCGACGCAGCGCAGGACAGGCTGACGCTGATCACGTGTTATCCGTTCGACGCGGTGCGTCCGGGCGGACCGCTGCGCTACGTCGTCATGGCAACGCGTCGGGATGCCGATCCAGCCACACCCGGAGGAGGCCCGCCGCGCTGATCGCATCGCTGATGCCGCCGTCCAGCACCATGCGCACGGCTTCGGCGAGCGGCAGGCGGCGGATCTCCAGTTTCTCGGTCTCGTCGAAGTCCGGCTCGCCGACCGTGAGTCCTTCGGCCAGGTAGACCACGCCGGCCTCGTCGGTGAGGGAATTGCTCGGGTGCAGGCGCATCACCTCCCGCCAGTGCGCGGCGGCCAGTCCGGTCTCCTCGCGGAGTTCACGCCGGGCGGCAACCAGCAGGTCCTCGCCGCCGCACCCCCCCATCGGAATCTCCCAGCTCCATGCGCCGAGCGTGTAACGCTCCTGGCCGACCAGCCAGGTGTCGCCATCGTCGGCCAGTGGCACGATACCGATGGCGCGATTCTTGAAATGGACGTGCCCGTAGCGGTTGCGGCCACCGTTCGGATTGATCACCTCGTCCTCGAGTACCGTGAGCCAGTCGTTGTCGAATACCGTCCGGGACGCCAGTCTCTTCCAGGTCACAAGTCCTCCTTCGGACCGACCGGGGACTCCCGGCCGTCGTTCCGCGTTGTGCCACCCGCACATGGGTTACAGTAGCCGCCCCCGGGGCGGGTCGCCATGATTCCATGAGGCAACGGCAAGCGAAACTCACGGAGGGCCCGGTCGGGCGCCATCTCGTCGCGATGACGCTGCCGATGATGATCGGCATCTCGGCGACGATGGGCCTCTATCTGGTGGACACCTGGTTCGTCGGTCGGCTTGGACCCGAACCGCTGGCCGCCATCGCGTTCACCTTCCCGGTCGTCTTCACTCTGACCAGTGTCGCCATCGGTCTCGGGGCCGGCACCTCCTCCGTGCTGGCCCGGGCGATCGGTGCCGACGACACGGAACAGGCCCGACGCATCGCCACCGACGCCCTGATACTCGCCCTCCTGATTACGGTCCTGCTGTCGACGGTGGGCATATTCACGATCGAACCCCTGTTCCGGTTGCTGGGCGCGCCGGCTGAGATGATCCCGATGATCGCCGCCTACATGCGCATCTGGTACGTCGGCATGGTGTTCCTGGTGGTGCCGATGGTGGGCATGGCGTCACTGCGGGCGACCGGCGACGCGCGGACGCCGGGGATGCTGATGATCGGTGCCTCGCTGCTGAATGGCGTGCTGGATCCGCTGCTGATCTTCGGGCTCGGCCCTTTCCCGCGCCTCGAACTGACCGGCGCCGCACTGGCCGGCCTGATCGGACGGGCCGCGGCCCTCGCGGGCGCGATCTGGGTGCTCCACCACCGGCTCGGGCTCCTTACACTGGACTGGCCGGGGGCAGCCGCGATCCGGCACTCCTGGCGGCGGATCCTGCACGTCGGCCTGCCGGCCGCAGCGACCAACGCGATCATCCCCATCAGCATCGGCGTGGTGACGGCCATGCTCGCCGAATACGGCTCGAATGTCGTCGCGGGGTTCGGCGTCGCAAGCCGCGTGGAAGGGATGACACTGATCACCTTCTTCGCGATGTCGGCAATCATCGGGCCCGTCGTCGGTCAGAATCTCTCCGCGGGCCGTCTCGAGCGCATCGATGAGGCGCTCGCCCTCTGCACGCGCTTCTGTCTCGGGTTCGGACTCGTGCTGGCAATCGTGCTCGCGGTTCTCGGCCGACGCCTCGCGGGCCTGTTCAGCGAAGACGACCAGGTGGTGATGGTGGCGGCCACCTATTTCATGATCGTACCGCTGAGCTACGGCACGGCAGGGATGGTCATGGTCATGAACGCGGCCTTCAACGGCATGGGACGGCCGCTGCCGGCGGTGGCGGTCTCGGTCCTGCGCATGGCGATCATCTACCTGCCGCTGGCATGGCTCGGCTCGGCATGGTTCGGCTACGCGGGCATCTTCGGTGCCTATGCGGTCGCCAATCTCCTCTGCGGTTTCGGCGCCTGGCGATGGGCGCGGCGGGAGGTGGCCCGCCAGGAGCGCAGCGCGCTGCGCGCCGCTGCCTGACTCTCAGCCCGGCCACGGCCGGGCGATGAGCCGCCGGTAATACCAGTGCATGCCGATGCCACGGGCCGCCATGAAGGCGAGGAAGGCGAACCACAGGCCGTGATTCCCCCACGGCTGGGTGACGAACCATACCGGCACGAAGACGCCGAACGCGGAGAGCACCATGATATTGCGCATCTCCCGGGCACGGGTGGCACCGACGAATACCCCGTCATAGAGAAAGCTCCACACCGACACCAGCGGGGACGCGACCATCCAGGGCAGATACCTGATCGAAGCCTCGATCACTTCCGGCAGCTCGGTGAGGATACGGATGACGGTCGGGCCGGCCGCCGCATAGAACACGGAGAACAGGACGGCTACCGCCAGCGACCAGAGGAGGCTCAGCCGCACGGCGCGTCTCAGATTCGGCAGGCTGCGCTGCCCCATCGCCTTGCCGACGAGGGCCTCCGCGGCATGGGCGAGGCCGTCGAGGGCGTAGGACAGGAGATACTGCAGATTGATGAGGATGGCATTGGCGGCGAGCAGCACGTCGCCCAGCCGGGCGCTGCGTGCGGTCAGGAATCCCAGCGCGAACATCAGTGCCATGGTACGCAGGAAGAGGTTGCCATTGACGGAGAAGAAGGGACCGTAGTTGGCTGCGCGGAACAGCGCCGGCCAGTCGAAGCGTCCCGGCCAGGCCCGCAGCTCCCGGGCGACGAACGCGAGTCCGACGGTGAGGCCTGTGAACTCGGCGAGCACGGAGGCAAGTGCCACGCCTTCCGTCTTCATGCCCAGTCCGACGACGAATACGAGGTCGAGGAGGATATTCGTGAGGTTGACGGTCAGGACGATCGCCAGCGGCACGCGTGCATTCTGCAGCCCGATGAACCAGCCCACGATCGCGTAGTTGGCGAGGGTGGCCGGCGCACTCCAGATTCGCACGTCGAAATAGACCCGGGCGTAGTCGGCGACTTCCGGACCCGGTCCGAGCAGGGACAGGGCGAGCGTGCCCGCCGGCGCCTGGAGCGCGATCAGGACAGCCGCGATGGCCAGTGCCACCGTCACCGCCTGTCCGATGCTCGTGCGCACGGCCGCGCCGTCTTCCGCGCCGAAGGCCTGTGCGGCGAGGCCGGTCGTGCCCATGCGCAGGAAGTTCACCCCGGTGTAGAGGAAGCTGAAGATGGTGGCGCCCACGGCGACGGCACCGAGATACCAGGGCTCGTCGAGATGGCCCATCACGGCCGTATCCACCATGCCGAGCAGCGGCACGGAGATGTTCGACAGGATCAGCGGCGCAGCGATGCGCCAGACGTCGTGGTGAGTGGCGGGCGGGGGCGCCGGTCGGGCGGCCGGCGCCGCCGGCTCAGAAGGCATTGATGCCGGTGAGCTCCTTGCCGACTATCAGCTGATGCACCGTCTCGGTGCCCTCGTAGGTGACCACGCTTTCCAGGTTCAGCATGTGACGGATGGGCACGTACTCGGCACTGATCCCGCTGCCGCCGAGTATGTCCCGGGCGTCCCTCGCGATGTCGAGCGCCATGCGCACGTTGTTCCATTTCGCGAGGGAGACCTGACTCGGCCGCAGTCGCCCTTCATCCTTCAGGCGTCCGAGGCGCAGCGACAGGAGTTGCGCCGTCGTGATGCGTCGCGCCATGTCCGCCATGCGGATCTGGATGGTCTGGGTGTGATTCAGCGGCCGGCCGAACAGCTCACGCTCCGCCGTGTAGCCGAGCACTTCCGCGAGGCAGGCCTGAGCGGCGCCGATCGCCCCCCACGTGATGCCGTAACGCGCCTGGGTGAGACAGGAGAGCGGCCCCTTCAGCCCGGCGACGCCGGGCAATACGTTCCGCGACGGTACGCGCACGTTGTCGAGGAACAGCGCACCGGTGGAAGAGGCGCGCAGGGAGAACTTGTCGTGGATCTCCTGGGCTTCGAAGCCGGGCGTATCGGTCTCCACGATGAAGCCGCGCACGCCCTCCGGGGTCATCGCCCAGACGACGGCGACGTCCGCCACCGGCGCATTCGTGATCCACATCTTCGAGCCGTTCAGCACCCAGTCGTCGCCCTGGCGCTTGGCATGGGTCTTCATGTTGCCCGGATCGGAGCCCCCCTGGGGCTCGGTGAGGCCGAAGCAGCCGATGGCCTCGGCCGCAGCGAGTGCCGGCAGCCAGCGCTCCTTCTGCTCGTCGCTGCCGTAGGCGTGGATGGGATACATGACCAGGCTCGACTGCACGGAGACGAAGCTCCGCAGCCCGCTGTCGCCACGCTCGAGCTGCTGACAGATCAGGCCATAGGAGACACCGTTCAGGCCCGCGCAGCCGTAACCCTCGATCGAACTGCCCAGAAGACCCAGCGAGGCGATCTCCGGCACGAGATCGCGCGGGAATATCTGTTTCTCGAAACACTCGCGGATGATCGGCAGCACCCGGTCGTCGACGAATCGGGCGACGGAGTCACGCACCATGCGCTCCTCGTCGGTCAGTTCGGCATCGACGCCGTAGAGATCGAGGGGGTCCAGGCCGCGCGGCCTGGCGCCGGGACTGACGGGTTGTGTGCTGGCCACTGCCGAGCCTCCTGGGTGTGCGGAGTGATGACGGGGAGCGTCGGGACGCGCCGGAATTATAGCAACCGGCGCAGGGGTCGCGCCCGGCGCGTCAGTAGGGTATCCCGAGTCGACGGAAGACACCGGCCATCAACCAGGCCGGGCCGATCATCAGATACTGGAGATCTTCCAGCAGGCGGGGCCGGCGGCTCTCGACCAGATGGCCCAGGGCCTGCAGCACGAGAGCGGCCAACAGCACGGCGAGCGAGACCTGCCACAGGGGACGCGTCAGGCCGTCGAGTCGACCCAGGACGCCGGTAACGGCGAGCACGAAGGGCAGCAAACCCAGTGCCAGTGGTATGGACAGGATGAAATAATAGACCACGGCCGCCAGGAGGAATGCGGTGCCCCAGTTCAGCGCCGGAGAGATGTCGCCGAAGGCGTCGGGCGCCGGCAGCGACCACAGGAGGCCGGTCACACCGATGACCGCCAGCGGTATGGACACGGCATGCATGACGCGGTTGAGTGGGTGATGGTGGTGCTGCGAATAGCGAGCCAGCCACAGGTCGGCCGTGCGCATGAGCCATTCCTCCTGCGGCGCATTCTACATGGCCGCCCGAACACGGAGGTATGCAGGCGATGGGTGGACGGACTGCCGTGAGGACATTCGGAAAGCGGGACGAGGCGACCTGGATCGAGGCCAGCGGCCGCGTCGTGCGTCTGCTGGGCGACGATCGGGAGGACGTCCGCCACCAGCGCTTCGTCGTCCGCACGGCCACGGGCCAGAACCTGCTCGTGGCCCATAATCTGGAGGTCTCCGAACGGGTGCCCCTGGGCATGGCGGATCGGGTCGGATTCCGCGGCCTCTATGCCTGGAACGACCTCGGCGGTACCGTGCACTGGACGCATCACGATCCCCGCGGTGACGAAGAGGGCGGCTGGATCGAGTTCCGCCGTCGGCGTTACGAGTGATCGATCACCAAAAAGAACGGCGCCCGCAGGCGCCGTCCATGAGGGTTTGCCGCGCGTCGCTCAGACGCCCATACGCGTCTGCAGTTTCTTGATGGCGGCGCTTTCGATCTGCCGGATGCGCTCGGCAGAGACCCCGTACTGATCGGCGAGATCCTGCAGGGTCGTCTTCTCCTCGCTCAGCCAGCGTTCCTCGAGGATGCTGCGGCTGCGCTCGTCCAGCGTATTCAGGGCGTCCACCAGTCGGTCGGACGTCTCCTGCTCCCAGTCTTCGCCTTCCACGAGCAGTGCCGGGTCGGCATCCGGGCTCGGCAGATAGTGCGCAGGCGTGTAGGCGTCCTCGTCGTCCACCGGGAGATCGAAGGTGCTGTCGCGTGCAGAGAGCCGCTTCTCCATCTCGGTGACTTCGGCCGGATTCACGCCGAGGTCCTTCGCGACCGCCTCCGTCTCCTCGGCCGACAGCCAGGAGAGACTCTTCTTGGAGCGGCGGAGGTTGAAGAACAGCTTGCGCTGAGCCTTGGTGGTCGCGACTT
Organism: Gammaproteobacteria bacterium; assembly: GCA_037382365.1. Classification (GTDB taxonomy): domain Bacteria; phylum Pseudomonadota; class Gammaproteobacteria; order Steroidobacterales; family Woeseiaceae; genus Lentisalinibacter. The sequence continues at coordinate 12,460 of JARRPZ010000035.1, forward strand.
TCACGACGCGCCAGTTGCGCAGCACGAACTCGTGAATCTCGGCACGGATCCAGTGCACTGCGAACGAAACCAGCCGCACCCCGACGTCGGGATCGAAGCGTTTCACGGCCTTCATGAGACCGACATTCCCTTCCTGGATGAGATCGCTCAGTGCCAGTCCGTAGCCCATGTAGCCCTTGGCGATATGCACCACGAACCTCAGGTGGGCCAGGACCAGCGAGCGTGCTGCGTCCAGATCCTCCTCGTCGCGGAGCCGACGCGCGAGGGCCTGCTCCTCTTCCTTGCTCAGGACGGGCACGGACCCGACCGCCTGTATGTAGGCGTCGAGGCTGCCCACCGGTCCGGCGAGCATCATTTCATGGTCTCTGCGAGCCAAAGCTGTCGTCATAATCTCCTTACCTTTACTGGTGAGGTCTTGCTTTCGGAATTTTAGCACTCACCTCAATAGAGTGCTAAAGCGATGTTCCTTCTCCTGACTCCCGGGGATATTCGGAGCGCCCGGGTCAGCGGATTCGACGGCTCCGTCCGTCTTTGAGACAAAAGTATATCATATTCTTGAATGATCATTCAAATATTGTTACGCTTCGTTCTAATGCTCTGAAAAATAGCGCTTATTTGCAGAAAGAATCATGCCGCGTCCTCCTTCATTCGACCGGGAACAGGTCATCGAACGCGCCACCGAGGTGTTCTGGCGCCGCGGTTACGGCGGCACGACCGTCGCCGACCTGGTCGAGGCGACCGGGCTCAAGCCCGGCAGCCTCTATGCGGCCTTCGGGAACAAGAAGGGCGTGTTCCTGGAAGTCCTGAGGACCTATCAGACGGACTCGGCCGCGCATCTGGAGGCGTCACTGCGTGAGCACGACTCGCCGATCGAAGCCATCGGCGGTTTCTTCCGCGGCCTGATCGACGAGACATGCGACGATGCCCACCATCGAGGCTGCCTGATGGTGAATGCGATGCTCGAGTACTCCAGCCATGACAGCGACGTGCGGCAGGAACTGGTCGCCGGATTGACCCGGGTAGAGAGGCTGTTCCGCGGGGCGCTGCAAAGGGCCCGCGACGCCGGAGAACTCGATCCCCGCCTCGATGCGGCCGCGGCCGCGGCATTCCTCGTGAATAATCTCTGGGGGATCCGCGTCATGTGTCGTCGCCAGCCGTCCCGGGAAGCGGTGGAGGGCGTCGTGCAGACCGTGCTCGCCGCGCTCGTCGGCGGTGCCGATCAGCGCGGCTCGATGCGGCGCATGTGACGGGCGGCGGCGAACCAGGATCCGAACCAGCCCAGGAAGGCGCCGATGCCCAGCACGGTCAGGCTTTCGCGCCAGTCGAGTCCGCTCAGGCCGAATCCGCTGCCGTAGAGACTCGCCAGCCGGGCGACGGCGTCGGCGGTCAGCCACAGGGAGACGGCGATCAGCGCGAGCGCGACCAGCCCGCCGCCGATGCCGTACCAGAGGCCCGCGTAGAGGAAGGGCCGCCTGATGAATCCCGCGCTCGCCCCGATCAGTTTGGTCACGACGATCTCGTCGCGGCGGTTCTGGATGTCCAGGCGTATCGTATTGCCGATCACGATGATCACCGCTGCGCCGAGCAGCACCGCCGTGATCAGTATCACCCGCCGCAGCAGATCCAGAGCGGCATTGAAGCGTTGCACCCAGGCGGTATCGAGCTGTACGAGATCCGTCTCGGGGAGATTCGTGAGCTCCTCCCTCAGCAGGCCGATCAGCGCGTCGTTGCCGGCCACCGCCGGTCTCACGACGAGGGTGTTGGGCAGCGGATTCTCGTCGAGGGCGTCCAGCGCATCACCGAAACCCGAGTCCCGTTTGAACTCCGTGAGCGCCTCATCGGCGCTGATGAATACGACTTGCTCCACGTCCGCCCGGCTCTCGATGATCCCGGCGAGGGTACGGGCCTCGTCCTCGCCGACACCCTGGTTCAGATAGACGGAGAAATCGACGGCGCTCTCCCAACCGCCGCTGAGTTGAGCCGCATTCTTCACCGCGAGATGCAGTCCCGCCGGGAGTGCCAGCGTGATGGCGATGACGAGCATCGTGAGGGCCGTGGACAGCGGCTGGGAGGCCAGCCGCGACAGCGAGGACTTCGCGGTCTCGACGTGGCGCAACAGCCATGCGCCGATACCTCCGGAGCGTGGACGGTCAGTCACCCCGGGGCGCCTCCCTCGCCCAGGCCGGCGCGCCCCTGCCGGTCTCGCCGGCCAGCATGCCGTTTTCCAGAACGATCCTGCGGTGACCCATGCCGGCGATGAGGTGCAGATCGTGGGAGGCGATCATCAACGTAACGCCCACGTCGTTGAAACGCTCGAAGAGCCGCATGATCTCGAGGGACAGTTCCGGGTCCAGGTTGCCCGTCGGCTCGTCGGCGATCAGCAGCTTCGGTCTGCCGACGATCGCACGCGCGATTCCCACCCGCTGCTGCTCGCCGCTCGACAGCGTCTCGGGCATCTGCTTCTCACGCCGGAGCAGTCCGACCTGATCGAGAGCGGCCCGCGCGCGCCGGCCGATCTCACGCGTTCCCGTCCCCGTGATCACCAGGGGCAGTGCCACGTTCTCGAAGACGTTCCGGTCGAACAGCAGCTTGTGATCCTGGAACACCATGCCGATGTCGCGCCGGTAGCGCGGGATGCGGCGGCGGCTGACCCGGGACAGATCCTCGTTGTTCACGACCAGGCGGCCACGGGTGGGCCGTTCTATCAGGGCGAGGAGCTTCAGCAGTGTGCTCTTCCCGGCACCGGAATGGCCGGTCACGAAGACCATCTCCCCCATATCCACGTCCAGGGTGAGGCGCTGCAGCGCGTCGTGACCGCCCGGGTAGCGCTTCGTGACGTTGTCGAGGTGGATCACGCCGCGTTCCCGTCGCGCCTCCCGATGTCGAGCAGCGCGTCCACGAATTGCTCCGCGTCGAACGGCTGCAGATCGTCCGCACTCTCGCCGACACCGATGTAGCGGATCGGGATACCCAGCCGGTTCGCGATGGCGAGAACGACGCCGCCCTTGGCGCTGCCGTCGAGTTTCGTCACCGTGATGCCCGTTACCTTGACCGCGGCGTCGAATTTCTCGGCCTGGGACAGTGCATTCTGGCCGAGACCCGCGTCGAGCACGAGCATCACTTCGTGGGGCGCGGACTCGTCCTGGCGGCCGAGCACGCGGGCGATCTTGGCGAGTTCGTCCATCAGCCCGGTCTGGCTCTGCAGCCTGCCGGCGGTGTCCACGATGAGTACGTCCGTGCCACGCGCCTTCGCGGCGGACCAGCCATCGTAGACGACCGCCGCCGGATCTGCGCCGGTCTGCTGGGCGATCACCGACACGCCGTTCCTCTCGCCCCAGGCCTGCAGCTGCTCGACGGCCGCGGCGCGGAAGGTATCGCCGGCCGCCAGCATCACGGACAGCCCCTGCTCGCGGAACCGTCTGGCGACCTTGCCGATCGTGGTGGTCTTCCCGGCACCATTCACGCCCACCATGAGTATCACCCAGGGGCGCGGGGAGTCGGGGATCTCGAGCGGCACCTCGACCGGTCCGAGGATCTCCAGCATGGACCCGCGGAGACCGCGCAGGAGCGCCTCCAGATCCTTGAGTTCCTTGCGGGCGAGCTTCCCGCGCAGGCTGTCTATGATCCGGGTGCTGGTCTCCACGCCGACGTCGGCCATGACCAGGCGAGTCTCCAGTTCCTCGAGCGCCTCCTCGTCTATCTTGCCGCCGGGGAAGAGATTTGCGAGGTCGTAGGTCAGCCAGGAGTCGCCCCGATTCAGCCGCGCACGCAGCCGGCCGAAGAAGCCCTTGCGATCGCCCTTGTCTGCAGAGTCGTTCATGTGCCTCGTTGCCACCGGCGGGACCGCGGTATGCTGTTCCGCATCCCATTTCTGGAGCGCGCCATCTTAGCAGCAGACACCCTCCTCCGGATGCCCCGTGGCGAGGCGAAGAGCCGCTAGCCGGCCACCGGGCAGCGTCCGCATCATCGGTGGACGCTGGCGGGGTCGGCGCGTCTCCGTCCCCGACGTGCGGGCACTCAGGCCGACGGCCGACCGTATCCGGGAGACCCTTTTCAACTGGCTGACGGGGCGTGTCGCGGGAAGCCGGATCGCGGACCTGTTCGCCGGCACCGGCATCCTCGGGCTGGAGGCACTGTCCCGGGGCGCTGCCCGGGCCGTCTTCGTGGAGCGGGACCGGCGTCTGGCCGACGGCATCGAGGACCACCTCCGGGAATACGGCTGCGGCGATGCCCGGGTGATCTCGGAAGATGCCTACGACTGGCTCGCGAGGGGCGTGCCGGAGCCTTTCGACATCGTATTTCTGGATCCTCCCTACAGTCACGGACGAGTGGCCGAATTGTGTACACTGCTTGCCGATCGCGGCTGGCTCGCGAGTGATGCCCTGGTCTACCTCGAGTACGACCGTCGGACGCCACCGGAGATGCCGCCGTCGTTTTTCGCGTGGCGGGAGAAGACAGCGGGCAACGTAAGGTTCCTGTTGCTCGAACGGGGGGATCAGGCCGTGAACGGGGAAGAAGAGTGAGCATCGCCGCCATGTATCCGGGTACGTTCGATCCGATCACCCGCGGTCACGAGGATCTGGTGCGGCGGGCCGCGCGGATTTTCGACCGGATCGTGGTGGCGATCGCCGCCAATCCGGGCAAGAAACCGATGTTCAACCTGCAGGAGCGCGTGGCGCTGGCCGAGGCGGTGCTGGCGGACATCCCGGGGGTCGAGGTCATGGGTTACGAGGGCCTGACGATCGAATTCGCCCGCCGTAACGATCTGGGCGCCATCATCCGCGGCCTGCGGGCCGTGTCGGATTTCGAGTACGAATTCCAGCTCGCGAACATGAACCGCCACCTCACCGACGAGGTGGAGACCGTCTTCCTGACGCCCACGGAGCGCTACACGTACATCTCTTCCAGCCTGGTACGCGAAATCGCCATGCTGGGCGGCGACGTGGGCGAATTCGTGTCGCCGATCGTCGAAAAGGAACTCATCGACAGGCGACCGTCCGGCGAGGAGGGCGAAACCCCCTAACGCTGGCAGCGCGGGCAGTAAAAGGCAGAGCGCTGACCGATCGTGCGCCGCGTTATCGGCCGGCCGCAGCCCGGGCAGGGCTCGCCCCCGCGGCCGTAGACGGCGAGTCGGAGCTGGAAATAGCCGGGCTGCCCGTCGCCGCCATAGAAGTCACGGAGCGTGGTGCCGCCCGCCTCGATCGCCTCGGCGAGCACGGCCTTCACGCTGTCGCAGAGGCGGTTCAGCCGCTCGAGGGAGATCCGCCCGGCCGGCCGCAGAGGATGGATACCCGCCCGGTACAGCGCCTCGCTCGCGTAGATGTTGCCGACGCCGACGACGACGCGGGCATCCATCAGTGCGATCTTGATCGCCGCGCGCCGCCCCTGCAGCCGCTCTTTGAGCCAGGCTCCGTCGAAACCCGGATCCAGCGGCTCGGGGCCGAGATGCGCCAGCAGCGGGTGCCGCTCGTGCCGGTCGATCCAGTGCAGCGAGCCGAAGCGACGCGGATCGTTGAAGCGTAGCCGGTGGCCGCCCTCGAGCACGAGATCCACGTGATCGTGGGCACGCAGCGGTGTGTGCGGCGGGACGATACGCAGGCTCCCCGACATGCCCAGATGCCACATCAGGCTGCCGCGCTGCATGCGGATCAGCAGATATTTCGCCCGGCGTCCGATGCTCGCGATGCGCTGGCCCGCCACGATGCTGGCGATCCCCGGGTCGACCCGCCAGCGCAGGCGAGGCTCGCGGACGAGGAGCTCGGTGACATGACGGCCGACGAGGTACGGTTCGATGCCGCGCCGCGTAGTCTCGACTTCGGGTAGCTCGGGCATGGTACGTGAGATCTCGAGGCGCCCGGAAGGCGGGCAGTCGCGTCCCGCCATGATATTGAAACCCGGCGGGCGGACACCATATCTGCGTTTTGGCGTCCCGGACGCCCTCGTCGCGGTCATCGTTGTGTGAACCGTCCCTTTCTCCCCGATCCCGCCTCCGTTATAGTGGGCGGTCGTTCGGCCTCCCGACAGGAATTCCTACGAATGGACCAACTGCTAAATTACGCCTACGGCGTGCTGGATCTCTCGTTCTGGGGCTACGTCATCGCGAGCTTCGTGATGGTCCAGATCACGATGATGGCGGTCACGCTCTACCTGCATCGCGACCAGGCGCACCGGTCTCTCGACCTGCATCCCGCCCTGCGCCACTTCTTCCGATTCTGGATCTGGATGACCTCCGGCATGCTCACGCGGGAATGGGTGGCCGTGCATCGCAAGCATCACGCGTTCTGCGAGACCGAGGACGATCCGCACAGCCCCCAGGTGTACGGTCTCAGGAAAGTCCTGCTGGAAGGGGCGGAGCTGTACCGGGACGAGACCGAAAATCCGCAGACGCTGGAGAAATACGGACGCGGCTGCCCGGACGACTGGCTCGAGCGCAATGTCTACACGCGTTTCTCCTACGGGGGCATCGCGCTGCTGGTCGTGCTCGATCTGCTGCTGTTCGGCGTACCCGGCATCATCCTGATCGCGGTGTCGCTGGTGTCCATGCCCCTATTCGCCGCGGGTGTCATCAACGGCATCGGCCATCACACCGGTTACCGGAACTTCGAGTGCGACGACGCCGCCACGAACATCGTGCCCTGGGGCGTGCTGCTCGGTGGCGAGGAGCTGCACAACAACCACCACGCCTTCCCGACGTCGGCGAAATTCTCCGTGCGCCCCTGGGAGTTCGACATCGGCTGGATGTACATCACGGTACTCCGCAAGCTCGGACTCGCACGGGTCAAGAAGGTGGCCCCGAAGCCCGTGGTCAGGGAGTCCGCCGGCACGGTGGACATCGATACGCTGCGCGCCGTGATCGTGAATCGCATGCACGTCCTGCGCGATTACACGAAGAACGTGACCCTGCCGGAATTCCGGCGGGAAAAACGGGAGGATCCGGTCTGGCGCCGGGCACGCCGTCTGGTGGTTCGCCAGCCCGCGCTGCTCGACGATTCCGCACGGGAACGCCTGCAGGCATTACTCGCCCGGAACCCGCGCCTCGCCACGGTACATCATTTCCGTGAGCGGCTGCGGGAGCTCTGGAGTGGGGCCACCAACGTCAGCAACGAGAAGCTGGTGTCCCAGCTCGGGCAATGGTGCAACGAGGCCGAAGCCAGCGGTATCAAGGCGCTGCAGGAGTTCGCGCGCCGGCTGCGGGGTTACGAGGTAGCGTCCCAGCCCGTCTGACGCCGGAGTCCCATGCAA
>JARRPZ010000036.1:0-19528 GCA_037382365.1 Gammaproteobacteria bacterium
CTCCTGCTGTTCCTGCCCTGGTTCATCCACCAGTCGCTCGCCGGCGCCGTCGACGTGGCGATCCGTGCATTGCGCCCCGCCATGCCACTCGCCCCGGGCGTGATCCACTATGACCTGCGACTGCCGGCGGGCGCCAGCCGGGTGGCGGTGGCCAACGTGATCAGCATGCTGCCGGGAACGCTCAGCGCCGACCTGGACGGCGAACATCTGGTGGTCCATGCGCTGGATTCGGATCAGGACCTCGAGGCCATGGTGCGGGATCTGGAGCCGCGCATCGCCGGCGTGTTCGGACTGCGGCTCCGTGCCCCGGACGAGAGGGAGAGATGAACCTCCCGCTGGGCATCGCGGCATTCCTTTTGCTGAATCTCGCCGCCGGCCTCTGGCGGGTGATGCGAGGACCGACGGCGGCGGACCGGATGCTGGCCGCTCAGCTCTTCGGCACCGTCGCCGTCGCCGCCCTGCTCCTGCTGGCCGAGGGCATGGGACGGCCTGCACTGCGCGACGTCGCGCTGGTCTTCGCGCTCCTGGCCGCCGTCGCCGCCGTCGCTTTCGTCCAGCGGGTCTGGAGCCGGAGGGCCGAAGATGTCCCCGATTGACGTCGTGAGCGGCGTGCTCCTCCTCTCGGGTGCCGCCTTCTTCTTCGCCGGCACGGTGGGGATGCTGCGTTTCCCCGACTTCTACTCCCGGCTGCACGCACTGACCAAGGCCGACAACGTCGGCATGGGTCTCACCGCACTCGGCCTCGCGCTGCGCGCCGAATCGCCGGCCGCGGCCGGAAAGCTCTTCGTCGTCTGGGCCCTCGTCCTGCTGGCGGGCGCCACGGCTTCCCACCTGATCGCACGCTCCGGCATGCGCCGGGGCATCGAGCCGTGGAGGGGAAGATGACCGCGGCAGTCGCGCTCGACGCGATACTCGTGGTGGTGCTCCTGTGGGTGGCCTGGGCCAGCCTCTGGAGCCGGGATCTGTTCCGCGGGATCGTGCTGTTCATCTCCTTCGGCATGATTCTCTCGATCGGCTGGATACGCCTCGGTGCGCCGGATGTCGGTCTCGCCGAAGCCGCGATCGGCGCCGGCCTGACCGGCGCACTCCTGCTCGCTACGTGGGGGTCGCTGCCACGCGGTTCCGGTACGCCCGAGGGCGAGGACGAACCCGACGAGGAGCACGACGCATCCGATGGACAATAGGCGCTACTTCGGACCCGGCGGATGGGTACTGCGGGTGCTGCTCGCCGCGGCGCTCGCCGTCGTCGGCGCGGGACTCGGGCTGGCGCTGACGGCTCCCGCAGGCGATCCCGGTCTCACCGCCGGGGTCCGGGCCGCCCTGCCGGCGAGCGGGGCCGGCAATCCGGTCACGGCCGTCCTGCTGAATTTCCGCGGCTACGACACCCTGCTGGAGATGGCCGTGCTGACGGCGGCGCTCGCCGGTGTCTGGTCCCTCGGCCGTGCCCACCGGACCCGTTTCATCCGGCCGAGTCCGGTCCTCACGGCACTGACCCGGGTCCTGGCACCATTATTCCCCCTGGTCTGTGGTTATCTCCTCTGGGCGGGAGCGGACCACCCGGGCGGAGCCTTCCAGGCGGGCGCGGTGCTGGCGACCGCGGCCGTACTACACGTCCTGTCGGCACCCGAGAGAGGCCCGCGGTTGCCCGAACTGCCGCTGCGCCTGGCCGCCGTCGCGGGACTCGCCGTCTTCCTCGCCGTCGCGCTCGGTGTGATGACCGGCGGCGCCCGATTCCTGGAGTATCCGCCCGCACTGGTGAAGTGGCTCATGCTGGCCATCGAGACCGCGGCCATGCTGTCCATCGCCGCGATACTGGCCGGCCTCTTCCTGGGAGGCCGGCCGGGTCAGCCGGATGACTAGCGGTCAGCTCTTCGCGTCCGCCGGCATCGGTCTCCTCGTGATCGGGATCTGGGCACTCGTGCTGCGTCGCCACCTCATCCGCAAGATACTCGCTCTGAACGTGATGAGCAGCGGCGTGTTCCTGCTCCTGGTGGGGGCGGGCGCCATGTCGGGCGCCGGGGTCGATCCGGTTCCCCAGGCCATGGTCATCACCGGCATCGTCGTCAGCATCTCGGCCACCGCCCTCGGCCTCGCCCTGGTGCTGCGGATCGCGAAGACGACCGGCCGTGCGCTGCTGCCCGAGAACCGGGGCCAGCCGCCCAGCGATCCCGGAGCCGGCTAGGCGGCCGTGGGCGATCTGCTCACAACAGGCCCGTTCATGGTCTGGGCGATCGCCGTGCCACTCGCCGGGGCCCTCGCCACCCTGGCGATTCCGCGCTGGGCGGTCGGGATCGGGCTCGGTGCCGGCCTGCTCACTGCGGCCAGTTCGCTCGCGACCCTGGTCCGGGTCGTAGCGCATGGCGCGCAGGCCTACCCGGTCGGCGGGTGGGGAGCGCCGCTCGGCATCGAACTGCACACCGACGGCCTGGCCGTCCTGATGCTGGCGATGACGGCGGTGGTCGGTACCGCGGTCAGCGTCTACGCGAGGCCATATCTCGCGAGCACGCCGGACAAGGCGCGGGCATTCTGGCCGCTCTGGCTGTTCCTGTGGGCGGCGCTGAACGCGCTGTTCCAGACCGCGGACGCATTCAACCTGTACGTCACACTGGAGCTCCTCGGTCTGTCCGCCGTCGCGCTCGTCGCCCTGTCGGGCACCGGTCCTGCGCTGATGGGCGCCATGCGCTACCTGCTGGTGAGCCTGCTCGGCTCCATGTCCTTCCTGGTCGGCGTCGCCCTCCTCTACCACGCCTGCGGCACGCTGGACCTGACGCTGCTCGCGGCCCGCAGCGAAGACGGCCCCACGCTCGCCATCGCCCTGGGCGCCATGACCGCCGGCATGCTGCTGAAAACCGGCCTCTTTCCGTTCCACGTCTGGCTGCCGCCGGCGCACGGGAGCGCGCGCACGCCGGTGAGTGCCCTGCTCTCGGGCCTGGTGGTCAAGGCTTCTTTCTACGTCCTGCTGCGGATCTGGTTCGCCTTCCCGCCCGACGGTCCCGACGCGGCGCTGCTGCTGGGCACGCTCGGTGCGGTGGCCGTCTTCTGGGGCTCCTTCCAGGCGCTCCGGCAACGCCGGCTCAAGCTGCTCGTGGCTTACTCCACGGCTGCGCAGCTCGGATACCTGTTCCTGGCGTTCCCGCTGGCGGCGGCCGACGCGAAGCTGGCCTGGGGCGGTTCGCTCTATCTGGCCCTCTCCCACGCCTGCGCCAAGGCTGCGATGTTCCTCGCGGCGGGCAACATCATGACAGAGGAGGGACACGACGACATCGACGGACTCGACCGGGTGGTCGACCGCATGCCCGTCACACTCGGCGCCTTCGCCCTCGCCGGCATCAGCCTGGCGGGACTGCCGCCGAGCGGCGGCTTCGTCGGCAAGTGGATGCTCCTGCAGTCGGCCATGTCCCAGGGGCTCTGGCACTGGGCCCTGGTGATCATCGTGGGCGGTGTTCTGACGGCTGCCTATGTCTTCCGGGTGCTCGGCTACGCCTTCACCGAATCGTCCCACGAGCACGAGCGGCACAGCGTCCCACGCACGATGGAGTGGGCCGCACTGGCGCTCGCCCTCGTCGCCGTGAGCCTGGGCTTCGTCGCCCCGTGGGCGCTGCCTCTGCTCGAGGGCGTACTGCCGTGACTCCGAACGCCTGGCTGCCGGTCGCGATCCTGGCCAGCTCGCTGCTGCCGGGACTCGTGATCTTCACGCTGCCGGAAAAGGCCGTCGTCCTGCGCACGACCCTGAATCTGGGCGGTGCCATCGTGAAGATCCTGCTGCTGGTGCTCATGATGGTCGGCGTATTCCATGGCGTCGTCTTCGAATTCCGGGTGCCCCTCGTGCCCGGCATCGATTTCGCGCTGCACGCGGACGCGCTCTCGCTCCTGTTCGTCAACCTGTCCGCGGTGCTCTGGCTCGCCACCACCATCTACGCCATCGGTTACCTGGAGGGGTCGCCCCACCGGAGCCGCTTCTTCGGCTATTTCAGCCTGTGTGTCACGGCGACCGTCGGCCTGGCGATGGCCGGCAACCTGCTCACCTTCCTGGTCTTTTACGAGGCGCTCACGCTGACCACCTACCCGCTGGTAGTCCATCGCGAATCCGAAGTGGCGCGTCGGGCGGGCCGGCTCTACCTGACCTACACACTCCTCGGCGGCGTGCTGCTCCTCACCGGCACCGTCTGGCTCTACAGCCTGACAGGGACGCTGGAATTCGTGGACCGCGGTTTCGTCTCGGAACTCGGGCTCGATCCGGCGGTGCTCCGGGCCATCTTCGCCGTGCTGATCCTCGGCGTCGGCGTGAAAGCAGCGCTCGTGCCGCTGCATGGCTGGCTGCCGCGTGCCATGGTCGCGCCGGCACCGGTCAGCGCCCTGTTGCACGCCGTCGCCGTCGTCAAGGCCGGCGCCTTCGGTATCGTGCGCATCGTCTACGACGTCTTCGGCGTCGAATTCTCCGCCGCACTGGGCGTGACCCTGCCGCTGGCGATCCTCGCCGCCATCACCATCGTCTACGGCTCGGTCCGTGCCCTGTTCCAGGACAACCTGAAACGCCGCCTCGCCTTCTCCACGGTGAGTCAGGTGTCCTACATCACCCTCGGCGTCGCCATCGCCGGACCGATCGCCACGATCGGCGGCCTGGTCCACCTGGTCCATCAGGGCTTCATGAAGATCACGCTGTTCTTCTGCGCCGGCAACTACGCGGAAGCCGCCGGCGTCCACAAGGTGAGCGAACTCGCGGGGATCGGAAGACGCATGCCATGGACGACGGCGGCGTTCACCCTGGCCGCCGTCGGCATGATCGGCCTGCCGCCGATGGCGGGGTTCGTCAGCAAGTGGTTCCTCGCCCTCGGCGGACTCGAAGTCCACCAGAACTGGGTGCCGCTCCTCCTGCTCGGCAGCAGCGTGCTGAACGCCGCCTATTTCCTGCCGATCATCCGCACCGCCTGGTTCGATCCCCCGCCGGATCACTGGCCCGTGGAAGCGCGGCCCGGTCGCCTCGAAGCGCCCCTCGCGTTGCTCGCACCGCCGCTGGCCACGGCCGCGGCGGCACTGTTGTGGGGCCTGTTCGCCACCGTGCCGGGCACGCCCCTGGACTGGGTCCAGCTCATCGCCGCGAGGAAGTACGGACAGTGAACATCCTGATCGCCCTGCCCGGACTGCCCCTGCTCGCGGCGCTGTGGTTCGCTCTCGTCCCCGGCGGCGACCGCCGCGCCGCCGGCTGGGTCACGGCACTCGCGGCGCTATTCCCGGTGGCCACGGCGACGCTCGTCCAGTCCCAGCGTCTCGAGATACCGCATCTGCTGGTGCGGGGCAGCTCCGCTCTGGTCCTCGATGACGCCGCGCGTCCGGCCCTGCTGCTGTTCGGCGCTCTGTGGCTGGCCGCCGCGCTCGTCGCCCGGTCCCGTAGCAGCGGTCCGGCGGCCATCCCGATGCTGCTCGCCCTGTCCGGAGCCTCGACGCTGGCGCTGGCCGACGGCCGGCCGCTGGTCTATGCCTCGATGCTGGCCACCGGCTACGGCCTGTACGCGATGATGGCCAGCGAATCCGACGCGGACTGGCGGCGACCGGCGCGCGCACTCATCGTCCTGCTGATCGCGAGCGATCTGCTGGTCTTCGAAGTCCTGCTGCACGCCGCCGCCTACCCCGAGCACGGCATCTCCGGCGGCGTGCTGACCGTACTGATGATCGCGATCGTCCTGCGCAGCGGCGCCCCGCCGGCCCACGTGTGGCTGCCGCCGGCACTCGCCGCCGTCAGTACGCCGACCGCGATAGTGCTGGCCGGCGTACCCGCCGCGGCCGCCTTCGTCGGCGCCGGACGGCTGCTGCCCGCCGAGGTCTCCGGCATCGCCGGCGCCTGTCTCGGGCTCGGTCTCGCGGGGGCGCTCTGGGCGAGTGCCGCGGGCATCGCACAGAGCACGCCCAGGGCGACTCTCGGCTACGCCAGCGCCGCGAGCGCCGCCCTGCTGCTGGCCACCGTGCCACTCACTGCGGACCCAGCCGCGGCGGCATGGACGACGCTCGCCCTGATGGGCTGCTGTGCGACGCTGCCGGTGATCGCCGGACAACACGATGGCCCGGCCCGCAACGCGGCGATCACCCTCACACTGCTGATCCACGGGTTCGCCGGCGCCCACGCGGCTGCCGGCACATGGGCCGGGACGACCGCGGCGGGACTGGCCGCCGCGGCCGTGGCGGTGCTCGCGACCCTCCTCCTGACCCTCGCGGTGCGCCGCACGAGCCCCCCGCGGCGTGACGACGGATCGGTCGAGGCATCGACCATGGCGATCGCCATGGCAGGCCTGGCCGCCACCGGCCTCGCCTTCCTGTGGCGCGCATCATTACCCGGATTCGCGTCCTTCTGGCCCGTCCCCATCGGCATCACGCTCGGCCTGGTATTTTATCGCTGGCACCCGCAGGGGACGTCGCTGCGGGTGCCGCCGGGCGATCTGCTCGTGCCGGCGGAACGCACGCTGGCCCGCCTCATCACGGTCACGGCGACGCAGTGCCGCCAGCGACTGCCGCGCATGCGCGACCGTCTGCAGCAATCGCTCCTCTCCGCCTGGCGCGGGGACGCCTGGGCCGCGCGCATCGCCAGGCTCGAGTATCTCCTCCGGGCCTGGCCGACGACCGGTGTACTCGTGCTGCTGGTGGCTATCGCCGTCGCCCTGTTAGTGATGCGCTGACAGCGCCGATGCCCGATGCGGGAGGGAGCACGATTGCGCTAAGCTCGGTTGAACGGGGTGGTTTCGGGGAGAGCGATGGCGATACTGCCGCGCAGCACGAGACACGGACTGTACCTCCGCCTGATGAAGGCGATGGCCAGAGTGACGCCCGGCTCGAGCTACATGGCGTTTGCGGGCAGCGGCAGCTCGTCACAATTGTGCCGTCACCTCGGCCAGCTCGGGGTGCGGCGCGCTCTGATCGTGACCGATCGGCCGCTCCGGGAACTGGGGCTGGTCGACCGCGCGACACGGGCGCTGGGTCCGGCCGGTGTCGAGGCCGCAATTTTCGACGGTGTCAGGCCGGATCCGACCTTCTCCCAGATCGCGGCCGGCGCCGACGCCTTCCGCCAATACGACGCCGACGCGGTCCTCGCCGTGGGAGGCGGCTCGTCGATGGATGCGGCGAAGGTCATCGCCGCCTGCGCCGGCAGCGACGAGGATCCGAGGCGCTGGGTCGGCTTCGGCAAGATCCGCCACGCCATGCCGAAGATCTATGCCGTCCCGACCACGGCGGGTACGGGTTCGGAAGCTACGATCGGCGCCGTTGTGTCCGACGACGCGACGCACGAAAAGGCGGTCATCAGTGCGCCCTCGCTGCTGCCGGCAGCCGCGGCACTGGACCCGGATCTCCTGCTCGGCCTGCCACGCCCGATCACGGCCGCCACCGGCATGGACGCCCTGACCCACGCCGTGGAGGCGTATATCTGCACCTGGAACCGGGGCACCGCGCGGGAAAAGGCCCTGGCCGCCGTGCGTCTGATCTTCCGTAACCTGGAGACCGCCTGCCGGGAGGGCGAGAATCCGGCTGCCCGGGAAGCCATGTCGATCGCGGCGTACTATGCCGGCATTGCCATCAACCAGGTCAACGTCGGTAACGTGCATGCCATCGCTCATCAGATCGGCGGCAAGTACGGTATCCCCCACGGCGTCGCCAACTCACTGGTCCTGCCCCACGTACTCGAATTCTCGTTCGAAGAGACTCGGCCGCGACTGGCCGAACTCGCGGCGGCGGCGGGTGTGGCCCGCCGCGGGGCGAGTGAAGAGGAGAATGCGCGTGCCTTCATCGAGGCGGTGCGGGAGTTGCGACGGACCGTCGGCCTGCCCGAGCGGTCCGACGATATCCGGGCGGAGGACTACGGCTACCTGTGTGGTCTCGCACTCAGGGAATGCGAAGCGTATCCGGTCCCGCGCCTGCTCGATCGCGACAGCACGCTCGAGATCCTCTCTGCGATCACCACGCAGAGCGCCTAGCGGGTCTCGCCCCACACCTCTTCGAGTCTTTCGTCACGGCCGCAGCGCCAGCGATAGTATTTGTAGCGCACCGGATTCTTCTCGTAGTAATCCTGATGATAATCCTCGGCGGGGTAGAATTCTCCGGCGGGCGTTATCTCCACGGCGATCTCCCGATCGAAGCGCTCTTCCATGCGCTCCCCGGACTGCCGCGCCGCCCCCTCCTGGGCATTATCGTGGTAGAAGATGATCGGGCGATAGGAGGGTCCCCGGTCGCAGAACTGCCCGCCGCCGTCGAACGGGTCCACGTTGTGCCAGTACACTTCCAGCAGCTTTTCGTAGCTCACGACTGCCGGGTCGTAGGTGACCTGGACCACCTCGGCGTGACCGGTTCCGCCCCGCACGACCTGTTCATAGCTCGGATTCTCCACATGCCCGCCCATGAAGCCGGAGACCGTCGACTCGACGCCCTCCAGTTCGTCGTAGGGCGGTTCCATGCACCAGAAGCAGCCGCCGGCGAACGTGGCGACCGCTTCGGCCGCGGCCACGGGACCGGCGGCCACGATGCCCAGGATCAGGGCCAGTGTACGGCGTCTCATACGGAAGTCCTCAGTTCGGGGAGTTCGTCGCCCGCCGGCACGAAACGCAGGGCCAGTCCGTTATTGCACCAGCGCTGACCCGTCGGCGGCGGACCGTCGTCGAAGACGTGACCCTGATGACCGCCGCAGCGGATGCAGTGATACTCGGTGCGCGGCAGGATCAGTTTGAAGTCGAGTTCGGTTTCGACCCGCCCCTCCAGAGGCCGGGTGAAACTCGGCCAGCCGGTGCCACTGTCGAACTTGTCCTCGCTGTCGAACAACGGCAGGAAACAGGCGGCGCAGACGTAGGTGCCCGGCTCGTAGATCTTGTCGAGCGGACTCGAACCCGCCGGCTCGGTGCCGGCACGGAAAAGGATCCGGTAGCGATCCTCGGGCAGGATCTCCTTCCATCGCTCGCGGGTGATATTCAGGGGCGGGAAATCCCCTGCGCCGGCACGACCGGTCTCGCCCGATGCGGCGACGCGCCCTGGCAGGAGCGGTCCGACTGCCAGCGCGCCGGCAGCCTGCATCACGCGTGTCAGCAACGTCCTTCGATTCATCGTTCATCCTTGTGGTTGCACGTGTGTCTGTATATTCGGACCGGACGAGCGGTCGGATCATTCCCGCCCGCCCAAATTTTCGGCAAGCCCCGCAGCCGGGGCCGCGATTTGGGAAACGCTTTGCCGCCCGTTATGCTCGCCCGGGACCGGCCCGGTCGCAGCGTCAGGGAGTCGGACGAATGAACTCGGTACTCGTTCTCTACCGCAGCCGCAGCGGACACACCGCCCGCATCGCCCGGCGGATCTGCAGTGCGATCATCGCCGACGGCGGCCGCGCCGAGATGATGGATGTCGTCGAAGCGATCCACGAGGGCGTGGATCTCGCCGGGTACGACGTGATCGCAGTCGGAGCGCCTGTCTACTACGGGAGCTACGACGACGCACTCTTCGATTTCGTGCGTACCCATCGCGAGCAACTCGACGCGAAGCCGCACAGCTTCTTCAACGTCTCCGTCACCGCACGCACGCCCGAGAAGGCGACCGTGGAGGGCAACCGCTACATGCAGAAGTTCCTCGAGCTGTCGCCGTGGCGGCCGCGGGACCTGAAGGTGCTCGCGGGGAAAGTGAATTATCCTTCCTGGGGCCCGCTCGATACGCTGGCCATCCAGATGATCATGAAGTTCACGGGCGGCCCGACGGATCGGTCGGCCGTGATCGACTACACGGACTGGGACGACGTGGCGGCCTACGGGCGTCACCTTCTGACCCTGTCTCGAACGGAGAGACCACATGCGTCGTGAACCGCGTCCCCGGATCCTGCCGATGATCGTGCCTGCAGTCGTCACGATCATCACCGCCGCCCTCCTGCAGGCGCCGCCCGCACTGGCGGACGTCCTGCTGGTCGGCAACAAGAGCGCCCATACCGCCTGGGCGCTGGACACGGAGACGGGAGAAAAGACCATCTGGCTCGAGACCGGTACCGGGCCGCACGAGATCGAGGTGTCCCCGGACGGCCGATACGCCGTGGTCAGCAACTACGGGACCCGGCAAGAGCCCGGCAACAGTCTGACCGTCATCGACTGGCGGCGCCGCGAGGTCGTCCGGGTGATCGATCTCGGCAGGAACAGCCGACCCCATGGCATGGCCTTTCTGCCGAACGGGTCGCTGGCGGTGACGATCGAGGGCGCGAACAGTCTCGCGATCGTCGACATACCCGAGGGTCCGGTACGACGCCGTATCTCCGTCGGACCCGGAACGGCCCACATGGTCGCCGCCTCTCCCGACGGTGCCGTCGCCTGGGTCACCAATATCGCGGCAGGCACCCTGGAGAAAGTGGACGTGACCGCCGGCGAGGTCGTCGCGACGATCGTCACCGGCGGCGGTGCGGAAGGGGTGGCGGTGACGCCGGACGGCACGGAGGTCTGGGTGACCAACCGGGCGGCAGATACCGTCAGCGTCGTCGATGCCACTTCCCTGGAAATCGTCGCGACGCTGGCATCGGAAGGCGTCCCGATCCGCATTGCCTTCATGCCGGACGGCGCCCGCGCGCTGGTCACGAACGCCCGGGCGGCAACCGTCTCCGTCTTCGACGTCGACTCCCGGAGCCTCCTCCGCACCATCGACGTCGCCGTCCCGGAAGCCGAATACCGGGACACGCTGCTCGGCCGGGCGGCGCTGCCGATCGGGGTCGAGATCCATCCCGACGGCCGCCGCGCCTTCGTCGCCGTGAGCGGCGGCGACGAGGTGGCCGTCATCGACACCACGACGTGGCGCATCGTGGATCGATGGCCGACCGGGCGGGAACCGGACGCCCTCGGTGTGATCGTCTCGCGCTGAAGCAGCGAGGCGGCGCGTCAGGAGTCGTCGTCGATGATCCGGATATAGAGTTTCGCCGGCGCACTCAGTTCGTCTTCGGGATGGTCCAGGGAAACCCACAGACCCTCCTCGGGCTCCGCGACGTCGTCGTCCAGCAGCGGGATCGAGAAAGTCTCGCTGTCGTTGCCCGGCGCGAAACGGATCACCTGCTCGGACGGACCGGCGTAATCCTCGCCTTCGGAGGCGGCGACGCCGGTAATCCGGACATTGGCAGCAAAGGCACTGCCATACTGTCCGTAACGCACCAGCCGGATGCGCACCTCCGAGGCGCTTTCGCTCACGCTGTCGGTCGCGTACGCGAATGACACGGTGCCGGCGGGGAGATACTCGGCCTTATCGAGCAACTCGTCGTCCTGCACCTCGAGTTCGATGCGGCCGAGCAACCGGATCTCCGGAACGGCCTGCGCGACGAAGTAGCCGTAGCGCCGCGTGCCCGTGACCACATCGTCATCCGGGAGACCGATCTCCAGCGTGTAACGCTCCTGACCGGGGGCCAGCGTGACCACGGGCTGCACGAGTGAGAACGCCATGTTCCCCGCACTCGTGAGGCCGTCCTCCCGGCTTATGGGCATCACTTCGAGATCGAGTTGCTGATCGAGCCCGGTCGACCGGCGCAATGCCACGGTCACGGAATCGCCATTCTCGACCGCCCGCAGCCGGACGACGGGAACCTCGTCAGCGGTGGGCGAGATTCTCAGCACCCCGTCGACCCCGGGCGGCGGCCGTTCCACCGCCGGCGCGGTTGGGGCGGACTCGTCGGGGACGGGGCCGGCTTCGGGACTGAGTCCTGTCCCGACCGGCGCCGAGGCGTCGGCCACCTCCGCCTCTGCCGCAGCCGGTGCATCGGCTTCCGCGCTCCCGGGTGGGACCGGGGGATTCGGTGCCAGCGCGGCCGCCGGTACTTCGACGGCGCCGGCCGTGTCGCTCGGCACGGGATCGACCGCCGGCGGGGCCTCGTCCCGTGGCAGCACCGGCGCCGTCGTCACATCGTCCGCCGCATCGGCAGCCACCCGGGCATCAGACCGTTCCGCCACCTCCGGCTCGGACCCGTCCCGCAGGAAGAGGTAGAGGACCACCGCCAGCGCGAGCATCGCCAGGGCCAGCCGCACCGGGAAGCGTCGGCCGAGACGCTGCATTCCGGCGCTCGCGGTCTCGTATCCGCGGCGTGCAGCCTCGGAGAATTCGGCCGTTCGCCCGGGTGGGCGCACCGAGACGGTCTCCGCCCGCGCCGACTCGGCCGCGATCGCCGTGCCGAACGCTGCGACGGATGCCGGCTCCGCGCGATCCTCCGACACCGCCGGCGCCGTCGTCACGGACGCGGCCGGTTCGTCGGGAACTTCGTGGGGAACTCTCTCGGGAGCTCCTTGGGCGATCTCGCCGACTTCCTCTGCCGGGAAACCGACGGGCGGCTCGGACGACCCGTCCAATTCCTCCAGGGGCGCCGTGCCGAGCCCGACCTCCTTGTCCTCCGGCTCCGGCGCGTCCCCGTCTGCGGACAAGGGGACGGCAACGTCGGCCGGGTCGCCGCCGAGTCTCCGTATCAGACGACGTTGGTCCTCCGGTGTGATGTGCCCCCGAGTCTGCCAGAGACCGACCATCGCGAGAGCACTCTCGCGCAGCCCCGGCACATCGGCGACGAGACCGACGAGTTCCTCCTCGGCCGTCGCGAGCTCGAATTCCCGATCCTGCCAGCGCCGACCGAAACCGGTCAGCCCCGGCGGGAACTCCGACGGCGACTGGGACTGCCCGAGTCGGTGCAGACGCCTGGCCCGTTGCTCCTCGATTCCTCGCCGCATCACCCTCTTCCGCCGGGTGATTCGACATCGGATACCCGGCAATTAGCCAAGGATTGTACGGGAATCGGCGTCAGGCGGGTGCCGGATCGACCACGGCCGCGCTCACTTCGTACTTGGAGCCGTCGTCTGCGATGAGTTCCACCTGCCACAATTCTTCGTCGGGAATCAGGGTACGTTCGTGACCGGGCAGTTCCCGCTCATCGTCGACCTGAAGCCCCCAGACCCGCACATGACGGATCTCCGACACCCGGATCGGCGTCTGCATGAACTTGGCAGCGAGTGCCGGCGGCGGATCGCGCTTCCAGATCACGTATCCGCGGTCCTTGATCGCCTGCACGGAATCCGGCAATTTCGGCTGTGTCACGGTCGAACCCTCCGGGTCGCTTGCTGCGGCCACCGTATCACGCCGGCGTCGGGATGCTAATACGTGGGTTTCACCGGCCTGCCGGGCGCGCGGCTGCCGGACGCGCGCTAAACTGTCGCGCGGCTTCGAGGAGAATCAGCGATGAGCATGCAGCCCTGCTACGAACCCGTCTGCTCCGCCGATGAAGGCAAGGTAGCACTGACGATTACACCCCGTGCCAGGGATCTGGGCGGCTTCAGCGTGCGCCGGGTGTTACCGTCAGCCGAGCGCAGGATGATCGGGCCCTTCATATTCTTCGACGAGATGGGGCCGGCCGTGTTTCCGCCGGGTGAGGGCATCGACGTGCGGCCGCATCCCCACATCGGTATCGCGACGATCACCTATTTGTTCGAGGGCGAGATCATGCATCGCGACAGCCTGGGCTGCGTCCAGCCGATCCGGCCCGGCGCCGTCAATCTCATGACGGCCGGCCGCGGCATCGTGCATTCGGAGCGGGCGGGGTCGGACCGTCCCGTCGAGGCTGCGCTGCACGGTATCCAGTCCTGGATTGCCCTGCCCGACGGGCTCGAGGAGATCGAACCCGCCTTCGACCACATCCCGGCGGACGGGTTGCCCGAGCTGCGGGTCGGCGATGTCACGGTGCGCCTGATTCTCGGCGAGGCTTACGGTCATCGCTCCCCCGTCCCCACTTATTCGAAGACGCTCTACTTCGAGGCGCTGCTGCCCCCGGGAGCGCGACTCTCCCTGCCGGACGACGTGACCGACCGCGCCGTTTACGTGGTCTCGGGCAATATCCGCCTGGACGGTGAGGAATACGGCACCGGTGTCATGGCTGTTTTCCGCAGCGGCGCACCGGTCGAGATCGAGGCGGCCGCCGACACCCGGCTGATGATCGTCGGCGGGGAACCGGTAGGCGAGCGCACGATCTGGTGGAATTTCGTCTCCGGCTCCACGGAGCGCATCGAGCAGGCGAAGCGGGACTGGCAGAGCGGACGGTTCCCGGGTATCGAGGGCGACGACGAGTTTATTCCGTTGCCGGAATCGTGACCGCCCGGCCCGACGGACTCCCGCTCGATACGATCGCCGAAGCGCCGGCGACACCGTTTCCGTGGACGTGCCGCACGCGCTGGAGGCGGCCGGTCTCGTAACCCTGTTCCCGCAGCAGGCGAACGCTCGCGAAGAAGTCCCGGTAGCCGATGCCCGCGGTGCGCGACATGATCCAGGCGTAATCCCGCCGGCTCCGACCGACGACGGCGTGGCGGTAGTCAGGGCCCACCTCGAGGATCCGGTATTCGGCAAGCAGCACGCCGAAGAGTCGCATCCGCCATACGGCGTTGTTCTCCCGGTCCTCCACGATGCCACGCATACGCACCGTCCTGGCCCGGGCGTGGTGACCGCGACGACGAAAGCGGAACGTGGTCTCGATGCTGCCATCGTCGGCGAGTCGGTAACTTTTTACTGCGTCGTACGCGCCGCGCGCGAATGGCGTCGGGATGCAGGCCACCACGTACCAACGACCCATGAAGCGATCCAGGTCGACCGCTCGCGCCGTGCGGATCTCCCGGCCGTCACTGCCGACGGGGCGAGACCCGGACACCGCCGCGCCCGTTACCGCGGGACCGTGCGCGGCGCGCGCCAAACCGCCCATGTCAGCGATTCTCCGCGAGCAGGAGGTTGGCCGGCGCTTCCGGCACGTTCACCGGCTCGTAGCGGATCGTGCGTCCGCCCCTGGCCGGCGCCTCGAGTGCGAGCCAGACCCGCTCCTGCGCCGAGTACCACAGCGTGATGTCGCCGGCGCGTGCTTCCAGGCGATAGCGCAGTGCCTCGACCGGCTCGCCGTCGACCTCGATGCGGTCCTCACCCTCCAGGACGGCCTCTACCTCCTCATATTCACCGGTCTGGCTGTTCAGTAGTCGACCGGCTTCCAACACGTCGGGATTCCAGTAGGCGAAGGTCTGCACGCAGCCGGGCAGCGTCTTCTCGCCGCCGCTGTCGACGACGCTGAATCCGTCCTCCTGTCGCTCACCCCGAACGACGAGCTTGTCGCCGTTCCTGTTCGTCTGCGCGTCGATGCTCGCCAGGCAGCCGTCGCGCCAGACCTCCGTGTTCTGGTGCCGGTAACGGAAGGCATTGATGAACAGGAATTTCACATCGAATTCGGCCCGGGTCTCGAGCACACGCCGCTCGCCCTGTTCCTTCACGGTGAATTCGTGAAACCCGATGTCCTTGCCATCCAGGGACACCTGGAAGCGCCAGTCCAGCGTGGCGTCGCCGGCAGGCGCGGCCGACGGTGCCGCGACGAGCAGCATCAGCGCCGCCAGCGCGGCTGCAACCGGTTTTCGTGCAGCGATTTCTTTCGCGTCCGGGTCTCTGTAACCGTTCATGCCGACCCCTCCGCAGCCGCCATCGCGTTCCCCTCGAAAGTCTGCGCGAGCGAGACCAGCAGCGGCAGCAGCAGGGCCCAGCCGACTGCGATGACGGCCAGCGATATGACAGGGTCGCCGAAGGAAACGGCGCCCGCCTTCTCGCCCGCGACGAAGGACATGGGACCGCCGACGGCGCCGGCGATCGCGGCGACGGCCGGGCTGCGTCTGAGCCAGCGCATGCCGACATTCATGGTCGTCGCGAACAGGATCCACATGCCGACGATCCAGTAAGGCGCCAGCCCCTGCTGGAAGGAACCGTCGCCGTAGTCCAGCACGTTGCCGGAGACGAGCAGCGTCTCCCAGACCAGGCCGATGAGCCCCGCGGCCAAGAGCAGCCGCGCCTCACCCGCCCGGTTCTCCGACCGGGCCAGGTGCACCGCGACGGCGACGGCGATGACGGCGGCCCCGATGCCGGGCCGGCCGGCCGCTGCGCCGAAGACGCAGGCGACCCAGCCGAGCTTGAACAGCGCCAGATTGATGACGGTGGATGTCATGATATGGACGTCTCGTTGTGCCAGAAGACGCCGTAAGGGTCGCAAAGGGGCCGTGAAGCCCGCGTCCAGCCGGCGTGAAGCCGGCGTGAAATCGCTAATTTATTTCCGCGTCGGGGAAGCGGATGCTGACCCGGGTGCCGACGCCGAGTTCGCTCTGGATGCCGAGCGGCCACCCGAATCGCTCGCAGAGCCGTTTGACGATGGTCAGGCCGACACCGTGCCCGCCGCGGCTGCGGGACGGGGGAGCGCCCCGGTAGGAGGAGCTCAGG
Source organism: Gammaproteobacteria bacterium (assembly GCA_037382365.1). Taxonomy (GTDB): domain Bacteria; phylum Pseudomonadota; class Gammaproteobacteria; order Steroidobacterales; family Woeseiaceae; genus Lentisalinibacter. The sequence continues at coordinate 16,240 of JARRPZ010000036.1, forward strand.
ATCTTCTCTACCTGGTCCTCGGCGATGCCCGGGCCGGTATCGGCGATCGTGACCGTGTCGCCATCGATGATCGCGGTCACCCGTCCTTCGTCCGTGTAGCGCAGACCGTTGCGCAGCAGGTTGCCGATCACGCTGCCCAGCACCTTCGGCGCCGCGGCCACGACGAGCTCGTTGCCGGCCTCCATGCCGATCTCTACCGACTTCGCGCCTGTCAGCAGACGGGTGCGCTCTACCTCTTCGGCGGCCACCTCGTTCACGAGGACGTATTCGTCGGGAAGATCTTCGTTGCTCTGCCGGGCGAGCAGGAGGAACGCGTTTGTGAGTTCCTCCATGTCCTCGGCCGCCTGGCGTATGCGCGCCACGTTCATACGGGCGCTGTCGTTCAGACTCGGATTCAGCTCCAGCGTGTCGGCCGCCATGCGAATGATCGTGAGCGGGCTGCGCAGTTCATGGCTCGCGTCCCGCGTGAAATCCTTCTCGCGCTCGGCGAATGCGCCGAGTCGCTCCGAGAAGTCGTTCAGGGCCTCCGACAGCACACGGATGTCTTCGTCCTGCGGCGTCTCCAGCGTGAAGACATTGCGATCCGGATCGGACGGATCGAGAGACCGGACCTGATCGGCGAGGGCGATGACCGGTGAGACGGCGCGGCGCGAGACCCGGTAGGCCGAATACAGGGCCACATAGAGCACCACCAGCACCGCGGCGAGGGGGACGATGCCGAATGCCAGCACGAGTTCGCGCACGCTGCGGTTGTCGAAGCCCAGATACAGCCGGTCGTCGCCGATATCCGAAACGTGGACCAGCCCGAACCCGGGACTGTCCGGGAGCGTGTGAAAGCCGGGGCCGAGGGAGCGCAGATCCTCCGGCACACCGGTCGAGGCGCGATAACCGGTGAGATTCCGTGTATCGGGGAGGGCAGCGGCGGGATCACTGGCGAGACGCTCGGCGTAGTACTCGGCCTCGCCGCGCAGTGCCTCCCGGCTCACCACGCGCTCGAGGACGATCGCCACCGCGATGACGCCGAGCACGGCCGCGATACTGATGTAGATCGCCTGCAGCAGGAAATCCCGGCTGAGGCGGCGGATCCCCGGCCTAGTCTTCATCGAGCACGGCCAGCCGGTAGCCGCGGCCGGCTACGGTATGCAGGAGGGGTGTCGGGAACGGCTTGTCGATGGCCTTGCGCAGCGTGTAGAGGTGACTGCGCAGTGCGTCGCTGTCCGGCGTGACCTCGCCCCAGACGGCCCGTTCCAGATCCCGGCGAGCGACGATGCGCGGCGACGCCTTCAGGAGCGTCAGCAGGATCGTGAAGGCGATGGGTGTCAGGGTGATGCGCCTTCCGCCCCGCTCCACCTCCATCGTCCCGGTGTCCACCCGCAGATCGCCGAGGCTCAGCACCTCGTCCACCATGCGTCCGCTGAAGCGGCGGATCATGGCACGCAACCGCGCATCCAGCTCTCTCAGGTCGAAGGGTTTGACGAGGTAATCGTCCGCCCCCGCGTCCAGGCCGGCGATCTTGTCCTCGAGCGTGTCCCGGGCGGTCAGCATGAGCACCGGCGTATCCTTGCCGGCATCGCGCCGGAGCTTGCGGCACAGCTCGAGACCGTCCATGCCCGGCAGCATGAGGTCGAGGATGATCGCATCGAAGCTGCCGGACACCGCGAGGTGCAGCCCGCTGACGCCGTCGCCTGCGTAGTCCACCACATAACCGGCCTGCTCCAGTGAATCGCAGACCATCTGGGCGATGTCGTGATTGTCCTCGATGACGAGCACCGACGGGGCGGCAGCCATCGTCCACCCTCCGCGTGTATGTCCGGCGGGAATTGTACCCGGATGACCGCGCCGCGCGGCCATCGACGCGTCTGTTCCGGTTCGGCCCGGGCCGCCCGGGCCCGCGCAAGGTGTACGCCGACCCGTCTGCCGAAATATCGCCGCCCGCGCCGGTCCTGCCGCCGCGATAGAATCCCCTCGTCACCAAGCGTCCAGAGACCTTGCATGCAGCCGATCGTCGACGCCATCAACGGGTTCGTGTGGAGCGCGCCCCTCGTGTATCTCTGTCTCGGTGCCGGACTCCTCTTCTCCGTACTGACCCGATTCGTGCAGGTCCGGTTGTTCGGCGAGATGGTCCGGCTGTTGTTCGCCGGTGGCGCGTCGAAGCGCGGCATCTCCTCGTTCCAGGCGCTCACGGTCTCGCTGTCCGGACGGGTCGGCACCGGCAACATCGCCGGCGTGGCGGCCGCCATCGGCTTCGGCGGTCCCGGCGCCGTGCTGTGGATGTGGATAGTCGCCTTTCTGGGCGCGGCGACGGCTTACGTCGAGTCGGCACTCGGCCAGATCTACAAGGAAGAGGAGGAAGGCGAATACCGGGGCGGACCCGCTTTCTACATCGAGAAGGCGATGGGTCAGAAAGCCTACGCGTGGGTGTTCGCCGTCACCACCATCGTCGCGACGGGCCTCCTGCTGCCCGGCGTCCAGTCCAACGCCATCGGCAACGCCGCCGATCTCGCTTTCGGTGACGGGGCGACGCTGCGGACGCCCCTCGGCACGATCAGTCAGGTCAAGCTCATCGCGGCGATCGCCGTCGTCTCCGTACTCGGCTTCATCATCTTCGGTGGCGTGAAGCGCATCGCCCACTTCACCCAGGTCGTCGTTCCATTCATGGCGCTCGGATACATCGTGACCGCGGTCGGTATCGTCGCCATGCATGCCCCGGCCCTGCCGGGCGTCATCGGACTGATCGTGGAGAACGCCTTCACCATCGAGGCCGTCACCGGCGGTGCGGTGTTCTGGGGAGTGAAACGGGGCATCTTCTCCAACGAGGCAGGCCAGGGCACGGGACCGCACGCAGCCGCGGCGTCGGAGGTGGAACATCCGGCTCAACAGGGACTCGTCCAGGCTTTCTCCGTCTACATCGACACCCTCTTCGTCTGCACGGCGACGGCGTTCATGATCCTCATCACGAACTCCTACAACGTGGTGGACGGCAACGGCACGCCACTGGCCGGCTTCCACTTCGTGGACGCCGCGATCGATCCGAACACGCCGACCTTCACGCAGCTCGCCGTGGAGAGCGTGCTGCCCGGCTTCGGCAAGCCTTTCGTCGCCGTGGCCCTGTTCTTCTTCGCATTCACGACCCTGCTCGCCTACTACTACATCGCGGAGACCAACGTCGCTTATCTGAGGCGCTTCTTCCGCATCCCCTACGAGCTGACCATCCTGAAGGTCGCGCTCATGGCCTCCGTGTTCTACGGCGCGGTGCGCACCGCGAGTCTGGCCGGGGGTCTCGGCGAGA
>JARRPZ010000037.1:0-19433 GCA_037382365.1 Gammaproteobacteria bacterium
TCTGAGCCAGGATCAAACTCTTCAGTTTAAACATTGAAGTTTGAAGAGTGAGATCGCCAAGCTCTAAATCACATTGACTTAGGTTTGGTTCGCTCACTCTGGTTTTCGCTTCCGAAAAGTCCAGCGCGAGCGCCCACACAAATTACCTGATTGTATTTTTAAAGAGCGGGCCCCTGAATTTGGGGCAGACCCACAATTATACAGGCAAGCCGGAGTCGGTCAACAGTCCAGGCTGCCTGTCTAACTGCTTTTTCGGGGTCTCCCGACGACGACGCGGCCGCCAGGGAGGGCGCATTATAGCGGCCGCGGCCGCCCCGTCAACACCTGGCCCGGAAATATTTCGCCAGGATGCCCACGGCCGGTACGCAATCCCGCCGGCAACGACATTTTGTACCGGCCCGCGCCCGGCAGGTTCCGCCGCAGCCCGCTTGCCGGAAACCCGGCAATCTGGCTGAATTCGGCCATGGTCGAAACCCGAAAAACGTCCGTCGCCGGCGTCGATACGCGCAGCGCGCTGGTCTGGGACCTGCCGCTAAGGCTCTTCCACTGGCTGCTGGTGCTCGCGCTGGCCGGCTGCTGGCTGACCCACGAACTCGGTGTCGAGTACATGGACTGGCACATGCGGCTCGGTTATCTGGTGCTCTCCCTCCTGATCTTCCGACTATTCTGGGGTTTCGCGGGACCCCGCTACGCGCGCTTCAGCGACTTCGTCAGAGGGCCCGGCGCCGTCATCGATTACGCCGGCAGCTGGCTGCGGGGGCAGGCCGGCATCACGGCCGGCCACAACCCGCTGGGGGGGTGGTCCGTGCTCGCCCTGCTCACCATCGTCGCGTTGCAGGCGGTCAGCGGCCTGTTCAATTCGGACGACATCCTGACCAGTGGTCCGTGGCGCGCCGCCGTTCCCGGCGACTTCGCCGACGCCATGTCCTGGCTGCACGGCTTCAATTTCAACGTGCTGCTGGCGCTCGTCGCGCTGCACATTGCCGCTGTGTTTTACTACTCGCTGAAGCTACGAGCGGGGCTGGTCACCGCCATGCTGACCGGACGCAAGAGGGGCGCCCGCACGGCGGCGGGGATCGGCGGTCACCGACTCCTCGCCGCCGCCGCACTCGCTGCCCTGGCCGGCGGCCTGGTCTGGCTACTGATCGCCATGGCACCGGCGCCGACAGCCGCCGACTTCACGTTCTGACCTTCCGGTCAATCCTCGCGATACCTGTCGTGGCAATCCTTGCAGGCCTGGCCCATCTCGACGAATGCCGCCGTGAATTTCTTCTTGTCGCCGCTGGCGGCGGCCTTCTCCAGCGCAGCACTCTTGTCACGGATGGCGGCCGCCAGTTCCAGGAACTGCTCCTTTTCCGCCCAGATCCGGTCCTTCGCCTCCGTGTCGAGGTCGAAGCCACGGGTATCGGCGGCGAAGGCATGCGGGATCATCGGCACCAGCGAGGCGATCCGGCTGGCGTGCAGTTCCGCCTTCTCTGCATCGAAAGGGATCTGCTCCTTCGCCATGCCGGCCAGCGGACCGATATTCCAGCCGACCAGCGTGAACAGCGAATGCCGTACTTCGTAAGCCTTCTCCGCCTGCTCCGCGTCCATGGCCAGCACGTTGCCGGCCGCGAACGCCATCAGAAAAAGGGCCAGTTTCTTGAATCGCATCTTCCTACTCCTTGCAGTTTCACTCCACGGTCGTCTTGACCGTCCTCTCCTATCCCCCGTCCCGACCGGTTATCCGACGACGGTCACGCGAGCGAAGCGCCGTTTGCCCACCTGATAGACATGCGTCGTCCCGGCATCGACCTCGAGGTTCCGGTCCCCGATGCGGTCTCCGTCCACCCGGACGGCTCCCTGGGTGATCATGCGGAAGGCTTCCGAATTGCTGGAGACCAGTCCGGCGGCCCGCAGCAGATGCGCAATGCCGAGTTTGCCGGCCTCGGCGGGGATTTCGAGCGCCGGCATGTCGTCGGGCAGATCGCCCTTCTGGAAGCGGGCGATGAATCGCTCGCGGGCCATCTCGCCCGCGCCTTCCCCGTGGAAGCGGTCCACGATTTCGCACGCGAGCTCGAATTTCACGTCCCTCGGGTTCCGACCCCCGTCGACCGCCTCGTGCAGTGCCCGGATCTCGCCGAGCGGCCGAAAACTCAGCAGCTCGAAGTACCGCCACATGAGATCGTCGGAGATCGACATCAGCTTGCCGAACATCTCCTCCGGCGGCTCCGTGATGCCGACGTAATTGCTCAACGACTTCGACATCTTGTCGATGCCACCCAGCCCCTCCAGGAGCGGCATCGTGAAGACCACCTGAGGCGCCTGATTGAAATCCTGCTGGAGCTGTCTGCCAACCAGCAGATTGAACTTCTGGTCGGTGCCGCCGAGCTCCACGTCCGCGCGCAGGGCGACCGAGTCGTAGCCCTGGACCAGCGGGTACAGGAATTCGTGCACGGCGATCGGCTGGCCGCCGGCATAGCGCTTCTGGAAATCGTCGCGCTCCAACATGCGCGCGACGGTATGGTGAGAGGCGAGCCGGATCATGTCCGCCGCGCTCATCTCCCCCATCCAGCGCGAGTTGAACTCGATCCGAGTCCGGTCCGGATCGAGGATCTTGTAGATCTGCTCCTGGTAGGTCCTGGCATTTTCCGCGACGTCGCGCTCGCTCAATGGCGGCCGCGTCGCGTTCTTGCCAGAGGGATCCCCGATCATGCCCGTGAAATCCCCGATCAGGAACACGACCTCGTGGCCGAATTCCTGGAACTGGCGCATCTTGTTGATCAGGACGGTGTGGCCGATGTGCAGGTCCGGCGCCGTCGGATCGAATCCCGCCTTGATCACCAGTGGCCGCCCTTCCTGCAGCTTCGCCCGCAAGGCGCCTGCGGGCAGCACCTCCTCCGCGCCCCGGGTGAGTTCTTCGAGCTGTTCTTCTGCCGAAAGTCGCGTCATCACACGTCCTGCATCACCCTGGCAGCAGTCTGCTGCCGTGCGAATGTTGCCCCAGCACCGGGACAATCACAAAGGGTTGTGACGCGGTGCACCGCGTCGAGCCGTCGGATCCGTTATGAATAGATGTAACAATAAATGGCAGAAACCGGACTTAACGACCTGATTCGTTGTCCGTTTCTTTGACTCAATTATGTCTTGTCGCTACATTAGCGACTACTGTCCACCGGAGGCCGAACGTGACCCGTCCTGTGAGCCCGATCAGGCACGATTACAAGCACACGACTCTTCCGGGGAAACACCCACCGAAACGCCTGCCGTGGTTCGCCACCGGACTCGGGATCCCGCTGGCCTGCGTCGCTCTCCTGGTCGGTCTGCGCGACGCGGGGGGCACAGCGGAACGGGTGACGCCGAATGACATGCAGGAGGCCGTGGCCGCCTCCCTCGCCGTGCCGGCGCCGACTCTCGCCCACCGCAGCGAATCCCTCGCCGAGCTGCTGGCGCCGCCCGCCAGTGTCGAGGAAGTCATCGTGCCTTATACGCCGCTGACGTTGACGGTCGCCAGCGGCGATACGCTGGACCGGCTGTTCCGCCGACACTCGCTCAGCATCGCCGACCTGCACCGCATCGTCGGCCTGCCCGAGGCGAAGGAACCACTGCGCGTCATTCGTCCGGGCGAGGTGCTGCAGGTCCGCCACGACAACGGGCGCCTCCGCCGACTCTACAAGGAACTCGACCTGACCTCGGCTCTCGTCGTCGAGGCGACAGGGGAGGGTTTCGAGGCGAAAGTCATCGAGCGCCCCATCGAGCTGCGCGAGACGATGGCCCACGGCGTCATCGAAACCTCGCTGTTCGAGGCTGCGATGGAGGCCGGCGTTTCCGACAACGTCGTCATGAACCTCGCTGGTATCTTCGCCTGGGACATCGATTTCGTTCTCGACATCCGCAAGGGCGACGAGTTCTTCATCATTTACGAGGAGATCTGGCAGGATGGCGAGTTCGTGGCCAATGGCGATATCGTGGCTGCCGAATTCGTCAATCGCGGCAATTCGTTCGCGGCGCTGCGCTTCGTCGATCCGGAAGGCGAGAGCGACTACTACACACCGGAAGGACGGAGCGTGAGGAAGGCATTCATACGCGCGCCGGTGGACTTCTCGCGCATCAGCTCGAATTTCAATCCCAATCGGCGTCATCCGGTGCTGAATACCACCCGGGCCCACCGCGGTGTCGACTATGCCGCACCCACCGGCACGCCGATCAAGGCCGCGGGCGACGGCAAGGTGATCTTCCGGGGTCGCAAGGGCGGGTACGGCAATACCGTGATCCTGCAGCACGGCGGCAACATCACGACGCTATATGCGCACATGTCACGCTTCAACTCGAAGGCAAAGATCGGCAGCCGGGTAAGGCAGGGTCAGGTGATCGGCTACGTCGGAGCGACGGGTATGGTGACCGGGGCCCACCTGCATTACGAATACCGTCTCAACGGGGTGCACCGCAATCCCCGCACGGTGGAATTGCCCGAGGCGGAACCGATCCGTGCCGCCTATCGGGACGATTTCCTCGCGGCCGCCGAGCCCCTGCTGAAACGTCTGGACAGCTACCGGACCACACGTCTCGCCTCCATCCAGTAACGAAAGCGGCATCGGCCTGAGATGGGCGAGCTTTACCTCGGACTGATCTCCGGCACCAGCATGGACGGCGTGGACGCCGCCATCGTGTCCTTCCCCGCCGACCCCGCCGTGCGACGCTGCGAGATTGTCGCCGCCGCCTGCTACCCCTATGCGGACTCGCTCGCTCGCGATCTGGAACGCGCTGTTGCCGAACCGGCGTCCTGCGGCATCGACAGGCTCGGTCGCCTGGACGTGCAGGTCGGCAGCGCGTTCGCGGCAGCGGCGCTACGCTTACTCGATGCGGCCGGTATCGATCCCGCGACGGTCAGTGCCATCGGGAGCCACGGCCAGACACTACGCCACGCGCCGGCGGCTGATACGCCGTTTACACTGCAGGTCGGCGACCCGAATGTCATCGCTGCACGCACGGGCCTGACCGCCGTGGCCGATTTCCGTCGCCGGGATCTCGCGCTCGGCGGGGAAGGGGCACCGCTCGCCCCCGCATTCCACGGCTGGCTCTACGGCGGACGGGATCGGCCGGTGGCCGTGGTGAACATCGGCGGCATCGGCAATCTGACGGTGATCGAAGACGACGTCCGCATCGGCTTCGACACCGGTCCCGGCAACACCCTCATGGACGGCTGGATGCGCAATCAGCGGGGCGAACCCTTCGACCGGGCCGGTTCGTTCGCGCGGCAGGGGTCCGTCTCCCCCATCCTGCTCGAGGCCTGCCTCGACGATCCCTACTTCGACGCTGCGCCGCCGAAATCAACGGGACGGGAATACTTCAATCCGGACTGGCTCGAGGGCCGGCTGGAGGCGCTGCCGGAACAGCCCGCGCCGGCCGACGTCCAGGCGACCCTGGCGGAACTGACCGCCGTGACCATCGCCCGTGCGGTCGGTACCCATGCGCCTGGCGCCGACCGGGTGCTGGTCTGTGGCGGCGGCAGTCACAACGCTTTCCTGATGGATCGTCTCGGTACATTGTGCGCGCCGGCGAACGTCAGCAGCACCGCCGATACCGGCCTCGATCCGGACTGGGTGGAGGCGGCGGCTTTCGCCTGGCTCGCCCGGGAAACTCTGGCCGGCCGACCCGGCAACCGGCCGCGGGTCACAGGCGCTCGAGCCAGCGCGGTCCTGGGTGGCATCTACCCCGCGGACCGACGCGTCACGGACTGAGTAAGCCACTGCTATACTGGTTTGCCGCCCGCGCAGGAAGGCCGCCGTGGACACCGAGAACCTGGGTCTCCCCGATTACTACATCAACCGCGAACTCAGCCTGCTCGAGTTCAACAAGCGCGTGCTTGCCCAGGCCCTCGACCGGAGCACGCCGCTGCTGGAGCGGCTCCGCTTCCTGTGCATCTCCTGCACCAACCTGGACGAGTTCTTCGAGATACGCGTATCGGGGCTGAAGCAGCGCGAGGAACTCGGTTCCGCCGCGCCGGGACCGGATCGGATGACGCCCCGGGAGACCCTCACGGCGATCAGGACTGAGGCCGGCGCTCTGGTGGAAGAGCAGTACCGGCTGCTCAATGACGATCTGATCCCGGAACTGGCCGATAACGGCGTGCACTTCGTGCGGCGGGACGCCTGGTCGTCCGCGCAGAGCCAATGGCTGCACAGCTACTTCCGCGAGCAGGTGCTGCCGGTACTCACACCCCTGACGCTGGACCCCTCGCGTCCGTTCCCGCGCATCCTCAACAAGAGCCTGAACTTCATCGTGGCGCTTAAAGGCAAGGACGTTTTCGGGCGTCGCCGCCATCGTGGCCTGGTGCAGGCGCCACGCTCTTTGCCACGACTGATCCCGCTGCCCGCCGAACTGGGCAGCGAGGGCGAGGAGCATTACGTGTTCCTCTCGTCCGTCATCCACAGCTTCGTGGAGGAGCTGTTTCCGGGCATGAAGGTGGATGGCTGCTTCCAGTTCCGCGTGACCCGCAACAGTGACCTGTACGTGGATGACGAGGAAGTCGACGACCTCGTCCGGGCCCTGGAGGGAGAACTGGCGGCGAGCCGCTACGGCGCGGCGGTGCGGCTGGAGGTCGCGAGCGAATGCCCGGACGAGCTGAACACCTTCCTGCTGGACCACTTCGAGCTGACCGAGGAAGATCTCTACCGGGTGGACGGGCCGGTCAACCTGAACCGGCTGTTGCGCGTCGCTGACTTATCGGAGCGCGAGGACCTGAAATTCCGGCCGTTCACGGCCGGATTGCCTGTCGGTCTCGTCGCCGCGGACACGGTATTCGACGCCGTCGACAACAAGGACATACTGCTGCACCACCCCTTCCAGTCTTTCACACCGGTCATCGATTTCATCGCCCAGGCAGCGACCGACCCGGACGTCCTGGCGATCAAGCAGACCCTGTACCGCAGCGGCCCCACTTCCCCCATCGTCGATCACCTGGTGACGGCGGCCCAGACCGGCAAGGAAGTAACGGTCGTGATCGAGCTCATGGCCCGCTTCGACGAAGCCGCGAACATCGCCCTCGCGAACCGATTGCAGGAGGCCGGTGCGCATGTAGTCTACGGAGTGGTCGGTTACAAGACCCACGCCAAGATGGCCCTGGTCGTACGCCGCTACGGCGAGGAACTGCGCCGCTACGTCCACCTCGGGACCGGCAACTACCACCCACAGACGACACGGGTCTACACGGACTACGGTCTGCTGTCATCCGATCAGTCCCTCGGCCGCGACGTCCACGAAGTGTTCATGCAACTGACCAGCCTGACCGAGATACGGAAGCTGGAACGCATCACGACGGCACCTTTCAGATTGCATGATCGGATACTCGCGCTGATCGCCGCCGAAACCGAAGCCGCCGAGGCGGGTGAGCCCGCCCGCATTATCGTCAAGGTCAATGCCCTGATCGAGCCGCAGGTCATCCAGGCCCTGTACCGGGCATCCCGTGCCGGTGTTCAGATCGATCTGATCGTCCGCGGAATCTGCTCGCTGCGGCCCGGACTGCCGGGCCTCTCGGACAACATCCGGGTGCGCTCGATCGTCGGCCGATTCCTCGAACACTCGCGCGTCTACTATTTCCACGCCGGGGGCCGGGAGACCATCTATTGCGCGAGTGCGGACTGGATGGAGCGCAACTTCTTCAACCGGGTGGAATGTTGTTTCCCGCTGCTGAGGAAGTCTCATCGGAGTCAGGTGAAGTCCGACCTCGAACTCTATCTCGCGGACAATACCGACGCCTGGGAGCTGGCTCCCGACGGAAGCTACCGGCGGCTCCGGCCGGAGCCCGGTGAGAACGCGACGGCGGCGCAGACCGAATTACTTCAGCGGCTGGCGGAGACCTGCTGACCCGAGAAGTCCACCTCCAGACGATAGCCGGTCGGTTTCAGGTACTGGATCTCCCGATCCAGGTCCGCGAGCGTCAGCGGATTGTTGTCCAGCCAGCCATCCGGGAACGATATGACGAGTGACTTCTTGCGGGCTACGAGTTCCGCATCCAGGGGAATGTCCGGTGAGCGACTGCGGTTCAGGAGCGCGGCGAGACGCAGCAGCAGTGCGAGGCGAAATGTGCTCTTCTGCTTCTTCTCCGGCAGCCGCGCGAGCCTCTTTTCGTCGGGACGCTTGCGCTGGAAGGCGATCAGGCAGGCGAGCATCTGCTGTTCGAGCCGCGGGAATCCCGGCAGGTCTCCGTGCTCGACGATGTACGCGCCGTGCTCGTGGAAGTCGTGATGCGATATGTCGAGCCCGATTTCGTGCAGTCTCGCGGCCCACTCGAGAAGCTTCGCATCCAGCGGTTGCTCGAGCTTCCATTCCCGGCTGACCCGGGAGAGCAGCCGACCGGCGACCGCCGCGACACGCTCGGACTGTTCCCGGTCGACGTGATAGCGGTCCACGAGAGCCTGCACGGTGCGCTCCCGGGCATCCGCGTGCTGCAGTCGGCCCACCAGATCGTACAGCAGGCCCTCACGCAGCGCCCCATCAGAGATATTCATATGCCGGACTTCGAGCGCCGAGAATATCTCCGCGAGCACTGACAGCCCGCCTGCCCAGACCTGGGCGCGACGCGGCGACAGACCGGGCAAATCGAGTCGCTCGATGCGGCCGCGCTCGATCATGCGGTCGATGAGCGCCTCCACGTTGGCCAGGGTCAGGCCGTCCGCGCGCAGGAGGCCCAGTTCCCGCGCCACCGTCTCGGCGGAACGGATCGTCCCGGAAGCGCCGATGGCCTCTTCCCAGCCGCGATTGCGGAACTGGGCCTGGACCGGCTGCAGCTTCAGCCGGGCCGCGGTCCGGGCCCGATCGAATGCCTTCCTCGTGAGCGACCCGTCGGCGAAGAAACGCTCGGTCATACCGACGCAGCCCATCGAGATACTCTCGAGCGCTTCCGGCTGCTCGCCGCTGCCGAGGATCAGCTCCGTGCTGCCACCACCGATGTCCAGCACCAGACGGCGACCCTCGATGGGCGGCAGACTGTGTGCCACGCCGAGGTAGATGAGCCGGGCTTCCTCGAACCCGGAGATGATCTCGATGGGGTGCCCCAGGGCCGCTTCCGCCTCGGCCAGGAAGCCGGTCTCGCGGCGCGCCCTGCGCAGCGTGTTCGTCCCTGCAGCGCGGACATTGGAGGCATCGACGTCGCGCAACCGTTCACCGAATCGGGCGAGACACTCGAGCGCACGCGCCTTGCTGCTGACGGTGAGACCGGTCTTGGACGACAACCCCTCGGCCAGACGCACGGTCTCGCGGAGCCGATCCAGGATGGTGAGCTGGCCGTGGCGCAGCGTCGCCACGATCATGTGGAAACTGTTCGACCCCAGATCGACGGCGGCTATGACGCTGTCCTGGGACGAATCGACGTCGTTCCCGGCTCCGGAGACGATAGCGGCCTCCTAGTGTCCTGCGGTGCCGCGGTCGGGGCCTCCCTCCTCAGACGGAGAACGACGACCCGCAACCGCACGTCGTGGTCGCGTTCGGGTTACGGATGATGAACTGGGCTCCTTCGAGATCTTCCTTGTAGTCGATCTCGGCGCCCATCAGGTACTGCACGCTCATCGGGTCGACGAGCAGGGTCACGCCCTCGTTCTCGATCGTCGTATCGCCTTCCTCGATACTCTCGTCGAACGTAAAGCCGTACTGGAAGCCCGAGCAACCGCCGCCGGAAACGAAGACACGCAATTTCAGGTCCGGGTTCTCTTCCTCGCGGATCAGTTCCCCTACCTTGCGTGCAGCGGCGTCGGTGAATACGAGCGGCGGCGGCGGCATGCCGGGCGCTTCACGTGTCGTCGTCGAGTTCTCCATTTTCCTGCTTCCCCGGGCCTGCAGGCCCGTCTGCGATCGTGTCTAGTCGGTGCCCGTCGCGACGTCGGGCTCCGCGGCGTCGGTGGCGGTCGCGGTGAACTGGTCACCGGTCTCGTCCGCACTCTTCGCCGCCGGGTTGGCCCCGTGGACCAGCTTGCCGTTGATCTCCGCACCGACCGCCATCTCGATCAGATTGTAATACACATTACCGATGACTCGCGCGGTGGGTCCGAGTTCCACGCGCTCGCCGGCACTGAGGTCACCCCGAACCGTGCCGCGCAGCACCACGTTCGGCACCGTCACGTTGCCCTCGATCTTACCGTTCTCGCTGACGCTCAGCGCGGAGTCGCTCTCCGGCTCGGCAATGACATTGCCATGGACCGTGCCGTCCACGTGGCAGCCCCCCTCGAAGTAGAGGTCGCCCTGCACACGGGAGCTGGGACCGACGAGGGTGTCGATCGCGGTGTGGCGCTTGTTCTTACGTCCTAACATGACTTACTCCATGAGTCTCCACCGCGCTCAGCCCGTGTTCGTCGACCAGGGGAAACTCTGCTTGATGCCGGTATTGCCCTTGCCGCTCGGCAAGAGCTCGATATTGACCCGATCCGGACGGAAACCCGCTGGCAGCACCAGGTCTCGCTCGAAGTCCTGAAAGTAGCGGAAAGAGTACGCCCAGCGCGAGTCACCGTCATTCGTCGCGAGCTGTGCGTAAGGGACGCTCACGACCTCCCCGTCCCTCGCTCCGTCCACCGACAGCCGCACCGTGCCGGAGACCCGGCGATGATGCTGTTTGACCTGGACCAGCACCAGACGCAGACGATAACGAGACTCCTCGGCCCCGCGCAACACCTGGAAATCCTGTACCCGCAGCCCACTGCTCGAATCCGCCGGCGAGATGATGCCGCGGTAGAACGCGATAGCTTCGCGCTGCTCCTGGATCTTGTCCTGCAGCGACCGGAAACCCTCGTCGATGGCCTTGTAGGCCTCCTGATCCGTCTTGCGCAGAGTCTCGAGCTTGATGATCTCTTCGCGCAGACGCCGCTCCTCGGCCTCCAGTTCTTCCATGCGGGCCGTGAGTGCCTTGCGCTCGTTCGATACTTCGAGGAAGTTGTATCCGCCATGCACCCGGCCCGCTTCGTAGATCAGGTAGGCACCCGCGAGGCCCGCGACGACGGCGATCACGGCGAGGATGCGGGTGCGTGAGGAAGTGAGCGGCATCGCGGTGGATGGTCGGGATTCTGTCAAACGAAGTGAGGTATGGTACGCGGCGCCGGGCGGCGCCGGAAGTGCGTTGCGTCACGGAAACCGACGTAGTCAGGGAGACAGGCCGGCGCGGCGCAGGTCTTTCGTGAACACCGCACGCCAGCGATGGGGCCACCAGCGTGGCTGGGGAGGCGGGCCTTCCGGGAACAGATGCCCGGCGAGTTCGAACAGAGCGCGCGCATACACGCGGCGCTTGAAATAGATGACCTCGTTGACCGGACGCCAGAATTCGACCCAGCGCCAGCGGTCGAACTCGGGAGTGGGAGTCAGGTCCAGCCGCAGCCTGTCCTCGCCGGCGACGAAGCGCAGGAGGAACCAGCGTTGCTTCTGACCGATGCACACCGGGCTGCCGCCGCGCCGGATGTAGCGATCCGGCAGGCGGTAGGAGATCCAGTCCCGGGTCGTACCCAGCACCTCGACATCGTGGCGCTCCAGACCCAGTTCCTCGTACAACTCGCGGAACATCGCCTCTTCCGGCGTCTCGCGCTCGTTGATCCCGCCCTGGGGAAACTGCCAGCCCTTGCGGCCGGCCCGGCCGGCCAGAAGCAGGCGATCGGCCTCGTTCGCCAGTATGATGCCGACGTTCGCCCGGAAACCGTGCTCGTCGATATTGTCGGAAGCCATGGAAACCCCTCGTTGACACCTATTTTTCCATATTCCCCCGGGTCCGGCCAGCGCACTGCTGCCCCCGCCTGCGGCCCCTCCGGGGCTGGGCCATGATTGCGCCGGTGACGCCAGTGCGGCGCCCGCCGGACTCCACGCCTCGCTCCCCGTGATCAGCCGCGACAAACTGCTGCTGCCCCTGCTGATCGTCGTCGCCCTCGTGTGCCTGGCGGCCGCACTGGCGAGCGGCAGCGAGTCGCTCCCCCTGTCCCGCGTTGCCAGGGTCATCGCCGGTGGCGGCTCCGCAGGCGAGCGCGATCTGATTCTGGGACTCCGGCTGCCGCGCGCGCTGTGCGCGCTCGCCGTCGGCGGCCTGCTTTCGCTGGCAGGCGTCCTGATGCAGGTCCTGCTACGAAATCCTCTGGCCGACCCCTACATCCTCGGCACGTCGGGAGGCGCCGCAGTCGGAGCGCTCGCCGCAATCCTGCTGGGCCTGTCGCCCTGGGCCGTGGACGCTGGCGCGTTCGCCGGCGCGCTCGCCTCCATGCTCGTCGTATTCGCGGTCGCCCACGGCAGCGGCAGCTGGACGCCCACGCGGCTGCTGCTGACGGGGGTCGTGCTCGCGGCCGGCCTCTCCGCCGTGATAGGGCTCCTGCTGACACTCTCTCCCGAACAGGGCATACACGGGATGCTGTTCTGGCTCATGGGCGACTTTTCTTTCGCCCACTCGCCGGCACCGCTGCTCGTCGTGCTGGCGGTCGGCACCCTCGCCAGTCTGGCGGGGGCGCGCGAATTGAACGTGCTGGCCAGGGGCGAGACCCTTGCCGCCATACTCGGCCAGCGTGTCGCACTCGTGCAGACGGGAATCTTCGTCGGCGCCGCATTGCTCACCGCCGTGGCGGTCACGGCCGCCGGCACGATCGGCTTCATCGGTCTCGTCGTGCCTCACATGATCCGGCTGCTCACCGGCAGCGAGCACCGGCGCGTGATACCGGCTGCGGTCATCGCGGGCGGCTGCCTGCTGGTCGTCGCGGACACACTGGCCCGGACGGTGATGGCACCCCGCCAGTTGCCGGTCGGGACACTGACCGCCCTGCTCGGCGTGCCGCTTTTCCTCCTGCTCATGTGGCGCCAGCGGCATTAGCCGGGCACACCCGCCTCCTCCGTTTCCCGGCGGGGAAACACGACCATGTGGTCCGTCTGGATGCGGAAACCGATCATCTCGCCGACCGCGTGGTCATGATGGCTCGGCACCGCGGACAGCAGCCGCTGCCCCTCCTGCGTTACCAGCTCGTAGAGGAACTGGGATCCGCGGAATCGCCGGCTGGCCACCCGCGCCCGCAGCGGACTCTCGTCATCGTGCACGACGTCGTCGGGCCGCAGCAGCAACTCGACCTCGGTACCGGGCGGCAACCCGCCGGTCATCCGTCCCCGGGCCATCGCGACCCCCGTCTCCACCTGCCCCGGCGAGCGCACGATCCCGGGCACCCAGACACCCTGACCCACGAAGCCGGCGACGAAGCGATCCTCGGGCCGGTGATACACGTTGTAAGCGGTATCCCATTGCCGGAGCCGGCCCTCGCTGATCACGCCGACGTCATCGGCGACCGAGAAAGCGTCCTGATGATCGTGGGTCACCACCAGTGCCGTGGTGCCGACCCCCTTGATGATGTCACGCACCTCACCCGCCAGACGCTCGCGCAGACCGGCGTCGAGATTGGAGAAAGGTTCGTCCATGAGCAACAGTTCCGGCTCCGGGGCGAGAGCCCGTGCCAGCGCCACCCGCTGCTGCTGACCGCCGGACAATTCGTGCGGGAAACGTCTCTCGAGGCCGGGCAGCCCCACCAGTTCCAGCAATGCCGTGACGCGTCCCGCGTGTCGATCGCGACTCCCCCTGCCGAGACCGAAGGCCACGTTGCCCGCAACGTCCAGATGGGGCATCAGCGCATAGTCCTGGAACACCATGCCGATGCGGCGCCGCTCGGGAGGCAGGAAGACCTCCGCGCCGGTCAGTTCGCGGCCGGCGGCGGAGATGCGACCGGCCGCCGGCCGCTCGAAACCGGCAACGCAGCGCAGCACCGTCGTCTTGCCACAGCCGGACGGGCCCAGCAGGCAGCCGATGCGGCCTCGCTCGAGAACGAGATCCACACCCTGCAGGACGGGTTGCTCCCCGTAGTCGTGGACGAGATCTTCGATGACGAGCATTCAGGTGCTCCGGCGATTCAGGGCGAGGACCGGGATCAGCCCGACGAGGACGATGGCCAGCGCGGACACGGAGGCGCGCTGCCAGTGGCCCTCCGACGTGAGCTGGAAGACACGGACGCTGAGGGTATCCCAGCCGAATGGCCGGGTCATCAGCGTGATGGGCAGCTCCTTCATCACGTCCACGAACACCAGCAAGGCCGCCGTAGCGATGCCGGAACGCAGTATGGGCAGATGTACACGGGTAAGGAGCGACACGCCGCCGACACCCATCCCCCGCGCGGCATCGTCGAGGCTCGGCCGGATACGCTGCATCGCGCTATCGATGGGGCCGTGTCCCACGGCCAGGAATCGGGCAGCGTAGGCGAGCAGGAGCGTGAGGACGGTGCCGGTCAGCACCACCGACCCGGCGCCCGTGCCGAACAGCCAGCCGGCGGCCACGCCGAGACCTTCGCCCAAGCGGACGACCGCCACGTAGAAGCCGACGGCGAGCACGGCACCCGGTATGGCGTAGCCGAGGGTCGCGACGCGGGCGAGTCCGCCCGCGACCGCCCCGGGACGGAGCCGGACCGCATAGGTGAGCACGAGCGCCAGCACGACGATGAGCAGGGCCGCCGCCGAGGCGAGGAAGACGCTGCGGGCGGCGAAGGACAGATAGCGCGGGTCGAACTCGTCGCCGAAGGTATCGATCGTCCATGCCAGCAGCTGCGTGACCGGCAGCACGAATGCGATGAGGAAGACGGCACTGCAACAGCCGGTCGCGAGCACGGCGGCACGGCCCGACAGCGCCATGCGCCTGCGCTCCGCACCGCTGCCGACCGATTCGAATCGCGCGCGACCGCGGAACCGGCGCTCGGTGATCAGTGCGACCGCCACCAGCAGCACCAGGATACTGGCGAGCTGCAGCGCGGCATCCAGCGAGAAGAGCGAGAACCAGGCCTGATAGATCGCCGTCGTGAACGTGTCGTAGTTGAAGACGCTGACGGTCCCGAAGTCCGCCAGCGTCTCCATCGCGACGAGTGCGACGCCCGCCGCGATCCAGGGCCGCGCCATCGGCAGCGCCACGCGGAAAAACCCCCGCGCGGGCGTCATACCGACGGACCGCGCCACTTCCAGCCCGCGCACACCCTGGGTGGCGAACGCCTGGCGGGCGATCAGGTAGACATAGGGGAACAGTGCCAGCGTCAGCGTAAGGATGCTCGCCCCCCGGGCGCCGATGTCCGGCAGGGCCGCCTCGTCGCCGAAGGCACCGCGGAGCGCATGCTGCACGGCACCGGTATATTCGAACAGACCGGCCAACGCGAAAGCCAGCACGTAGCCCGGCACCGCGAGCGGCAGCAACAGCGCCCAGGAGAAGAAGCGGCGACCGGGGAACTCGCAGGCGGCGGTCAGCCACGCGAGGCTCGTCCCGATCACGGCGGTCAGCGCAGATACCGAAGACACCAGCCAGAGGGTATTCAGCAGGACGCGAGGCAGCACGTGCTCCGCGAGATGCGCCCAGACGGCCCGGTCCGGATCGAGCAGGGAAGTGAAGGCGACGGCCAGCGGCGTCGCCGTGATCAGGGCGACGATCCCCGCCGCGAATACCCACAGCCGGCCGCCGGACCGGGAGGTAGGCAGCGGCCCGCCCGCTCGTGCCGACGCCGGCCTCATGTCGGTCCTGCGTTTCCTGATCAGCGGTAGCCGGCCCGGTCCATGAGTTTCACGGCCGCGGCCTGTAGTTCACCGGCGCGCGCTACCGGCATGTCGCTCGGTTCGAACTCGCCCCAGGCGGCGACGAGAGGGTCCGTTGCGACCGCCGGGTTGGCCGGGAATTCCAGATTCAGACCGGCGAAGAGCTCCTGGGCCGGAGGAGACGACAACCACTCCAGCAAGGCGACGGCGGCATCCGGACGCGGCGCCCATTTCGTGACGCCTGCGCCGGACACGTTGATATGCACGCCGCCGGTGGCGGCTCCCGGCCAGTGCAGCGCCAGCGGCAGGTCCGCGCCCCGCTCTTTCTGCAGACGACCGAAGTAGTAGCTGTTGACGATACCGACGTCGCATTGCCCGGCGAGAATCGCCTCCATCAGTTTGGTGTCGTTGGAGAAGACGTCGGCCGCCAGGTTGTCGACCCACCCGCGCACGATCTCCTCGGTCCGCTCCTCACCGTAGCGGGCGATCAGCATGGCCACCAGGGACTGGTTGTAGACCTTCTTGGACGTGCGCAGGCACAGCCGGTCGGCCCACTCTTCACCGGCCAGCTCGGCATAGCCTGCCAGCGCGTCCCGATCCACCCGCTCGGTGGCATAGACGATGGTCCGTGCCCGCACCGACAGGGCGAACCAGCGATTCTGCGAATCCTGCAGATAGCCGGGGACGTTGGCCTCGAGCACCGGCGAGTCGATCGATTGCAGGACGCCCTGCTCCGCGGCGTACCAGAGGTTGCCGGCGTCCACTGTCAGCAGGACGTCGGCGTCCGTGTTCTCACCCTCGGCGAGGAGACGCTGGATGAGCGGCTGCTCCTTGTCCGTCGTGTAGGCGACTTCCACGCCCGTCTCCTCCGTGTAGCGATCGAAGATGGGCTTTATGAGGTGCTCGGCGCGCGCCGAATAGACGACGACCTTGCGTTGCGGTTCGCCCTCACCGGTCGGCCCGGCCGGCCTGTCCGGCTTCCCGCAGCCGGACACCGTTATCACGGCAAGCATGGCAATCATGGCGCCGGCCAGCCGGGCGCACGCCCGCAGACGTCCGTTCGCAGACATCGAGCTTTCTCCCTACTTAATTGATAATGGTTCTCATTATCACAGACCAGGCGGCCGCGGTCACGCCGGCGCGTCCCGGCGCAGCGCTCGCGCCGTTCAGCCTGTCGCCTGCACCCGATCTCGTCCCGCCGACTTGGCCTCGTAGAGCGCCACGTCGGCGCGGGCCAGCAGGCCGTCGGCAAGGGTCTTCAGGTCGTCGTCGTCCCGGCTGGGGGACGCACTGGCCACCCCCACCGAGATGGTCAGCGTGACGGCCTCACCATCCGGCAGCGACACGGGCTCGGCGCTGACGGCGAGGCGTAAACGTTCTGCGAGGTGGCGCCCCTCGGCCACCGGCGTATTGGGTAACAGCAGCACGAACTCCTCACCGCCGTAGCGCGCGGCGACATCGCTCGCCCGCACCCGTGATTCGATGCGCTGCGCCACCTCGGCGAGGGCGCGATCACCGGCGAGATGCCCGTGGCGATCGTTGACGCGCTTGAAATGATCGATGTCGATCATGAGCAGGGTGAGCGGCAGTGACTCGCGGCGCGACCGTGCCAGTTCCTCGCGCAGTCGGGTTCGCAGATAGCGTCGATTGTGCCAGCCGGTGAGGACGTCCGTGATACCGCTGCGCAGCAGCCGCGCGCGGTTCACGCCGTTCTCCAGCGCAAACGAGGCAACGGCACCGAGGTGGGCGAGAAAATCCGTGGCATGGGAACGCGTGTAGCGCGCCGCCTTCGCGCTACCGAGATTCAGGCTGCCCATCAGCCGGCCCTGCCGCTCCAGGGGGATCAGCGCAACGCTGCCGAGTTCCACGCCGCGGCCGAAAAGCAGCTCGTGGTCAGCCGCCCGAAACGGTCCCAGCCAGGGCTCGCGCAGGGCGGGGAAGTGCGGTGCGATGCCCGTGAGCGCGCCGACGAATGTCACGCCGGGCAACTCTTCCGGTGGCATACCCGCCGCCATCAGCAGGTGGCGCAGTTCGTGGTCCGGGTCGCACAGAAGCAACGAGACGCAGTGCAATCCGAAGCTCTGCTCCAGACCGACGGTGAGCCGCCCCATGAGGGCGGGGAGGTTCTCGGCGTTCAGCAGGTAGAGTTCGCGTTCCCTCGACCGCTGCAGCCTGACTTCGTTCTCTGCCGCGACCGCCGATAGACGGGCCAGCTGCTCGCGCAGCCGCGCCAGCTCATCGGCCCGCTGGTTCATGGGCTCCCTCCTCCACCGGCGCGCGACTGGCCAGGTACTCCCGGCCCCGCTGCATCAGCTCGACGAACCCGCGCTCGTCCCCGGAACGCACCAGCTCCCGGATGCGCTCCGCCGATTCGCACAGCGCATCGAGGGGCTCCAGTCCGAATTCATTCAGCCGCTGAATCTCGAAATACAGGCCGGGGTTGTCCCCGGCGACCCGGGCCGAGACGTCGAGCTGGGCGTCGAAGGTCGTGCTCGACATCCGGGACAGGCGCGGCGCCGCCTCACCGCTCTCCGCCAGCGCCGTGAAGAACGCGATGTTCAGCGCGTGGGAGAGTCCGAGCACGTAGGCGATCAGCCGGTCGTGGTCCTCGAGATCCATATCGATGCGCTCGGCCATGGTGGCGGCGAAGAGCCCGCGCGCCTCCTGCGTGGCTTCCGGGACTCCGACATCGCAGAAAATCACGTGCCGGCCCGAAAGCAGGCGCGTATCCGGGCCGAACATGGGATGCAGGGAGGTCACGCGGCAGCCTCTCGCCGCCAGCGCCTGCAGCGGCTCGCGCAGCGGACTCTTCAGCGAACCCACGTCGAAGACGAGGCCCCCGGGGCGCCGCTCCGCGAGATCGGTGAGGATTTCGGCGCTGCGCGCGAGGGGCGCCGCAACCACGATGATGTCGTAGTCCGTGCCCGCATCCCGCCAGTCGGCATGATATTCGACGGGCTGATCCGTCGGGGTCGGATCGGCGATGGTGACGTCGAATCCCTGGGATGCGAAGAAGCCGACGAACCAGCCGCCCATCTTGCCGGATCCGCCGATGACCAGGACCCGGCGGCCGTCGCCGCGACCTTCGGCGCTGACTCTCGCCTGCTCCTGGTGGGTGAGCGAAGAACGGATCAGCAGCGTGAGCAGCGATTCCGCCAGTGCCGGATCCACGCCGAGTTCCTCGGCCTGGCGGCGGCCCATGTCGATGACGTCCTTCTCTCGCCGGAAGTCGCGCGTCGCACGACCGGTCGACATCTTGCGCCGGCCGATCTCGTCCACGATGTGCTGCCGCTCCGCGACCCGCTCGATGAGTTCGCGGTCCACCGCGGAGAGCCGCGCCCGCAGTTCGTCCAGATCCATTGTCCGCCCGTCCCCTGCCCAATCCCTTCCTTTGTACTAAGCGCGACCCGGATCGGCAACAGGAAAACACCGCCGGCGCCGCCGCGCCTGGCGGCCTCGCGGCTATCGTGCGACTATTCACCGATCCCTGAAGGACACGATCCGGAGACGATGCAATGAAGACCCGCGCAGCCGTGGCCTGGGAAGCCGGCCGTCCGCTGGAAATCGAGACAATCGACCTGGCCGGGCCGAAAGAGGGCGAGGTGCTCCTGCGCAATGTGGCCACGGGCGTGTGCCATACCGATGCCTACACCCTTTCCGGGGCCGACCCGGAGGGCCTCTTCCCGGCTATCCTCGGACACGAGGGCGGTGCGGTGGTCGAGGAGATCGGACCCGGCGTCACCACCGTGAGCCCGGGCGATCACGTGATACCGCTGTACACGCCGGAATGCGGTGAGTGCAGCTTCTGTACGTCCGGCAAGACCAACCTCTGCCAGGCCATCCGCGTGACCCAGGGCCAGGGGCTGATGCCCGACGGCACGTCGCGCTTTTCGAAGGAC
>JARRPZ010000038.1:0-19342 GCA_037382365.1 Gammaproteobacteria bacterium
GAGCGCCGAGGTTCACCATCCACGTACACGACGCAGGCGCCGCACTGTGAGATGCCGCAACCATACTTGGTGCCGGTCAGACCGACCCGGTCCCGCAATGCCCACAGCAGCGGCATCTCTGCCGGTACCTCCAGTTCCACGGACTTGCCGTTCACGGTCAGTTTCGTGCTCATGACTGTTCACCCCCGAGGCTGTCGAGGCGATCGTTGTTGGCGCCGAAGATCGGCAGGCGGCGTATACGCTGGCCGGTCGCGGCGAATATCGCGTTGGTGAGTGCCGGCGCGGCCGGCGGCGTCGGTGGTTCTCCTACCCCGCCCGGGGGCGCATCGGACTCCATGATCTTCACCTCGAAGTGCTTCGGTGACTCGCTCATTTTCATCAGTCGCCAGGAGGGGAAGTTCTCCTGCTCGATCGCACCGTTCCTCGCCGTGATCTCACCGTACAGCGCATTCGAAAGGCCGTAGAGGCAACCCCCTTCCATCTGTGCTTCGACGTGGCGCGTGTTGACGACCGTGCCGGCGTCGATGGCAGACCAGACGCCGGGTATGGTGAGACGACCCTTGTCGTCGACCTCGACCTCGACCACCGTCGCCACGTACGTCAGGAAAGACCGATGCGCCGCGATGCCGAGACCGCGGCCACTGCCGGGTGTGCGGCCCCAGCCCGCCATCTCGGCGGCCATCTTGGTGACATTCGCGAGACGGCCGGTGTCGATCGGATACTCCTCCATGGGGTCGCCGTAATTGTCGTACTCGGCGCCTTCCTCACGCGGATCGACCAGGCGCGGCGGACCGATCAGATCCAGCAGGAAGTCCTTCTGGTCACGTCCGGCGGCCGCCGCCAGCTCGGCGGCGAAACTCTGGATGGCGAACGCGTGATAAACGTTCGCCACTGAACGCAGCCAGCCTATGCGCACCTTGGCGGGCGCAGGACCGGTCTCGAGCTGGAAATTCGGGACGATGAACGGATTGTCCGACGCCCCGAGCCGCAGCTCTCCCCAGGACGGTTCGGTCACGCCCTCCTGGAACGTCGACGGGATGGGCGGGAATACCGTTCGATGCAGGAAGGCCGTGCAGCGTCCGTCCTCGTCCAGACCACCCTCCATGTGCTGGGCGCTGACGGAATGCAGGTAACCGTGCCGCAGATCGTCTTCACGGCTCCAGGTGACCTTCACCGGCTTGCCGACCTCGCGTGCGAGAATCGCGGCCTCCACCGCAAAGTCCGGTTTCGACTTGCGGCCGAACGCCCCACCCAGCCAGGTCGGCGTCACGATGACATTCTCCGGATCCACATCGCAGGCACCGGCGATCGCCGCGCGCGTCGCCTGGGGCGCCTGCACACAGGCCAGGACCTCGCAACGATCGCCGTCCCAGCGGGCGGTCGCGGCCGGTGGTTCCATCGGGGACTGGGAGAGGTGTGGCGCATAATAATCGGCGGATATTCGCTTCGCCGCCGAATCGAGTGCCTTCTGCACATCGCCGCGGCTGCGCCGCACCTGACCCGGCTTGCGAGCGGTCTCCAGCAGCTGATCCCGGAACTGGTCGGAGTCGTAATCGCCGTTCGGCCCGGGCTCCCACTCGATCTTCAGTGCCGCCCGGCCCTCCAGGGCCGACCAGGTATTGTCGGCGATCACCGCCACGCCGCCCAGCGGCTTGAACTGGGCAGGCGGTTCGGCGGTGTCCAGTTGCACGGTCCGCAGGACGCCGGATACTTTCAGCGTCTCCGTATCGTCAACGCTCTTCACGCGCCCGAACACCACCGGCGGGCGTGCGATGACGGCATACACCATGTCGGGCATCTGCACGTCGATGCCGAAAGTCCCCTTGCCGACGACGATATCCGGCACGGTCAGGGAGGCGACAGGCTTGCCGATGTAGCGCCACTCGGCCCGCTCCTTCAGGGTGACTGCGTCCATCCCCGGCACCGGCATTTCTGCCGCCGCCGCAGCGAGCTCGCCATAACCGAGTCGGCGCCCCGTCGGCGCGTGCACGACTTCGTGCAGTGTTGCACGACATTCCTCGCCCGGGACGTCCCAACGCTTCGCCGCAGCCTCCCTGAGCATGTGGCGCATGCCGGCCCCCGCATAACGCAGCCGCGTCAGATTGCGTCTCACCGACCGCGATCCATCCGTATTCTGGTCACCGTACTTCGGATGTCCGATCGCCTGGACGATGCTGATCCGGTCCCAGTCCGCCTCCAGCTCGTCGGCCATGATCTGTGCCATGGCGGTCCAGGTCTGCTGACCCATCTCCGAACGGTGGCAGGTGAGTTTCACCGTGCCGTCCTCTTCGATGCTGATGAAAAGCCCCGGCGTGGCGTCGCCGCCCCTGACGTCTTTCAGACCGCCCGCCGTCCTGTCCGCGCGCGCCGGCCCGGCGAGTGTCAGTGCGAATGCGAAACCCGTGCCGGCCGCGATGCCGGCCAGCACGTCGCGCCGGGTTACCCGGGACAGCGGGATTTCCGTCAGCGGAATCGACGATTCCCGCCGCCAGCTCAGAGGTCCCACGTCGATGTTCGTAGCCATGCTTTCCTCCCACGCTATCGTTGCTGTCGGCCTCAGCAGCATCGCTCCCCAAAATAACACGCCGTCTCGGTCATTTCAGGCGTCCGACACGGGAGCGGGACGGTGTCAGGCAGTCACGGGCGAGGCACGCTCGATCAGTGCCCGGGTGTCCAGGCCGAGGCCGGGCGGGAACGCGCCCCAGGTGAAACCGCGATCCGGTCGTATGCGGGTGGCGATGAATCCCTCGGCGACGACCGGTGGCGCGGACCGGGTCAGTATCGCGCCCTGGCAGGCGAGGGCCAGCGACTCCACGAAGTGCCGGGCGGTCGTTTCGTCGAGGTGTTCGCTGACGTCCGGTGTCGTGACCGCGTCGATCAGGCCGTCCAGATGGGTGTCGGCGCCCCGGGCCTCGTTCAGCTCCGCATTGAGCGCTTCGAGCACGGCCGGGTCGCGCTGGATGGCGCGCAGGGTATCCAGCGCGATGACGTTACCCGATCCCTCCCAGATGCTGTTCAGCGGCGACTGCCGGAAATAGCGGGGCATCGGCGACTCCTCCACGAAACCCGCACCGCCCAGGCACTCCATGGCTTCGTTGACGAAAGAGGGCGTGCGTTTGCAGATCCAGTACTTGGCCACCGGCGTCAGGATACGGGCGATGCGCGCCGCATGTTCCGATCCGGCTGCATCGTCGAAGGCCCGCGCCACCCGGAAACTCATCGCGAGAGCCGCCTCCTGTTCCAGCGCGAGATCGGCGAGCACCTGCGCCATCGCCGGGTGTTCGACCAGTCGCGGACCGAATGCCCGCCGGTGCATCGCGTGCCAGATCGCCTGGGACAACGCGGCACGCATGATCGCGGTCGAGCCGACCATGCAGTCCAGGCGGGTTCCCTGGACCATCTCGATGATGGTGCGCACGCCCTGCCCTTCCTGCCCCACCATGCGGGCCCACGCGCGGTGGTACTCGATCTCGCTCGAGGCATTCGACCGGTCTCCCAGCTTGTCCTTGAGGCGCATCACCTGGATCGTGTTGCGAGTGCCGTCGGGGCGCCATTTCGGCGCGAAGAAGCAGGACAGTCCGCCTTCTGTCCTGGCCAACGTCAGGAAACCGTCGCTCATCGGCGCCGAGCAGAACCACTTGTGACCGATCAGTTCGTACTCGCCACCGGACCCGGCTGGTTCCGCACGCGTCGTATTGGCGCGGACGTCGGAGCCACCCTGCTTCTCGGTCATCGCCATGCCGAGTGTCACACCCTCCTTGCGCTCGGCCGGGATACAGCGGGCATCGTAGCGGGCCGCCGTGATACGTGGCTCCCATTCCGCCGCGAGATCCGCCTCGTGCCTCAGTGTGGGTACACAGGCGTAGGTCATGGAGAACGGGCAGCACACGCCCTGGTCGGCCAGACTCAGGAGATACATCAATGCCGAATGCGCGACGTGGCCACCCTGTTCCGCGGTCCACGCCACCGAGCTGACGCCGCTCGTGAGTCCGAGCTCCATCAGACGGTGGTAGGCGGGATGGAACTCCGCCTCGTCGATGCGCTGACCGTAACGGTCGAACGCCTTCAGCACCGGCGGATTGGCATTCGCCTGCGCCGCCCACTCCTGCACCTCGGCGGAGGCGACGCGGGCGCCGAGCCGGATCAGTTCCCGGTCGAGCCAGCCCGCACCGTTACGGCTGACGGCCTCTTTCAGCGGAATGTCGTACTCGTAGCAGTTGGCGTCCTCGAGGGGAGGCACCTGGTTCGTGACTTCGTGAGTCGCGAGCGCCGTACGCGGTTTGAGGTGACCCATGGCTTGCTCCGTCCCGTGGCCCTGCACCCACTGTAGCGCCGCTGCCACCGGGCGTCAGCCCCGGGTGCCTCGTACATCCCGACGCAGATAGGGCTCAGTTCTTCTCCCGGTCGACGAGGCGATTGGCCGTGATCCAGGGCATCATTTCGCGCAATCGGGCGCCGGTGGTCTCGATCAGGTGCGCCTCGGTATTGCGACGCCGCGCCGTCATCGAGGGATAATTCATGGCGCCCTCGGCAATGAACATCTTGGCGTACTCACCGCTCTGGATCCGCGCCAGGGCCTCGCGCATCGCCGTGCGGGACCGGTCGTTGATCACCTCGGTGCCGGTCACGTACTCGCCGTATTCCGCGTTGTTCGAGATGGAGTAATTCATGTTGGCGATGCCGCCCTCGTACATGAGGTCGACGATCAGCTTCAGCTCGTGCAGGCACTCGAAGTAGGCGAGCTCCGGCGCATAACCCGCCTCGACCAGGGTCTCGAAACCCGCCTTGACGAGTTCGACACAGCCGCCGCAGAGCACGGTCTGTTCCCCGAACAGGTCCGTCTCGGTCTCGTCCTTGAATGTCGTCTCGATAATGGCAGTGCGCCCGCCGCCGATGCCGCAGGCATAGGAGAGGGCGACGTCCCTGGCCTTGCCGCTCGCATCCTGGAATACCGCCACCAGGTCCGGGATGCCGGCGCCCTTGGCGAATTCGCTGCGCACCGTGTGGCCCGGCGCCTTCGGCGCGATCATGATGACGTCGAGGTCCGGCCGCGGCACCACCTGGTTGTAGTGGATGACGAATCCGTGCGCGAATGCGAGGGTCGCCCCGTCTTTCAGGTTCGGCTCCACCTGCTCGCGGTACAGGGCCGCCATGGATTCGTCCGGCGCCAGCATCATGACGAGGTCGGCACCCGCCACGGCCTCCGCCACGCTCTGCACCCGGAGTCCGGCCTTCTTCGCCTTGGCCACCGACGAGGAGCCTTGCCGGAGGCCTACCGTGACGTCCACGCCGGAGTCCTGCAGGTTCAGCGCATGGGCATGCCCCTGGGATCCATATCCGATGACGGATACCTTCATGCCCTGGACGATGGAGAGGTCGCAGTCCCGATCGTAGTAGATATTCATGATTCCGATTCCTCCGGCACGGCCGCTGCGGTTGCGATGACACGCACCCTACTGCATTCGATGTCTTTTCTGAAATGAAATATTTACAATTCAGTATTGCGATTTTCACAACATGGAGGATGCATGGACGAGAGGACCCTCCGGGCGGCCGTGACACTCGCCGATACGCTCCATTTCGGACGGGCGAGCGAAGCCTGCCACATGAGTCCCTCCACCCTCAGCCGGACGATCGGCCGCCTTGAGGACGAACTCGGAGTGCGGCTGTTCGACCGCGACAATCGCAGCGTCGAGCTCACGTCGGCGGGAGAGCGGTTTCGGCGCTACGCACGCGAGTCACTGGAGCAGTGGCAGGCATTCCGCGCGGAACTGGAGACGGACCACGAGGAACTCACCGGGGAGATCAGTATCTATTGTTCCGTCACCGCGAGCTATAGCTTTCTCTACGAGCCCGTCAGCGAATTCCGCCGTCGCCATCGGCAGGTACGCATCACGGTGCACACGGGCGATCCGGAACAGGCCGTCGCACGGGTCGTTGCCGGTGAGGAGGATTTGGCTATCGGTGCACGGCCGGAACGACTGCCAAAAGCACTCGCGTTCGAACCGATCGCCGTCTCGCCGCTCGTCTTCATCGCGCCGGAGTCGGATCCGGCCGTCGACACGCTGCTGCGATCTCGCATGCGGGCCATCGACTGGGCAGAGGTCCCCATGATCCTCCCGGAACGCGGCGTGACGAGGGAACGGGTGGAGCACTGGTTCCGCCGGAAAGGTGTCCGCCCCCAGGTTCTGGCCCAGGCCGCCGGTAACGAAGCCCTGGTGAGCATGGTCGCGCTGGGCGCCGGCGTCGGCGTCGTGCCCTTGATCGTGCTGGACAACAGCCCGCTGGCGACCCAGGTCCGCCGTGTCGGCGCGACGCCCGCCCTGCGTCCACTCGAAGTCGGCCTGCTGGCGCGCAGACGGCAATTGAAGAGCCGGCTGGTGAATGCGTTCTGGTCCGCGATGGCCGCCGGCGGCCCCCGGGCGGAGAAGGCGGTTCGTGACTAGTCGGAGGGGACGATACCCGCCAGTTCCGCCGGTGTGATTCGGAGCGCCTTCGCCACCATATCGAAGAAAGTCACCTCCCGCTCACTGATGCGGCAGTCGCTGTGTATGACGTCCGCGAGCGCTTTCGCGATGGCAACACGCTCAGCCGAGTTCAGCTTCTTCGCGACGCTGGCCAGATAGTCGGGCAGCGTGGCCTTCTCGTAGATCTCGGACTTCGCCGCGACGCGTATGTCCGGCGCATCGACATCCTCGCCGAGCGTGCGTTTCAGAATCTCCTGCACCGTCTCGACCTCCGCCGTATCGATATTAGTATCGGCGCTGGTCGCGCGGGCGAGGGTCATCAGGATCACTTCCTTGAAAAGCGCCCGCCGCTCATCCTCGCTCGGCTCGGAGCCGCCGAAAATCTTCAGTACGTTACTGAGATCCGCTATCGCCATATCTGGGGTCTCCCGCTCTGGGCCGGTGCCTGGCCCGGTCCGTGGTTATGGACGCAGTATATACGGAGCCCGACCGCTCGTGCACGATCGGCCTCGCCGCTCAGACCGCGACCCGGTCGCGGCCGTCGCGTTTCGCCCGGTAGAGGTTGATATCGGCCGTCTTCAGGACGGCAACCCGGTCCATGTGCGAGGCACTCTGCGCGACGCCGATACTCAGCGTGACCTCGAGCGATGGATCCAGGTGCGACCAGTCGAACTCGGCAACCATCTGCCGGATCGACTCGCCGACCATCGCGGCGGCGGCGGCTTCGGTGGCCGGCAGGCAGATCAGGAATTCCTCGCCGCCGTAGCGAGCCACCATGTCGGTATCCCGGCAATGCGATTCCAGCAGGCGCGACAGCGTTTCGAGCACCGCGTCACCGACGTGGTGGGAGTAGCGGTCATTGATGCTCTTGAAGTGATCGACGTCCGCCAGCACGATCGCGAGCGGCCGCTCGAGTCTCGAAGCGAGTTCGAGCTGTGCATCGATGAATGCGTCGGCGTAGCGGCGGTTGTGCAGACCGGTCAGTTTGTCCCGGGTAGCCTGGCGCTCGAGTTCCAGCGTCTTCTCCCGTAGCTCCCGGGTGCGTTCCCGGACGAGAGCCTCGAGGCGCTGGCGGATGTCCGCGAATTCCTTCAGGGCGAGCATGCCGAGCGACATGACGAACAGCAGGATGCTCGTGACGGCGATCTCCATACGCTGGAACACGATGGCCAGCAGGACCGCCGCCGGCACCGAGCCGATCTCGACCGCCGTCTGAAACCAGCTGAACATGCCGGCCGTCCCCATGCCGCGCAGGCGCACGTAGACACGCATGCCCAAGTCGTTGATGACCTGCATTGCCACCGCCATCAGCGCGATGAGCCCGGCGCTCCGCCAGTCGATCGTCGTAAGAGGGACCATACCGCCGAGTTGCAGATAGAGCAGACCGCACACCAGGATCATGAGTGACATGAGTCCCGCATTGTGCAGACCGGCAGTGACGACCTGGCGGACGCTGTGTCCTTTTCGCAGCCGATGCAACGGATAGACGAGAGACGCCAGGCCGTTGATCATCGCAGCGGCGACCGGCCCCAGCACGAGAAGGCTGGAGACCTGGGCGACCCGATCGAACGAGACATGTCCGAACGTCGGGTGGGGATAGCCCACCATGATCGTGAAGAGTCCGAACAGGAAGAAGAACGCGGCCAGAGGCCACTCCGCGCTCGTGACGCCGGTGCCGGTGACTACCGAGGCGGTGCCGATGCCGACCACCGCCACCGCAAACAGCACCACCGAATAGACGAGGTCGGCTGGCGGGCCGCGCTTGTCCTGGCTCTGTCTCAGCGGTTTTTCCATCCGAACAGCATAGCCGATCCTCGGTGCCGGACCTGTGACCTATCTCCCCTCATGACGAGATGCCCTGGAATCCCGTCTCCAGCGCGTCCTCCGCCAGACGCAACGTGGCCATGACGCCACGCACCTCCAGGAACTGTTCGCTCACCCGCTCGCGGGCCGCGCGCCCGAGTTCTCCGCGGTAGGCCGGGTCCGCGATGACGGACTCCAGCAGCTCGCCGAATCCGTCCAGATCCTGCGGGTCATCGAGCAGCAATCCGCTGACCCCGTGCTCGATCTGGTCCTGGATGCCGCCCACCCGACTGGCCAGCACCGCTCGCCCTTTCCACATCGCCTCGGTGACCGTGAGCCCGAACCCCTCGTGCAGACTCTTCTGCACGATGACCGCGGCATGGCGCTGCAGCGCATTCACCATCGCGGCGTTTTCCTCCACGTCGACCATCGGCAGCATGGCGAGGTGCACGCGGCTGCGCTGCACGTGTGGCAGTTCGCGCCACACACGGAAGACCTCGTTGAAAACGTCGACGCTCTCCGGGTCGTCCGCGACCCCGGTCACGCTCGGACCTGCCATGACCAGCTCCGCATGGCTGTCACCGCCGTGGGCGAGCCAGCGTACGAAGCCCTGGATCACCCCGCACGGATCCTTCAGCGGATCCCATCTCGAGACCTGCACGACCAGGGGCACCTCCGGCGAAGACGGCTGCCCGCAGCGGATGAGATCTACATGCCGGTCCACCCTTTCCCGGCTGCCGTCGCTGCGGAAGAATTCGTAGCTCCGCCGATCCGGCAGCGGCCCGCGCAGGATGCCGGTATGGACGAGTATCGTCCGGACCGTGTCGTCGCTCATCGCCTGGTTCTTCGGTGTGAAGGCATCGATCGTCGGCGGGACTATCGCCACCGAGGCGCGATCCAGTATTCGCGGGATGTAGGCCTCCCGCGTGAACACGTAGCGACTGGCACAGGCGAGGTAGGGCTGGAGAAATTGCCACGCCCTGTCGTACTCCCCGTTCGATTCACTGTGACCGATGTGACAACGCCAGATGACGGCGGCCCCGTGTTGCTTCAGGTAACGGGCCAGACCGATGGTCTGAGGATCGTGCAGCATGACGATGTCGCCCGGCCTCACGAGCGCGAGTATCTCGGCCGCATTCTCCGCCAGCGTTTCCTCGTAGATCCGCCGTGCCGCGCTATCGAGCGGTGTCCCGTCGCCGGGCTCGCCGTGCAACCCGTGATGCAGGCGCTTGGTCACCTGGAAGAAGGCGGGATTGCCACCTATCACCAGCCAGCGGGAATCGATGTCGAAATTACGACAGTACCCGAGCAGTGACGGCAGCATCTCGGCGACGCCGCCGCCTTCGGCCGTAGAGTTCACGTGCCAGATGGTCCTGCCCGTCAGCGCGCGCGCGGCTGTTGTCGCTTCGCTCCGCAATTCGGCCAGCAGGGACGGCGACGCGAGGCCTTCGTAACGATCGATGTTCAGGGAATGGACGTCGACTTCGAACGGCCTGTCGCTCGATTGCTCCATCAGGTCTCTGCCAGTATCGGACGCGCGAATGATACAGCGTGCCAGCCCGCGGTTCACGGTCGGGGACGTCGGGATCGTCGCCGACCCTTCGATCAGTGTAAGCTTCGGGCGGCGAAACCCTTGCTTGCAGGTACCGATGCCCAGGAGCGAAGAACCGTCCCGGGAATGGCCCGACTTGCCATTGCTGATAAACCCCGTCGCAGGAAGGGGCACCGGACGACACCATGCGGATTCGATGCGACGGTATCTGGAGCACAGCGGTCGCCGGGTGTGGAGCCGGTTCAGTACCGGGCCGGGCCACATTACTACGCTGGTGCGCGAAGCAGCCGCCACCGCCAGCCCGGAAGTGGTCGTAGCCGGCGGCGACGGGACGGTCAGGGAGGCGGTCAATGCCATCCTCGGCGAAGATCTACCCCTCGCACTGGGCATCGTGCCGATCGGTACCGGTAACGACTTCGTCAAGTCTCTGGGTACACCGCGACACTGGCGCAATGCCTGCCGGGCCCTCACGATCGGTATCGCGGAGGGGCGTCGGCGCCGGATCGATGCCGGGCAGTGCAATGACACCTGGTTCGCCAACAGTGTCGGGGTCGGACTGGATGCGGTCGTCACCCTCGCCGCGGAACGCATGCGCTGGATGCCGCGGGCGCTCGCCTATCCGGCCGCACTCACCTCGGTAGTGGCGCGCGGCGTCGACGCTGCCGACATGCGGATCGAATTGGACGGCCGGACCGTCAGCCAGAGGACCTCGACGGTGATCGCCTGCAACGGCGCCTGGATCGGGGGACGATTCCGCATCGCACCGGATGCACGCATCGACGACGGACTGCTGTCCGTACTGATCGCCGCCCCGCTCAGCCGGTCACGCATCCTCACTCTCATCCCGCGCGTGATCCGAGGCACGCATGTCTCGGCACCGGAGGCGACCCTCCTCACCGGGCGGGAACTGCTCATCGACGGCACGCGGTCGATGCCCCTGCAGGCAGATGGCGAAATCATGCCGGAAGCGCCGGAGCGCCTGGTGATCCGCTGCCTGCCCGCCGCCCTCTCTGTCATCGCCTGAGGACCGCTGGCGGTGCTTCAATCGAGCCCGGCCATCGCGAGGTACTTTATTTCGAGGTAATCGTCGATGCCGTACTTGGACCCTTCGCGACCCATGCCCGATTCCTTCACGCCTCCGAACGGAGCCACCGGCGTCGAGATGAGACCGGTGTTCAGGCCGACGATGCCGTATTCGAGCGCTTCACCGACGCGCCACGCGCGAGCGAGATCCCGGGTGTAGAAATAGCTGGCCAGCCCGAACCGGGTATCATTGGCCATGGCGATGGCCTGACTCTCGTCGACGAAGGAGAACAGGGGCGACAGAGGGCCGAACGTCTCTTCGCTGGCCACCAGCATGTCCGGCTTCGCACCCTTCAGCACGGTCGGCTGGAAAAACCTTCCACCCATGTCGTGGCGGCTGCCACCGGTGACGATCTCCGCACCGCCCGCGACGGCGTCCGCGATATGTTCTTCCACTTTCGCAACCGCACTGTCGTCGATCAGCGGACCCTGATCGGTGTCGCCTTCGAGACCGTTGCCGACGACGAGCGCGTCCACCGCGGCGGCGAGTTTCGACGCGAACTCGTCGAGGATCGTATCCTGCACCAGGAAACGGTTCGTGCAGACGCAGGTCTGGCCGGTGTTGCGGTACTTGGACGCTACAGCGCCCTCGACGGCCGCTTCGATATCGGCGTCCTCGAAGACGATGAACGGCGCATTGCCACCCAATTCGAGGGATATCTTCTTGACCGTACCGGCGCACTGCTCCATCAACAGCTTGCCGATCTCCGTGGAACCGGTGAAGGACAGTTTGCGGACGATCTCGCTGCCGGTCATCTCGCCGCCGATGGCGCTGGCCGAACCGGTGACGACACTGAACACGCCCGGGGGAATACCTGCTTCCTCGGCCAGTACGGCGAGCGCCAGCGCAGAGTACGGCGTCTGGGAAGCCGGCTTGCAGACGAACGTGCAACCCGCCGCCAGTGCCGGGCCGGCCTTGCGGGTGATCATGGCGGAAGGGAAATTCCACGGCGTGATCGCGGCGACGACGCCGACCGGCTGCTTCAGGACCAGTAATTGCCGACCGCCCTCGGGCGCCGGGATGATGTCCCCGTATACGCGTTTCGCCTCTTCGGCGAACCACTCCATGAAGCCGGCCGCGTAGGCGATCTCGCCACGGGACTCCTTCATCGGCTTGCCCTGCTCCGCGGTCATGATGACGGCCAGATCCTCCTGGTTCGCCATCAGCAGATCGTGCCAGCGGCGCAGGAGGCGGGCGCGGTCCGCCGCCGTCCGGGATCGCCAGTCGCCCATCGCCGCGGCCGCCCCCTCGATGGCCCGCCGGGTCTCGTCGGCCCCCATCGAGGGAACGCTGCCGAGGGTCTCGGCGGTGGCCGGATTCACGACGTCCAGCGTCTTGCCGTCATCCGCGTCGATCCACTCGCCCGCGATGAAGCACTGCCCACGAAGCAGACCGGGGTTCTTCAGATCCATGGCATTACTCCTGCCGGGGTTCGGCGCGGCGCAACGACGGGCACGGCACACCGTTCGCAAATGACGAGCCCGGCTATCATCCAGTCAGGTAAAGTCCGGCACCCATTCTGCGGAGCAAGGCAGGAGATTGCAAACAGGGTTGGATTATTATTATTTAATAATCAGTGCTTTATAAACTTATAATAATGTAATTTCGAGTTCAGTATCAGGTGACGTCCGAGCGACCACCCGCGCTCAGTGCCGGCCGGCCACGATCGGTCTCGGCAGCCCGCTTCGCCCGATACAGGTCCCGGTCCGCCGCCTCGAGCGCATCGGTCAGCGTCCCACCGGCTTCGGGGTCGAATATGCCGATGCCGACGCTCACGGACAACCTCAGGAGGGCATTTCCGGTCGTTCGTACCGTGGTCTCCCGCAGACGTGCCCGGATGCGCTCGAGCACGGCTTCCGCGGTCTCCCGGTCGACGCCCTGCATCACCACCAGGAATTCATCCCCGCCCAGACGACAGACGACGTCGTCCGATCTGAGACACGAGACCAGTGTCTTCGCAAGGACGCGCAAGGCACGATCCCCCGCGCGGTGCCCGTGATGATCGTTGACCTGCTTGAACTCGTCGATGTCGATCATGCACACGGCGAAACCCTCGGCTGCTGCGCCGGTGCCAAGCGTACGCTCCAGCAGCACCAGCCCGCCGCGGCGATTCCAAACCCGTGTAAGCGGATCAATGAGCGCATTGCGCCTGGATGTCGTCAGCTTCGCCAGGAGTTCCCGGTGGGCATCATGGAGGGCCACGGTCAGCAGTTCGCGCTCGGCCAGCGTGGCGAGATCGGAAAGGACCTGACGCTGGTGTGCGTCAAGCTCCCTCGGCACGGTATCCATCACGCACAGCGTGCCGCGGACGAAGCTCGGGTCGCTCTGCAGTGGCACACCCGCGTAGAACCGGAATCCCGGCTCGCCGATCACCCACGGATGGCCGTTGAATTCGTTGTCCTCGGCGAGATCCCGGATGATGACGGTCTCGCCGGATCGCACCGTCCGCGAACACAGGCTTTCCGCCACGGCGGTTTCGAAAGCATCCCAGCCGCAGAGCGCCTTGAACCACTGCCGATCGTCATCCACGACGGTTACCGCCGTCACGGGCACACCGAGCGCCGCTCCGGCGACGCGGACGATGCGCTCGAGGCGCTCCTCCAGCGTCGTGTTCAGCAGGATGTTCGAGTGGAAATGACGCAGTCGGCGCGTCCCGCTCCCGTCGAGAGACGACGCGTGGCTGTCGATGTGTTCGATGTCTTGCATCGTATCCGCTCCCTTACCCGGTGGATGCACTGTAGCCGGCACCAGGACCAGGGTTCCGGGAGTTACTTCACATTCCGACACCGGTCTGCGGCGCGGCAGGCCGCATGGTTCGTTCCTCCTGCGAATTCCGTCACAATACGCGCTCCGTTCGCCGACACCCTGGACCCGCCCATGCGATACCTCCCCGCCCTTATTTCCCTGTTGCTGACCGTCACCCTTCCCGCCCCCGGGCACGCGGACGGGGACGACCTGGCCGATCTGCACTACGTGGATGTCGCCACGCTGCAGGCACTGATGGGATCGGGCGACGTGACTTCGGAGCAACTCGTCCGCCTTTTCCTGGACCGGATCGAGGTTATCGACGATGCGGGACCGATGCTGAATGCCATCATCGAAGTGAATCCGGACGCGATCGGGATCGCCCGCGATCGGGATCGGGAGCGCGCGAGCGGCGGTACCCGGGGTCCGTTACACGGCGTCCCGGTCGTCCTCAAGGCCAATATCGACACCGGCGACCGGCTGGCCACCTCGGCCGGCTCACTCGCCCTTGCGGGCCATCGCGCCGCGGATGACGCGTTTCACGTGACCGCACTGCGGGCGGCGGGCGCGGTCATCCTCGGCAAGGCGAACCTGAGCGAGTGGGCGAACTTCCGTTCCACCCGCTCCGTGAGCGGATGGAGCAGTATCGGTGGTCAGACGCGGAATCCTCATGTCCTCGATCGCAACCCCTGTGGATCCTCCAGCGGCTCCGCCGTCGCCGTCGCTGCGGGCCTCACGACCGTGGCCGTTGGTACCGAGACGGATGGATCCATCGTCTGCCCGTCCGGCGTCAACGGCGTCGTCGGCATCAAACCGACCGTGGGACTGGTCAGCCGTGACGGGATCATCCCCATCGCCGTCAGCCAGGACACGGCCGGTCCGATGGCAAGAAGCGTCCGCGATGCGGCCGTTCTCCTGGCCGCGATGGCCGCACCGGACCGCACGGATCCGGCGGCGGGAGCGCACCCTGGCGCGCGCGACTATCTGGCCCGACTCGCGCCCGATGCGCTCGACGGTGCCCGCATTGGTGTCTGGCGTCAGCATTTCGGGGCGGGCACGGACCCCAGGGTCGATGCGATCCTGGAGACGGTCATCAGTCGACTCGGCGACCTTGGGGCCGAAGTCGTGGACCCCGTCGGACTGACCGTCGACGAGGCTATCTCCGATGCGGAGTACGAAGTATTGTTGTACGAGTTCCGTGACGGATTGAACCGATACCTGGACCGGGCCGGCGTCGAGGCAGAGCAAGGCAGTCTCGCTGCGCTGATCCGATTCAACGAGACGCATGCCGACAGCGTCCTGCCCTGGTTCGGGCAGGAGATCTTCGAGCTGGCGGAGGGCAAGGGCGCGCTGACGGAACAGGCCTATCTGGATGCCGTCGCGAACAGCGGCCAGGCACTTCGATCCGCCGTCGACGCGGTGATGCAGGAGCACGAACTGGATGCCATCCTGGCTCCCACGAATGCACCCGCCTGGCCGATCGACTTCATCAACGGAGACCGCTATCTGCTGTCCAGCTCGCAACTCGGAGCCGTCACCGGATACCCGGGCGTCACGCTGCCGGCCGGAGCGGTGAAGGGATTACCCGTCGGCGTGACCTTCTTCGGGGCTCCCTGGTCCGAACCGGCGCTGATCGGCTACGCCTATGCGCTGGAACAGGTGCTGCCGGCCGCCGTACGCCCGCGCCTGCTGCCGAGTCTCGAGCGATGAGGAGAACTCGCGAGATGCTGAGAAGAGCACCTCGTCCGGATCGCTAACCGGTTTTGGCGCGCCCGCCGGCAGACTTCTTACGGCGGGTCTTCGTTCTCTTCCTGGACCCGGCTTTCGCGGTGCTCGATTTCTTCGCGCTGCCTGACCGGGTGCTGCCGGCCTTCTTCCTGCGGGCGGCTTTTTTGGCGATCGCCTTCTTCTTGCCAGCTTTCTTACTGCCGGATTTCTTCTTGCTGCCGGATTTCTTCTTGCTGACCTTCTTCTTGCTGACCTTCTTCTTGCTGGCCTTCTTCTTGCTGGCCTTCTTCTTGCTGGTCTCGTTATTGCTACCGGCCTTCTTCTTCGCTTTCCGGCGCGTTGCCCGTTTCTTCGCCGGACGGCCGCCTTCGACCACCGCGCGCGGCTTGCGGCCGATGGTGGCTTCCTTGAGTTCGTCGAACGATTCCTGCAGGCACTCACAATAGAAAGCGGGATCCGGCATCATCTCCCGACACGAGACCACGCTGACGAATATCCTGCCGTTATAGCCGATCACGGGCTGAAACAGGCCGACCCCGTGCACAACCGGCCCGAGACCGTAATAGGCGACCATCTTCGTGCCCATCGAGTACAGGGGATGATTGCTGATCGGCACGTTCGTGATCACGGTGTTGAACATGGGCGGCAGCCGTTCGGCCAAGTGCCAACGACCGTAGGCTTTCGCGATCAGGCCCGACGTCGTCGTCGGCAGGAACTCGGCGAGTTCCATATTGAGTTCCGGCCCCGCGGTACGGGTGAAACGCTTGGCCTCGACACTCGCTGCATGCACCGACCTGAGTCTGTCCAGCGGATCTTCGATGTCGCTGCCGACCGGCAGGCGCATCGCGCTGACCATGTTGCCCTCCGCACGCCTGCGATCGTCCGGCCGGACGCTCACCGGCGCCATGGCCACCAGTGACTCCTCGGGAAGTTCGCCTTTCGACTGGAGGTATTTACGCAGCGCGCCGCCGCAGACACTGACCACGACGTCGTTGACCGTAGACCCCTCCACGAATCCCTTGATGCCACGGATCTCGTCCAGGGCGAAGCTGCGGGCGTCGAAGACCCGATGCGCGGAGACGTTCGCATTGAAACGGGTGCGTGGCACGCGGCGCGGCAGATCGATGTCCCGGCGCACGAGCCCGACGGCGAGTTTCGGCACGCGGGGCGCGACGTGTCGCAGCAGCTTGCCGACTTTCAGCGGCGTCTGCGCCATGCCGGCCGCACTCCGAGCGAGCAGCTCGACTTCCGTCGGCTCCCGCTCCGCGCTCCATTCCCGATGGGGAGGCTCCGGCTGATCATGCGGCGTCAGGCTGTGTATCGCCGCAGCGATTTCGGCGCCGGATATGCCGTCGATCGCGGAATGGTGAATCTTCGTCACCAGGCCGAAACTGCCCGGCGGCACACCGTCGACATTGTCGAGACCCTCGATGACCCAGCACTCCCAGAGTGGCCGGTTCAGATCGAGCGGTCGCGCGAGCAGGCGCGCCGTCAGGATGCAGAGCTGGCGCCAGTCGCCCGGCTTCGGCAGCGCAATGTGACGCAGATGAAATTCGAGATCGAAATCGGGGTCCTCGATCCAGTAGGGTCTCGCGAGGCCCAGTGGCACGCTGGCGAGACGCCGTCGGAAGGTCTTCGCCTTGTGCAGACGCTCCTCGAAGAACCGGATGATCTCCTTGAAGGTGACATGCCCGCCGGGCGCGGTCGACTGGTCGTAGATGCACAGGCTGCCCACGTGCATCGGCGTGGTACCTGTCTCCAGGTAGAGGAACGAAGCGTCGAGGCCGGTCAGTTGCTGCATCGGGGATCTCCTGGTCCTGCCCGGCAATATACACGATGCGCCGGCGCGTCGGCAGAAGCGGACAGGCCGCCTTTCGGCGGCTTGTCCGGGTCGTCAGAAACGCAGTCGCGCCCCGGCGTGCAGAGACCGGCCCGGCAGCGGTGCGTAGGCCGCCAGGAACGACGTGCTCCGCCGCGCCGGCTCGTCCGCCAGGTTGCTCCCGCGCAGGAAGAGGTCCAGCATCGGGCCGGCCAGCGGCAGATGATAAACGGCCGAGACGTCGATCATGGTGTAGCTGTCCGTCCGGAAGGAGCTGATGTTGTCCTGCTCCGAATGCCACATCACGTCCAGCGACGTCGTCAGCGTGTCGTTACTGAACATGAGTTCGGCGCCGAGGCGTAACGGCGGCATGCGGGGCAGATAACGGCCGTCGTCGAGCTCGGCGTAGACGAAATCGCCGAGGAAACCGAGCTCCGCTTGGAAGCCGCCGATGCGGCCGAGCAACAGGGAGACCTCCCCCTCGATGCCGTAGAAGTCCGCGTCGGACTGGGCGTACTCGGCAACCGGCAGAGCGTCCTCCACCTGCCCCGTGAGATTCTGGAAGATATAGTCCCCAACGCGATTGTAGAACACGCTGACGTCCCAGCGCAGGCGCTCGGCCCCGCCGCTGAGCCGGACATCGAAGTTGAGCGAGACCTCTTTCTCGGGATCGAGGCCGAGGGCCGCCAGCCCGAGCTCGAACTGACCGGTGGCAAGATGCGGGCCGCTCGCATACAGCTCCTCCGCCGAGGGATGGCGCTCGGTGCGGGAGAGATTGGCGCGCAGCGTGTAGCCGCGCGCCAGCTCGAAATCGACACCTGCCGCCAGCGACACGGAGGTCTCGTCGTAGGTGTCGAACGCCTGGTTGTCATGCTCCAGGAATTCGACGCGTCCGCCCACATGAGCGTGACCCCAGTCGAAGTCCCTTTCCTCTACCGCGAACAGGCCGAGCGACTCGGTCTCAGTGGGGGTGAGGAATGCCTCCTCGCCCTCTGCGAAGAAGTCCCGGTCGTCCACCTGCAGACCGAGGGCGCCGCGCCAGCCCGCGAACCGCGCATGGATCGCCTCCACCCGCGCCTGCCAGGCGTCGTTCTCGAACAGCGTGCCGATCTCGCCGGAAGGCTCGATCTCGGCGTGCTCGTAATCGTTGCTGCCCAGGGAGAATTTGACGGCCTCGAGGAACTCGCCGTTGAAGGCATACTCGCCGCGGACGTCGACCCGCTGCTGGTCCATGTCGATGAACGGTCCGCCCTCCTCTTCGGCATGCTCCTCGTCCCCGTGTTCCTCTTCGCCGTGCTCGTGGCTGTGTCCTGGAATGCCGTAGGTCGTGTCGTAGCCGCTGAACGCGACGCCCAGATAGCCCCGGTCGCCGACCCAGGAGGCACCCAGCGCATAACCGTCGGATTCGGAGAAGCTGTTCTCCAGCTTGCCGGGCTCCTCGTCAGGCTCACGATCATCCGGGTCGGCCGTGGCGAAACCGTTGATTTCGACGTCCTCGGTGTCTCGCGTGTAGGCATCCAGGTGCCACGCGAAGCTACCGCCGCCGCCGTCGAGTCGCGCGACCGCCGCCCGTTCCTCGGACGCCGTGTCGGCACGCACCTCGATCCCCCCGCCGATCGCCTGCTCGGCCGGCTGCCGGGGTACCCGGTTGTCGACTACGTTGACCACACCGCCAGCCGCGGAGTTGCCGTAGAGCAGCGTCGTCGGGCCGCGGATGATCTCGATGCGCTCCGCCAGCAGCGGCTCGACGGTCACCGCATGGTCGGCGCTCACGTCGGCGGCATCCAGGGAAGAGATGCCGTCGGACAGCATGATGACCTGGGAACCACCGAGGCCGCGGATGATCGGTCGTGACGAGGCGGGACCGAAATAACTGGAACTGACGCCGGGCTGGGCCGCAAGAGTCTCACCCAGC
Source organism: Gammaproteobacteria bacterium (assembly GCA_037382365.1). GTDB lineage: Bacteria > Pseudomonadota > Gammaproteobacteria > Steroidobacterales > Woeseiaceae > Lentisalinibacter. The sequence continues at coordinate 19,114 of JARRPZ010000038.1, forward strand.
GTCGGCGCGCGGTCGGTCAGCAAGCGGTCGCCTTCGAAGACGCCGGTCGGTTGCAGCACGTCACCGAGTGGAGCGGCGGTGACCACGATTTCCTCGATTTCTGCGCTGCTGCCGTCGCCGGCCTCGTGGGCAGGCAAAGCGGTGGTCCACAGAATCGTTGCTGCGGGCATCGCCGCAGCCAGTCTGAATGCACGCATTCTGGAATCCTCTGAAAGAATCGACGGGGCGT
>JARRPZ010000039.1:0-19130 GCA_037382365.1 Gammaproteobacteria bacterium
TTCCGGCGCTTCCGACATGCAGCCGGCGCTTAGAAGCGCGCTGGTCTCGACCGTGTCGGTCGTGGGCTCGGAGATCCTGCTTGGTTGCTCCATCCGGAAGACAAAAGTGCGTCATTGCCGGTGCGTCACGGTGCGTCATTGGCCATTTTCGGTCCGGAACAGGTAATACCGACTATTGGGCGGGAGCCCGCTGATTACGCATCCCCATGACATTCCTGCCAAAATAACCATATGAATAACTGCCCACATCGCCGAGAAATACAGGTTGCGCCTATGATGGATTGGACCGACCGGCACTGCCGGTACTTCCATCGTCTTCTGGCACCGTCGGCGTTGCTGTACACGGAGATGGTGACGGCCGAGGCGCTCGCCCATGGGGATCCGGATCAGTTGCTCGGTTTCGATGCGGCGGAGAAGCCGGTCGTGCTGCAGCTGGGCGGATCCGATCCGGCCAAGATGGCAGTGGCGGCCAGACTCGGCGAGGAGGCCGGTTACGACGCCGTCAACATCAACGTGGGTTGCCCGAGCGACCGGGTGCAGGACGGTCGGTTCGGCGCCTGTCTGATGGATCGTCCGGCGCTCGTCGCTGAGTGCTGGCGGTCGATGGCGGATGCGGTCGCCGTTCCGGTCACGGTCAAGACCCGCCTGGGTATCGACGACAAGGACAGCGATGCGTTCTTCCTGCGCTTCGTCGAGACGGTGGCGGCGGCCGGCTGCACGGAATTCGTCGTTCACGCGCGTATCGCCGTCCTCGCCGGACTGAGCCCGAAGGAGAATCGTACGGTGCCGCCGCTCAACTACGAGCGGGTCTATCGGTTGAAGGAGCGCCATCCGGCGCTTCGTATCGTAATCAACGGCGGCATCACGACGGTGGAGCAGGCGCGTCAGCATCTGCAACAGGTCGACGCGATCATGCTGGGACGCGCCGCCTATCACACGCCCTGGCTTCTCGCGGAACTCGAGCGCGAACTGGGGATGCCGGAGCATGCGCCGGCGAACCGGCGAGAGGTGGTGCAGCGCATGCTCCCTTATATCGATAACCATCTCGCGAACGGCGGACGCCTGCATCACGTCACGCGTCACATGCTCGGTCTGTTCGCCGCGTGTCCGGGTGCCCGGCAGTGGCGGCGGACGCTGAGCGAGAACGCTCACCGCGACGACGCCGGCATCGAGGTCGTCGAAGAGGCGCTCTCCGCGCTGCCGCGCGCGGCCTGATCCGCTTCGCTTCCGTCAGTCGGTGCGTACCGGATCCGCCGGGCGGGAGGGGATGCGCGGCGGATCGGCGGCGATCTTCTGCATCACCTCGGCGATGCCGCGCTCCAGTTGCGGGTCGCGGCCCTCGAGCAATGCGACGGGATCGTTCTCCACCTCGATGTCCGGGCTCACCCCTTCGCCTTCGACGTCATATTCGCCCTCGGCATTCGCGTAACCGAACTGGGGCACGAAGACGCTGCCGCCGTCGAGGACCGGTCCGTGGCCGGTGATGCCGATGACGCCGCCCCAGGTCCGCTTGCCGATGAGGGGTCCGAGTCCGGCCTCGCGGAACATCCAAGGGAAAATGTCGCCGTCGGAGGCAGAGGTCTCGTTGATCAGGCACACGAGATGACCCGGGAAGACGACGGCCGGGTAGGTGCCCGGGCGATCGTAGTGCCGGGCGTAGGTGATGCCGAGTACGTTGCGGCGAAGACGCTCGATGAGCATCTGGGAGACGTTGCCGCCGCCGTTGGAGCGCACGTCGACGACGAGGCCGTCCCTGCGGATCTGCGGGTAATACCACTTGATGAACTCACGGATGCCGTTGGCCCCCATGTCCGGGATGTGCAGGTAGCCGACGCGTCCATCGGTGGCCGCCGCCACCTTGCGTCGATTCTCCGCGACCCAGTCGAGATAGATCAGATCCGACTCCGAGGCGAGCGGTTCGACGAGGACCGCACGGGCGTCGTCCGGGTCGGGGCTCGAGCCGACCGTCAGACGGACCGGCTGTCCCGCCGGCACGGCCAGCAATTCGTACGGATTCGTCCCGGCGGTTAGTTCGCGGCCGTTCACCGCGAGCAGATAATCCCCTTCCTGCACGTCGATGCCGACTTCGGTGAGAGGCGATCGGTAGCGATCGCTGTCATTCTCGCCCGGGAATATGCGGACGATACGGTAGCGGCCGGCGGCGGCATCGAGTTCGAATCGGGCACCCAGCAGCGCCACGTTGGGCCGCGGCGCGAGCCCCTCGTCGCCGCCCGCGACATAGGCATGGGACGCGTTAAGCTCGGCGATCATTTCTCCGATCAGGTAATTGAGATCGGAGCGGTGGGAGACATGTTTTAGCAATGGCTCGTACTGTGCGCGCACCGCCTGCCAGTCGAGACCGTGCATGTTCTCGACATAGAAATAGTCCCGGAAGCGCCGCCAGACTTCGGCGAAGATCGTGCGCCATTCCTCGCGCGGGTCGATGTCCGCCACGAGCTTGTCCGTGGCGACTGGTTTGGCTTCCTGCTCCGCACCCTTGGAAACGTCGTAGACCCGGTAGCCATCCTTGCCCTGGATCATGACGAAGCCGCCGTCGGGCGACATGCTCGCAGCCATGAGACCACCCGCCAGTTCCTTCGACTCGCGGTCTTCGAGGCTGTAGACCATGAGGCGAGGCTGTTCGAGAGGTTCGCGACCATAGAAGAACGGTTCGGCCACGACATAATGGATGTATTCGCCGGTCACGGCCAGCGCCTGGATATTGGTCGGCGTGATGCCGGGCACGCGGAAATAGCGCTCGGACAGGCCGTCGAAATCGATGCTGACCTCGGGCGTTTCGGCGGCTTCTTCGTCTGCCGCGCTCTCGCCGTCGTCGTCGGTCGCTTCCTCTGCGATGACGGGATCCGCGTCCTCCGGACCGAAGGGATCCTCCGCGTCCTCGGACAGCGCGAGCCCGATGATGCCCACTTCGTTGACGAGGGTGTAGTTGAACTCCCGGCTCCCGATCTGTGGCTGGAACATGCGATCACCGAGGAAGTAGAGAGTCTTCCCGTCCGGCGACCAGGCCGGCGTGCGGTCGTTGAAAAACTCGTCGGTGATGCGATGCCGCTTCTGTCCTTCGGAATCCCAGACGTGGATCGAGCGCAGGCCGGAGGGTTCGCTCAGACTGAACGCCAGCCAGCGCCCGTCCGGCGACCAGGCGTAATCGTCGGAATCTCCCTGGGCCTCGTCGGCGGCCACGACCGGTTTGCCGCGGCCATCGCTTCGGGCGACGAAGATGCGACCGCTGGCATCGTGCCAGGCGAGTCGCTTCCCGTCCGGTGAGAAGACCGGTGCGCTGTAACGTGTGCGATACCCGGCCGATACCTGCACGGCTTCCCCGCCACCGGAGGGTCGTACGTATACTTCTTCCTCGCCACTCTCGTCGGAGACGTAGGCGATACGGCTCCCGTCGGCGGACCAGGCGACCTCCCGTTCATGAGCGTCGGAAGTCCCCGTGAGGTTGACCGTGACGCCCTTTTCAACGGGCACGCTGAAAAGGTCGCCCCGGGCGACGAACAATGCCCGGCGACCGCGGGGCGAGAGGGCGAAACTCTCGATCTGGCCGGCCACATCGACCTGCCGTGGCCGGGCCGGGACCTGGTCGGACGGTACGGTGATCGTCAGCCGTCGGTCCTTGTCGGCCTCGGTATCGTACAGGTGGAGAGCGCCGTTCAGTTCGTACACGATCCAGCGGCGTCCGTCGGTACCCGGCCAGCGCACGTCCGAGTCGGTATGACGGGTGAGCTGCGTCGTCTTCCCGCTCGAAGGGTCGTGACGATAAAGGTTGAAACGGCCGTCACGATCCGAGGCGAAATAGGCGACACCGTCTATCCACATCGGATCCCGGTCCGATCGCGCGTGATCGGTGATCTGCGTCGCCTTTCGTTCGGCGATGTCAAGCAGGTACAGGTCCTGGGCCCAGCCGCCCTGGTAGCGTTTCCAGGTGCGGAAGTCGCGCATCAGGGGCGAGTAGAAGATACGATCCTGACTGCCGGCGAAAGTCGCGGCACCGGCTCGCGGCAGCGGCAGCGGCTCCGGCAGACCGCCGCTCTTTTTCACCGTGAAGAGGCGGCCGTCGCCGAGTCCCCAGGCATCGCGCAGGGAGCGGAACAGGATCCGCTGGCCGTCCGGGCTCCAGCCCTGCACGAGGTGATCGTAGCCCCAGCGCGCCGGCAACGGGCCCTGGGAGGGATAGTGGGTGAGCTGGCGCGGCTCGCCGCCGCTGGTCGGCATGACGTACACCTGCTCGGCGCCGTCGTACTGTCCGGTGAAGGCGATCTCGCGGCCGCCCGGAGAGAACTCCGCGAAGAACTCGAGGCCGGGATGGCTGGTCAGCTGGCGCGCTTGCCCGCCTTTGGTGGTGGCGATCCAGAGATCGCCCGCGTATGTGAAGACGATGCGATCGCCATGGACATCCGGGTAGCGGAGCATGAGTGTCTCCGCCGAAACCGTAGCGGCGAAGGCGGGCAGCGTGGCAAGAACTATCGAAGAGAGCATCTTTTTCATGGGCACATCCGTGGTTTCGGGTGTGGGACTGGCCGGCGATGCCGGTCGTCAGCGGGATTCGCGGGGCTCGACGGCGAGGCGACCGAAGTCACGTTCCAGGTTGGCCGCGGTCCATGCCGCGGTAGCGTAGGCGGCCACGTTCTGGTTGATCTCCTCGCGATCGATGCGGTCGATGGTGTCGTTCACCGTGTGGTGGTAGTCGAAATAATGGGTGCCGTCCTGGCTCAGGGAGAGGACGGGCATCCCTCCGGTGCGCAGCGGCCTCAGGTCCGCGCCGCCGCCGGCTTCGTTGTTACCGTATTCGATGCCGAGCGGCGCCAGCAACTCCTGGATACCGGCGATCAGGTCCAGCGCCGCCGGTGCCACGCGGGACGAGAATCGCCACACGGGCGCCGCGCCGAAATCGGCCTCGATGCCGATGACGTGGGCGGCCAGTTCCTGGTCGCTCATCCGGCGGTATTCCCGCGCGCCGGACAGGCCGAATTCCTCGTTGGCGAACAGCACGACCCGGATCGTGCGTCGCGGCGCCATGTCCTGTCGGCCGATGAGGTGAGCGGCGGCGGCGACGATGCCGACGCCGGCACCGTCGTCGATGGCGCCCGTGCCGAGATCCCAGGAGTCGAGATGCGCGCCGAGGAGCACGATCTCGTCAGGCGCTACACGGCCCGGGATCTCGCCGATGACATTGGCCGAGGTCGTCGGCGGGAGCTGCCGTGCCGTCGAACGGATGCGCAGGCTTGGTGTCTCGCCCGTGGCGATGCGCCATGCGAGGAGATCCGCGTCCGGGGCGGCCAGTGCGATCGCCGGGATGCGGCGCACCGAGAGGTCGTAGATCTGGGTCCCCGTGTGCGGGACGCGGTTCTCGCTCGTGCCGACGCTGCGGATGACGACGGCCCGGGCGCCGAGTTTCGCCGCTTCCCTGGCGCCATACAGCCGGATCGGCACGGTTCGTCCGTAGCCGCTGCCGTCCCGCGCGCGCTCCATGCGGCGGTCGATGAAGACGATGCGACCGGTGATCTGTTCCGCACCGCGTGATTGCAGGTCCTCGAGGCTTTCGACCCGCACGACCTCCGCCTCGATGCCGGATGCGCGGGTGCCGACGCTGCCGCCGAGCGAGGTGGCAGCGAGTTGCATCGGGTTGGTGCCGCTCAGCGTGACTTCGAGGGTGCCACGCTCCCATTGAGGCACCTCGACCTCCTGGGTGCGTACGTTCTCCAGGCCGAGCTCCCGGAGCTTGTCGACGGCCCAGGCGACCGCGGCCCGATCGCCGGGGGATCCGGCCAGGCGCGGGCCGATCTCCATGGTCAGCGACTCGACGATGTCGTAGGCGGGCGAGCCCTCGAGAGCGCTGTCTCTCAGGGCGGCCGCGCTCGCGCGCAACTCGTCGGGGATCGGTCCGGCGTGCGCGGACGCCGCAGCCGTCGCTAGAAGACAGATCAGGGCCTTCATCCCTGCGCGGTGTATCGGCCTGGGCAGTAGCATCTTCGGGTTCCTCCGGGCGACGGGCCGGAATTGTACCGAAAGGGAGCCGCACTTTCGCATGGCCGCTGACACCGGCAGCCGATACAATCCGCCGACGGCACGACACACGATCGGTCCCGCAAAGGAACACATCACCCATGGCGAAAGCGCGGCGCAAGCAGAAGATGGCCGAACTGGCAGACCGGCACGAACTGTACGAGGAGTCGGTACAGGACGTGGAAGTGGAGGTGGATTTCCTCCTGGACACCTTCGAAGAACTCCGCGGCCGCGAACCGCTGAGTTTCCGCGAGGATTTCTGCGGAACCGCCAGCGCCTGCTGCGAGTGGGTCAAGCGGGGCGGCAATCAACGGGCGGTCGGTGTCGATATCGATCCCGAGGTGCTTGCCTGGGGCAGGGAGCACCGACTCTCCCATCTCACCCATGACGAGCGCGAACGCGTGACCCTCATCGAGGACGACGTGCTGACCGCGAATTCCGGTATCGTCGATCTCATCGGCGCTTTCAACTTCAGCTACTTCATCCTGGACACCCGCGACGAGATGCGGCGCTATTTCGAGCGTTGTCGCGAGTGCCTGGCGGACGACGGAATCCTGTTCCTGGATGCCTTCGGCGGTTCCGAGACCATGGACGTCATCAAGGAGGAGACGGAACACGACGACTTCACCTACGTCTGGGATCAGGCCGAATACCATCCCGTCACCGGCTATATGAAATGCCACATCCACTTCAAGTTTCCGGACGGTTCGCGACTGAAGAAGGCCTTCACCTATGAATGGCGTCTCTGGACCCTGCCCGAGATCCGGGAAATCCTGTCCGAGGCGGGATTCAGTACGGTGACGGTGTACTGGGAGGGCGAAGACGAGGATGGCGAGGGCAATGGCGAATTTACGCCGGAATCGGAGGGCGAGCCCGATCCCGCATGGATCGTCTACATCGTCGCCGAGAAATAGCCCCTCTCTCCGGGAGTCCGGCCCGACATGACCGGCGAGGGCCGGTCCGACACAACGGGTGTGTCCGATCTCCGGCTCTGCGTATAATCGGAACAGAAACCGCTGGAGATTCCGCCTGTATCCTGCCGGCCTTGCTGGCGTTCGGATAGTGAATGACCGCAGACGCTGAACTCGCCATCCTCTTCGCCGACGTCGTGGGCAGCACCCAGATGTACGAGAGCCTCGGTGACGATCGGGCCCGGGAAGCGGTGGCGGAGTGCCTCGCGATCATGAAGCGGGCGACGGAGGAATTCGGCGGTACCGTCATCAAGACGATGGGCGACGAGATCATGGCCACGTTCGCGACGGCGGATGGCGCGATCGGCGCCGCGGCGATGATGCAGAAGCGGATCAGCGGTAACCACGAACTGCTCGATGACGGCTACCCGGTCTCGATACGGATCGGCTGTCACTTCGGCCCCGTGGTGAAGGAGGACCGGGATATCTTCGGTGCGGCCGTGCACACGGCCAACCGCATGACGTCTCAGGCGAAGGCCGGCCAGATCATCACCACGGACACGACAGTGCAGCACCTCGACGACGAATGGCAGTCGCTGGTGCGGCAGATCGACGTCGCGACGGTTAAGGGCAAGCGGGACGAAGTAGCACTTTACGAGGTGCTCTGGCAGCCGGAGGAGGCCACCAGCATGCTGCCGAGCCTCGCGTTCGAGGAGCATCTGGGCGAGAAACCGGCGCGGCTGGTGCTCGCCTACGAAGGCGACGAACTGGTCATGGACGGGCAACGGACCGCATTGTCCCTGGGACGTGCCGACGAGAACGATGTCGTCGTCAGGGGAAATCTGATATCACGCTTTCATGCGCGGGTGGAGAAACGCCGCCATCGCTATTTCCTGGTGGACGAAAGCACGAACGGCAGCTTCGTGCAGACGGCGGGTGGTGACGAGACGTTCGTGCGTCGAGACTCCGTCGAGCTGACCGGTGAGGGGATCATCGGACTCGGCCGCGTCGCGCGACCGGGCAGCGCGCGCGCCATCCACTACCGGCTCGTCCACTGAGCGGCCCTGGCCGGGGGACCTCAGGACGCTTTCGCGAGCTTCTCCATCACCGACTCGTGCTCGCTCAGCAGGCGTTCCGGCGCTCGGTCACCGTAGGAGCGCAGGTACTCGCCCACCGATTCCATCTCGCTCAGCCACTGCGCCGGGTCGATGGCGAGCAGGGCATCCATGACCGCCGGATCGATGTCCAGACCGTCGGTATCGATGTCGGCGCGGCGCGGCAGGAATCCGATGGGTGTCTCCACGGCATCGGCTCGGCCTTCGCAGCGATCGATGATCCACCTGAGCACACGCAGGTTCTCACCGAAGCCGGGCCACAGGAAGCGGCCGTCGCCGTCGCGGCGGAACCAGTTGACGTGGAAGATCCTCGGCAGTTGCAGCGGCTTGTCGGCGAACGAGAGCCAGTGGGCCCAGTAATCGGCGAAGTTGTAGCCACAGAAGGGCTTCATCGCCATCGGATCGCGCCGGACGACACCGACCTTGCCGGTCGCCGCGGCCGTCGTCTCCGAGGCGACACTCGCACCCACCAGGACGCCGTGACGCCAGTCCTTCGCTTCGTAGACGAGGGGCGCGAGTTCGCGTCGCCGCCCGCCGAAGACGATGGCGGAGATGGGGACTCCCTCCGGCGCCTCGGCCAGCGACGAGTAGCTCGGATTCTGCGTCGCCGATACCGTGAAACGGGAGTTCGGATGCGCCGCCGGGCCGTGTTCCGGATCGTAATCCCGGCCGCGCCAGTCCACGGCAGGCTCGCCGCTCTTCTTGTCTTCCCACCACGGCTCGTCGTTCGCCGTCACCGCGACATTGGTGAAGATGGTGTCGTGGTGGATCATGTCGTAGGCATTCTTGTTGGTCTTCGCATTCGTGCCCGGCACGACCCCGAAATAGCCGGCCTCCGGGTTGATCGCCCGAAGACGGCCTTCACTGTCCGGATGCAGCCAGGCGATGTCGTCGCCGAGGGTCCATATCTTCCAGCCCGGCTGCGAGGCCGGCGGGATCAGCATGGCCAGGTTGGTCTTGCCGCAGGCGGAGGGAAATGCGCAGGCGAGATAATGCACCTCGCCCTCGGGGCTCTCGACGCCGACGATCAGCATGTGCTCTGCCAGCCAGCCTTCCTGGCGCGCCTGCCAGCTGGCGATACGAAGGGCATGACATTTCTTGCCGAGGAGGGCGTTGCCGCCATAACCGGAGCCGATGCTGCGGATGGCGAGTTCCTCGGGGAAATGCATGATGTAACGGTTGTCCGGGTCGAGGTCGCCGATGGAGTGCATGCCCTTCACGAAGGTGCCGTCTCGCTCGATGCGCCGCAGTGCGGCATCGCCCATGCGGGTCATGAGCTTCATGTTGGCGACTACGTAGGGGCTGTCGGTAATCTCGACACCGCAGCGCGAATAAGGTGACTCCACCGGTCCCATGCAATAGGGGATGACGTACATCGTGCGGCCGCGCATGCATCCTTCGAAGAGGGCATCCAGCTTGCGATGCGCTTCTTCGGGATTCATCCAGTTGTTGTTCGGACCCGCGTCCTCCTCGCGTCGGGTGCAGACGAAGGTCAGGTGTTCGACACGGGCGACGTCAGAGGGGTCGGAGCGATGCAGATAGCAGTTCGGATAGGAGTCCGGATTGAGCTCGACCAGGTCGCCGGCTTCGAGCATGCGGCCGATGAACTGTTCGTATTCACTGTCACTACCGTCGCACCAGTAGATGTCGTCGGGCTGGGTGAGGCGGGCCACCTCATCGACCCAGTCATTGAGGCTCTTCAAAGTCGTGGTCATCGTGCTCTCTCGGACTGACGGCTGCGGGATCCGGTCTGGTAGGGGGCGGGTATTATACCTGCGTAACCGGCGAGTGCAGCCCCGGGGTGTCCGGTGCCGGACGACCAACAAAAAACGCCGCCGGATTATGCAAATCCGGCGGCGTCCGTGGTCAGCTCAGACCGTCGTCCGTTCAGACGACCGTTCAGGTTCACGCGGCTGCGCGGGTACCCCGGGTCTGGACTTTACGTGCCTTCTTGGCGACCTTGTTCGCCGTCCGGCGGGTCTTCTTCGCGGCTTTCTTCTTCGCCTTGCTGGCCTTCTTCTTGGCCGTCTTCTTCACCGGCTCCACCGCTTCCTCGCGGAAGTTGGTGACCGTGTTCTTGACGACTTCACCCACGTCCTCGGCCGCGTCGCCCATGATCGTGTAGGTACCACGCAGGTTGTCGACGATGCGCGACGTCGTGGCCGGGAGCAGGTTCGCCTGGGTCTTGACCAGCGCGCTCAGGCTCTCCGCCCGTGCGGCCGCTTTCAGACGGGCACCGGCGGCGTCCAGGGTGGACTCGACAGTCTTCGTCTGGTGCTTGACCAGCTTCTCGGTCGCCTTGTGCGAGATGTTCGCAAGGCGCAGGGTCATGTCGGAGATCCGACGCACCCGCGTCTACCGCTGCGTAACCCGTACACCAGCGCGCGCGACGCCGTCCTGGGCTGCTGAAATAACCGACTCTACCCGGCCCCGGGCATCTTCCGCGGCACGGTTGAAGATGTTTTCAACATTGATGTTCATTTAGCTCCTCCTGGGTTGCTGCGCTGCATCATTGTTGCGATGCACAATAAGCCATGTCAGGACGCTTGTCAAGCATCTCGAGGCCGAATTTCCAGCCCGCCAGTGCCGCTCCCGATCGTCCGTCCGGGCGCACGTAACCCGTTGAAGATGCGCAAATAAATTTTTCTCAACGCGGCGGGACCGGAAGCCGGACCAGGCCGGGGGGGCCGGCGGCAGCGATGCGGCCGAATCCGGGCCCTGATCTGCGCGAGAGGGCGGGTGCCTTTCACCGTGAGTCCCGCACGAAGTGCCGGGTGCAGTGGCCGCTTCGCTGGGGGTATAGTCTGCGTCCATGCAGAGCTTCCGCGATCTCCTCGGGCCCGAGAGCCCGCTGGGTGCGACCCTGGGGGGCTTCCGTCCGCGACCCGCCCAGGGGATGATGGCGGAGGCGGTCGCTGAAGCGCTCGACGCGGGAGATCCGCTGGTCGTCGAAGCGGGTACCGGCATCGGCAAGACCTTCGCCTATCTCATCCCGGCGCTCGCCAGCGACAGGCGCACGATCATATCCACCGGGACCCGCGCGCTCCAGGATCAGCTCTACCATCGTGATCTGCCGACGGTGACCAGAGCCATCGGCCGACCGGTATCGACGGCGTTGCTGAAAGGCAGGGCGAACTATCTCTGCCTGTATCGACTCGAGCAGGTCGCCGGTACATCGGCAGCCGCCCGCTATGGTCGTGAGCTGGCCGATCTGGAGCGCTGGCGTCACGAGACGCGCAGCGGCGACCGGCGTGAGGCGGTCGCGATACAAGAGGAGTCCGGGGTGTGGCCGCTGGTCACCTCGACCAGCGAGAACTGCCTCGGCCAGAAGTGTCCATTCTTCGACGACTGCTTCGTGGTCCGTGCGCGCCGCGCCGCCCAGAAGGCCGACGTGGTGGTGGTCAATCATCATCTCCTGCTGGCCGATCTTGCGCTGAAAGAGGAGGGCTTTGTCGATTTCCTGCCGGGTGTGGAGGCGCTGATCCTCGACGAGGCGCATCAGATCCCGGATCTCGCGACCCGGTTCTTCGGTATCTCCGGCGGATCCCGACAGGCGGAGAATCTGCTCCAGGACCTGGCGGCGGCCAGCTTGGCCCTCGGTGGCAGCGGACTGAGAGAGGCGATCGGGGAGGCGACGATCGCGGTGCGAAACGTGGTGGCCGCAGCACCTTCGGAACCCGGCCGCTACGAACTCGGCGCTCAGGTCGGTGTCCTCCACGAACCACTCGCGTCGCTTCGGGCCGCGCTGGGCGATCTCGTCACCGCCCTGGCCGATGTCGCCGGCGAGTCCGCCGAGGCGGAAGCTCTTTCCGAGCAGCTGCACGACTTGCATGCGCGTCTCACCGCAGCGACCGATTCGGACGAGGAGGCCGGTCTCTACTGGTTCGATGTGAGCCGCCGCTCCGTGCGTTTTCACCTCACGCCGCTGGACGTGGCTCCGAGGTTGCGGGCACTTATAGATATGAGTGCGGCCGCGTGGGTATTCACCTCGGCGACGCTGGCCGTGGGCGAGGACTTCGGTCATTTTCTCGGACGAATGGGACTGGACGACGCCCGGACGCTGCAATTCCCCAGCCCGTATCGGCTGCGCGAGCGGGCGCGGGTGTATCTTCCGCGCGGCCTGCCGGCGCCGGCGGCGCCAGGCTACACCGAAGCCGCAATGAGTGCGGCCGCGCCGCTGCTGGGCATGACGGGCGGCGGCCTGTTCTTTCTCTTTACCAGCTACCGCGCGCTCGGCATCGCCGCCGACTGGTGGCGGGATCGTGCGGAGCTACTGGCGGATCGCAAACTGCTGGTGCAGGGTGAGGCGCCCCGCGGAGATCTGCTGGAACGTTTCCGCGCGGCCGGCAACGCCGTCCTGCTCGGTACCTCCACGTTCTGGGAAGGCGTCGACGTCAGGGGTTCGGCACTGACCGGCGTGGTGATCGACAAGCTGCCGTTCACCTCGCCCGGCGATCCGTTGCTGATGGCGCGCACCGAATTCATCCGTCGCCGAGGCGGTAATCCGTTCATGGAACATCAGCTGCCCGAGGCCGTGCTGTCCCTGAAGCAGGGGGCGGGCAGGCTGATACGCGACCACGACGACTACGGCGTCGTCGTGCTCTGCGATCCGCGCATCCGCAGCCGGCGCTACGGGGCGCTTTTCCTCGAGGCGCTGGCGCCGATGGCGGTCACCGACGAGCGGGACGAGCTGGCTTCTTTCTACGCAACGTTCGAAGGCACGGCGGAGGCAGCGGTGTCGTGAAGATCCTGGCCGTGGAGACATCCGGAGATGCGTGCTCGGCGGCCCTGTGGCTGAACGGCGAGGTTGCCGGACGCTATGAGGAACAGCCGCGACGCCATGTGGAACTGCTGCTGCCGATGATCCGCGGCTTGCTGGCCGAAGCGGACCTGCGACTCGACGCGCTGGACGGCATCGCCTTCGGTGCGGGCCCGGGCTCTTTCACGGGTGTGCGGATCGCGGTGTCGGCGGCGCAGGGTCTGGGCCTCGGTGCAGGACTGTCGCTGGTCGCGGTGTCGTCGCTCGCGGCGCTGGCTCTCGCGGCGGCGGATGCAGGCGCGGAGTGCATTCTGGTGGCTCGGGATGCCCGCATGGGTGAGGTGTACGCCGGTGCGTACCGACGCGCGGGCGCCGGCCTGGAGACCGTATCCGCCGACTGTCTCGTCCCCCCGGAGGCAGTGCCCCGGGAGGGCGAGTGGTGGCTTGCGGGGGATGCCTGGTCGCGTTATGCCTTCATGTCGGAGGCGATGCCCGGGTCGGCGACCCACACCGGGCTCATGCACCCCCGTGCGCAGGAGGTGGCCCGCCTGGCGGCACCGCGTTTCGCGGCCGGTGACACCGTCCCGCCGCGGGATGCTCAGCCGCTGTACCTCCGCAAGCGCGTCGCGCAGCCAGGGCCGTAACAGGCCTGTAATGTACACTTGTTCTAATCGCCCTCCATGGAGCGGACATGACGACTGGGCGCAGGATACTGGTAGTCGAGGACGAGGCTCCGATCCGGGAGATGATCGCTTTCCATCTGTCCCGGGCCGGCTTCGAAGTCGACCAGGCCGCGGATTGTCGCCAGGCGCGCGAGATGCTGGCCGATCGTCGACCGGAGCTGGCGATCATCGACTGGATGCTGCCGGACATGAGCGGACTCGAGCTGACACGCTCGCTGAAGCGGGACTCGGAATTCGAAGACCTGTCGATCATCATGCTCACGGCACGCGCGGAAGAGCAGGACAAGGTGAGCGGTCTCGAGGGCGGCGCCGACGACTACGTGACCAAGCCGTTCTCTTCCCGGGAGTTGATCGCCCGCATCAATGCCGTGCTGCGCCGTTCCGGTATGGCGGGAGACGAGATCGTCACCGTCGATGACCTGGAGCTCGACATGGCCGGCCACCGTGTGACCGTGAATGACGAGGAAATCCAGCTCGGCCCGACCGAGTACCGGCTTCTCAAGTTCCTCATGACGCATCCCGAGCGTGTTTACAGTCGCGCCCAGCTGCTGGATCGTGTCTGGGGCGCAAACGTCTACGTCGAGGAGCGCACGGTCGACGTGCACATCCGCCGTCTGCGCAAGGCGCTGTCGGAACGGGACGCGGAAGGCTACATCCAGACGGTGCGGGGTGCCGGCTACCGGTTTTCGGCCAGGGGTATCTGATGCCTTCCGCGTGGATCGATGCGCTGCTGAAAGCGGGGGGGATGATCGGCCTCGGTCTGGTCATCGGCTGGCTCTACGGCAGTGCGACCTTCGGCGGTTTCGTGGGGGCGGTGGCGGTGATCGCGGTACACTTCAACAGTCTGTTCCGCCTGGAGCGCGAACTGCGGACACGGAGTCGCATCACGGTCCCGGAAGGGACGGGGATCTGGCCCCAGGTGCTGGCCCGGATCAATTACCTCAAGCAACGTGCCAAGAAGCACAAGCGCCGCCACCACCGGACGCTGAAGGAAATCCGGGCGTCGACGAATGCCATGCCCGATGGCGGTATCGTGCTCGACCAGGATTCGGAGATCACCCGTTACAACTCCGCGGCGGAGCGGCTGATCGGATTGCGCCCGCGACGGGACAAGGGACAGCGCATCGACAACCTGATCCGCCATCCGGCATTCGTGAGTTATCTGCGTTCCGGGGATTACTCGGCCGCCGTGACGATTCCCTCGCCGCTGCGCGAGGACGAGTGGCTCGCCTGCCGCATCGTGCCCTACGGCGAGGGGCAGAGGCTACTGCTGGTCAGGGATATCACCGAGCAGACGCGCCTCGCCCGCATGCGGCGCGACTTCGTGGCGAATGCCTCCCACGAACTCCGTTCTCCGCTGACGGTGATCGGCGGCTATCTCGAGGCGATGGTCGATGATTCGGAGGTGCCCGAGGACTGGCAGCGTCCGATTGCCGAGATGCAGCGCCAGGCGGCACGCATGAAGGAAATCCTCGACAGCCTGCTCGAACTCTCGAGGCTCGAGTCGGGATCTGCGGCGGCGTCGGAGACCCGGGTCGATGTCGGCGGCGTGCTCCGGGACGCCGTCCGGGAAGCTGCCGTCCGCGATTCCGGACCGACCGTCGAGCTGCAGCTGGATTCCCGGGCACAGCTCTTCGGCAATCCGGCGGAGATCCGCTCGATCGTCACCAACCTCCTGTCGAATGCGCTGCGTTATACGCCGGCGGAAGGCCGGGTCACGCTCGGCTGGCGCTCCGGGCCGGACGGTGCGGAGCTGACCGTGGAGGATACCGGCGTCGGGATTGCCGAGCAGGACATCCCGCGTCTCACGGAACGGTTCTTCCGGGTGAATCGGGGTCGCAGCCGGGACGACGGCGGCGTCGGCCTCGGACTCGCGATCGTCAAACATGCCCTGGCGCGGCACGACGGGACGCTGGAAGTCGAGAGCCGGCTCGGCAGCGGCAGCCGGTTCGTCTGTCACTTCCCCGTCTCCCGGCTCGTGCGCGCCGACACGGTGCACCTGTCGGGCGAGCGCCGCAGCGGGCATTCCGTGGCCGGCTGAGGTCGTGGAACGGTGAGCGAGTACGTCCCGGAGCTGTATCGCCGATGTATTGCAAATGTATGAACTGTGTATCGTCGCAAGGGTCGACTTGCTGCTACAATTCACATTGCCGCAGCAAACGAAGCGACGTCGATAAGGGAAGCTTCGGGCTCCGGACGGAGGAGAGGACATGCAGACGACGGATCTGGGCCATCATATTTCGCGCCGGTTCAACAAGGACCTGGAGGACCTGCGCAACAACGTGCTCGCGATGGGCGGGCTGGTCGAGTCGCAGCTCGGTCGGGCCGTGGAGGCGGTGGTCAGCGGAGACAGTGAGCTGGGCCTGCAGGTCGCCTACGACGACTACAAGGTGAACCATCTCGAGGTCAGCATCGACGAGGAGTGCAGCCGTATCCTCGCGACCCGCGCGCCGACGGCGAGCGACCTGCGCCTGATCGTGGCCATCATCAAGACCATCACGGATCTCGAACGCATTGGCGACGAGGCCGAGAAGATCGGCTTCCTCGCGTCCAAGCTGGCCGAAATGGACCGGCCGGCAGGCTCCTATCGTGAACTGAAGAACATGGGCGGGCAGGTCAGCCAGATGGTCCGCCACGCGATGGATGCCTTCGCGCGGCTCGACGTGGACGCAGCGCTGACCGTGGTCAAGGAGGACGAACAGGTCGACGACGAATACGAGACCATCCAGCGTCAGTGCATGACCTTCATGATGGAAGACCCGCGGAGCATCAAGCGCGTCATGAACGTAACCTGGGCGGCGCGGGCCCTCGAGCGTATCGGCGACCATGCGAAGAACATCTGCGAGTACGTGATCTACATGGTGCACGGCAAGGACATCCGGCATACGGATATCGATGCCCTGGACGAGCAGCAGCCCGCCTGATCTGCCCGATCACGAGCCCCGATGTTCCCATGACCACCGGCAGATTTACGCGCCGTCATGCCAATTTCGCGGGCTTCCTCGCCTGCGCCGGCATGATGGGTTTCGCGCTGTACGCCGAGCACGTGCTGCAGCTCGAACCATGTCCGCTCTGCGTGTTTCAGCGCGTCGCGACCATCGGCCTCGGTCTCCTCTTTCTGCTGGCAGCACTCCATAATCCGGCCGGCTGGGGCAGCCGGGTGTGGGCGGCGCTCATCGTCGTCGCGGCCGGCATCGGCGCTTCGATCGCCGGCAGACACGTCTGGATACAGAGTCTGCCTCCCGACGAGGTGCCGGCCTGCGGCGCCGGACTGGACTACCTGCTGGATACCGTGCCGCTCGTCGACGTCATCCGGGAAGTGTTCACCGGTTCGGGTGAGTGCGCCGAGCTGAAATGGTCCTTCCTGGGCCTCAGCATGCCTGCCTGGGTCCTGATCTGCATGCTGTTACTGGGCCTGTTCGGCCTGATCGCCAATCTCCGGCTGCCTGCACGTCGCCTCTGAGGCGGGGCGGCTACGCGATCCCGCCGGCCGTTCCGGCCGTTACGAGCAGCTCTTCCAGGATCCGTTCGTAGACGTTCGTCAGCCGCGGAATGTCCTCGAGACGGACGTGTTCGTCTATTTTGTGGATCGAGGCGTTGACCGGACCGAATTCCACTACCTGCGCACCGGCCGGCGAGATGAAACGGCCGTCCGATGTCCCGCCGCCCGTCGAGAGTTCGCAGCTGACGCCGAGTTCCTCCCTGACGGCTTTCGCCACCGCGTCGGTCAGTACGCCTTCCTCGGTCAGGAAGGGTTCCCCGGACAGGTGCCAGCGCAGTTCGTAATCGAGACCGTGGCGATCCAGGATCGCCTCGACGTGGGCCGCGAGACTCTCGTGCGTCCATTCCGTGCAGTAGCGGAAGTTGAAGCGCGCATCGAGTTCACCGGGCGTCACGTTCGGGGCACCGACGCCCGCCTGCAAGTTCACCACCTGGAAGCTGGTGGGCGGAAAGTGAGCATTGCCGTCGTCCAGGGGTGTCGCGTAGAGCTCGGTGAGTGCCGGCGCAAAGCGTTGGATGGGATTATCGGCCAGTTGAGGGTAGGCAACGTGACCCTGGACACCGCGTACCTTCAGTATCCCGCTCAGGGAGCCGCGGCGACCGTTGCGTACGATGTCGCCGAGACGCTCCTGGCTCGAGGGTTCCCCGAGGACGCACCAGTCGATCCGCTCCTTCCGCTCCCGCAACGACTCGATGACGCGACGCGTGCCATCCCGGGCCGGTCCTTCCTCGTCGCTGGTAACGAGGAACGTGATGGTACCCGCGTGCTCCGGATGTGCTGCCACGAAACGTTCCGTCGCCACTACCATCGCCGCCAGACTGCTTTTCATATCGGCGGCGCCACGTCCGTAGATCAGCCCGTCGCGGAGAGCGGGCTCGAAAGGATCCGTCGACCATGCGGCGAGATCACCCGGAGGCACGACATCCGTGTGGCCGGCGAAGCACAATACGGGGCCGGCGTCGCCGCGGCGTGCCCACAGGTTGTCCGTGTCACCGAAACGCATGTGCTCGATGCGGAAACCGAGGGCGTCCAGGCGGTCCGCCATCAGCCTCTGGCAACCCGCATCGTCCGGGGTGACCGAAGGACGACGGATGAGCTCACAGGCGAGACGGACCGTCTCGTCGGCGAAAGCCGCGTCGAGATCCTCTCCGGTAGTGATAATGGACATCAATAAAACTTCTTAACTAATTGTAAAATATACTTTATCTACCTGCCTGCCACACTGCAGACGGGACCCGTCTGCAATATTTCCGTAACATGGGCGCAGTATGCTCTGCGCTACCGCTGAGAGCAGCAACTGCGGGAGTAGGATGTGACAAAGAGAAGCATAGCTCCGGGCCGGATCGCAACCGTCGCCGGCATCGCACTCGGTCTGCTGCTGGCTGGCGCGGCTATCGCGCAGAGCGGCAGGAGCTACATCTACATCGTCGGCTCGTCGACGGTCTATCCATTTACCACGGTCGTCGCCGAACGTTTCGGCAAGACCACCCAGTTCCGGACGCCGAAAGTGGAATCCACGGGCTCGGGAGGCGGGTTCAAACTCTTCTGCGCCGGGGTCGGTGTGGACCATCCGGATATCACGAATGCATCGCGACGCGTGAAGGCCTCCGAGTTGCAGCAGTGCGCGGAGAACGGCGTCACCGGCGTCGTCGAGGTCAAGATCGGTTATGACGGGATCGTGATGGCGAACTCGGTGCGTGCGGAACAGTACAAGCTGTCCCGACGGGACATCTTCCTCGCCCTGGCGAAGGAGGTCCCGGACCCGGATGGCGGAGAGAGTCTGGTACCGAACCCGTACACGGTCTGGAGCGAGGTGGATGCGAATCTGCCGGACACCCGCATCGAAGTACTCGGACCGCCGCCAACCTCGGGAACCCGGGACGCTTTCGTCGAACTGGCCATGGAGGGCGGCTGCAAGACCTTCGACTGGATCGCCGCCATTAAGAAGAACGACGAGACGCGGTTCAAGACCGTCTGCCACTCCATCCGCGAAGACGGTGTCTACGTGGAGGCCGGCGAGAACGACAACCTCATCGTGCAGAAGCTGGAAGCGAATCCCGATGCGATCGGCATCTTCGGCTTCAGCTTCCTCGACCAGAACATGGAGAAGGTGCACGGGTCCCTGGTGGACGG